>DATFWZ010000265.1:0-3415 GCA_035258765.1 Gemmataceae bacterium
GACCGGTGCATTCGAATCGCGAGAAACTCCGCCCCCGCCCGCGCCAGCGGCGCAAGAGGCGAAGATCACCCCACCGCCGCCACCAACGCCGGTCGCTCTTCCCGTTTCAGCGCCGTCCCCGGCGGCCAGCCCAGTTCCCCCGACTCCGGCGGCCCGTTTGTCGCAGCCGCCGACGCCGCCGATCATTCGCAAGCCCCCGCCCGCTGCGCCGACGCCGGCCACGCCCCCGCCGCCAGTCGCACCGGCAACGACGCCGGCGGCCGTTGTTCCAGCCGCCGCGCCGTCAGTGCCTCCCGTTGTTCCGGCCGCTCCGGCCACGGCGTTGCCGGCCGGCGACCCGTTCGTCGATACGTGGACCGGGCCACCAACCACACCGCTCCTGGAGGACATTCTCGGACCGAGCCTGGGCCCGAAGCCGATCGTGGCGGCCTCCAAGATGCGGCCCGGCGCGCTTGCGACACCGACACCTCCCGTCCCCTCGTCGGGTGGGAAAACGATCCGCCTCGGAGATCTCGGTCCAGCGCCGGCCCGGTCGCCAGAACCGACTCCGCCTGCGACTCCGGAGCCGGCGACCCCTGTGACGGTGGCTGACATTCAGCTGCCGGAGGCCCCTGTCGTTCCAGTCGCCCGGTCCGCGCTGAAGCTGGGCGACCTGAAGATCGGTGACATCCGGCCGTCCGCGACCCCGGCGGCACCGACGCCTGAGGCCGCCGCGGCGCCGGCAGCCGAGCCACCGCCGGCGCCAGTCGTCAGCATTGCGCCACCACCGCCTTTGCCGAGCGCGCCGCCGGTCGTCGACATCGTCCGGCCGAGTTTGCCTGACATCTTTGAGGATGTTGGCGAGCCGGCACCAGGTCCAACGGTCGAATTGTCAATTCCCACTGTCGAGTTCCCAGCGGGCCTGGACTTGCCATCTGGCGATGTGAGCCCCGCTGTCGAAGTCGTTCCGGCCGAGGCACCGATGAGTGTCGCACCGGTGGTCTCGGTCCCACGTGTCGAGTCGCCCACGAGCGGCTCCGAAACGCCCGCCGCTCTCGACATTCGATTGCCTCCCATCACGCTTCGCGACCTCACAGCCGAGGAGGTACTCACCGACGAGGAGGTGCTCAGTCCGGCCGCGGCTGAAATTGAGATGGCAAAAGGCGATGCCACCGACATCGATTTGCCGGTCCATCATCCGACGCCGGCGCCCGCGGAGTCGATTCCGCCAGCCCCGTCTGAGATCGAGTTGCCCAACTTACCGGTACCCGAAGCCATCATCGTGGCGGCCGCACCGGTGGAAGAGACAGTTCCTGCCGCGGAGGTGGTTGAGCCAACTGAGTCGGTTCTCGATGCCGGCACGCCAGTGTTCGTGGTCCCAGCGTTGGGTCCCAGCGAATTGCCGTTCGCCGAGGCGGCACCAGTCGAGGCCGAGCCCGGGACGGTCGTGAAGGCGCCGCATGTCGCCACTCCCGAACCGCGGCGGGTGATCATTGCGTCGATTCAACGCGCTTCCCGCGAGCGCAGCGTGAGATCGGCGTTCAACGCCTTGGCCGTCACTCCGGACGGGTCGATCGTCGCCGCGGCGCGTGGAAATGCGCCCGTTCTCGTCTGGCGTGCAGCGACCGGGGAAGTGATGCAATCCCTGCGCGGGCATGCCGGCGACGTAACTGCACTCGCTTTTTCCCCCGATGGAGCCGTCCTGGCCGCCGCCGAAGTTAATGGGGCCGTCCGGTTGTGGGAAGTCGCAGCCGGGTCAGAGTTCAAAGTGCTTTCCGGGCACCGAATCGGTGTGTCTGCCGTCACTTTTTCGGCTGACGACCTGCACGCGGCGAGCGGATCCGACGACGGGACGATCAAAGTCTGGGATTGGGTCACCGGGCAGGAGGAAGCGACACTCAATGGCCATATCGGCGGCGTGCGCTCGCTCGCCTACGCGCCCGACGGCTTGGCTTTAGTCTCCGGTGGTGAGGATGGGACGGTCCGACTGTGGGACCTCGAGAGCCGTAAGGAGTTGCTGACGCTCAAGGGCCATAGCGGCGCGGTGTCTTCGGTCGCCTACGCGGCCGATGGCGAGAGGTTCGCATCCGCGGGCGAAGATGGTGTGGTGAAAATCTGGGATGCCGGGGGCGAGGAGTGGCTGGCTATGGCTGCCCATGAGCCGGGTTGCTCGGCAGTGGTCTTTGGTCCGGAAGGGGACCTGTTGGCGACCGCCGGGCGCGATCACATTGTTCGCGTGTGGAACCCGAACACGGGCGAGTCGATCCGATCCCTGACCGGACATTCAGCAGCAGTGACCGGCTTGGCATTCGCCGGTATCGGACCATCGCTCATTTCGGCCGCGGCAGATCGGACGGTGCGGATCTGGGACCCACACACTGGGAAGGAGATGGCCGAGTTTACGGAGCAGGGTCTCGAATTGAAATTCGCGTCGCCCGCATCACCGCCTCCGCAGGCGCGCCCCAAAACGCCCGAGGTGCCGTCTCCTCCAATTCGCGCTGCCGAAGTCCAACCCGACGCCGTCCCTGTGGCTCCGACACGACCAGAGCAGCTGTCGTCCAAATCGGTCGACCGTTGTTTGCTCGTCACCGCTGGCGGCGACGCCGGCGTGCTCCTGTGGAAGCCGAACAGTCCGGCAGAGCCGAGAATTCTGTCCGGCCATGAGCGCGAAGTAACTTGCATTGCAGTCAGCCCGGACGGTCACTGGGTCCTCTCAGGCGGCGACGACGAGACAGTCCGCCTCTGGGATCCGGTCGCCGGGACGGGGCGATACGTATTCAGCGGCCATTGCGGTGAAATCACCGCAGTAGCCTTCTCGCCGGACGGCCGCACCCTGGCCAGCGCCAGCGGTGACATGTGCGTCAAGCTGTGGGACCTGCCGACCGGCAAGGAACGCGCCAGTTTGCACGGGCACCGGGCCGAAGTCCTGAGCCTGGCCTTCAGCCCGGATGGCAAGGCCCTGGCCACCGGCGGGCGGGACGGAACGGTGAAAATCTGGGAGACCACGTCCTTGGCGGAGCGGCTGACCCTTCGCGGGCACACCAAACTGGTCAAGGCGATCGCGTTCTCCCCCGACGGACGGCAACTGCTTTCTGGAAGCTGGGATTGGTCGGCTCGGCTTTGGGACCTGTCGACTGGTCGAACGGTCCAAACTCTTTCCGGTCACGGCGCGGCAATCGGGGCGGTTGCATTTCTGCCGGGCGGCCGAAAGGCCGTGACGGGGAGTTGGGATCGAACGGCTCGAATCTGGGACCTTGCCGACGGGCAGCCCATCCAGCTTCTGAATGGACATGTCGATCGCTTGAGTTCGGTCGCGGTCGCTCCCGACGGCTCGAGCCTTGCCACCGCGAGCTGGGACGGGACGGTCTGCCTTTGGGACCTGGCTAGCGGTGAACGGCGGGCCCAGATTCAATCTCCGGTCGGCCGCGTCCAGGCC
>DATFWZ010000266.1:0-2646 GCA_035258765.1 Gemmataceae bacterium
TTTGATCAGGTAGTGCTTTGGCTGCTCCGGCGTGAAGGCGTCGATCTTCGTGACCACGAGGTGGTCCGCGGCCAGGCGGAGCTCGAGGCGCATCCCGATTTTCAGGTCCGCGACCTTGCCCGGGGCGTTGTCGATGCTCACCGCGGCGTCCCGGGCCACAGGCAGGTCAGTGAGGGACAGCCGCTGGAAGTGACTCAGCCGGAGGGTGAACTCGCCTGTCCCCGCGGCCTGAATCTTCTCCACGGTCCACTCGACGGACTGGAGCTGCTGCCGCAAGGTGGCTTCCTTCTGGGCGAACTGGGCGTTCTTCGCCCGCTCGAGCTTGGCCCGCGCGAGCTTGACCTGCGCCTCGGCCGCTCGGAGTTGGGCCTCAGCGGCCTGAAGCTCTTCGCGCGCCTTCTTCTCCGGGTCGTCCGCGGCCGGGAGTTGGTTCCCGGCCATCACCCCGACGCCGGCAATCCCGGCGGCGAGCAGCACGGCCGCGACTATCTGCCGATGGGTCCGCAACATGGTCTGTCCCCTTTCAAAGGTTGAACCGGAACTCTGCTGCTGCGAGCGGCGCGCCGGGTGCCGTGCTTGCCCGCGTCCTGCGGGGGCATGCTCGCGGCCGAGAAGACCGGGCCATGCGGGGGTTGGTCTGTGGACGTTACACCAAGATTAACGCGAGGCAGTTACAGGAGCCGCACGTTCTGAGCAAACCTGTTGGTTTGTTCGGCGACCCATTGCGGATGGGCTTCAGAAACCCGCGCCGGGTAGTGCCAGCCCTTGAAGGATTCAGGCCTCACCGTGGTTCTTCATCCGCGTGCGGCGAGCGCCGGTGGCCGACCCTCCGGCTGGTCGTCACTACTCATTCCGTACCTTCCCTGCTGCACCGCCGAACGTTGAAGCTCAGCAGCGGCGGTCGCGCGCTGAGGCGACAACCCACGATGAACCAAGATCGCGGCCGCCGTCTGCTGCAGCGCCGTGGTTCGGCGGCCACCGCGCCTGCTCCATCAGAAACGCGCGAACAACAGGGGAGATGCTCACGGGGCAACTCTCCTTTTCCCTTCTCCGGCCGGCCTGATTTGCAGCGGATCGTCTCGCGCCTCCGGTTCCACAATAAGTACATCGAACGTGGCCGGGGTTACCTTGCCTTCCTTCCAGTCTGGGAAGGCGAGGGTGATCTTGGCCGTTCCTGTGCCTGCTTCGTCCGGGACCCGCACGGGGCCGTAGAAAAACGGGTTTCAAGGGTCCGGGGCGAGCCGATCCTTCACTCGAATGGATTCGCCGCCCGCGGCCCTGTTGGAAAACTCGATCTCGACGGTCGGGCCGGGGCACGCCAAGAGTTCGCTGGTGCCGATACTGGCAAATGTCCCATCCCCCAGCCCGGGCGTGCCGAGCCAGGCAACGACCTCGACGACCCGGTTGTCCGGGCGGGTGTCCCAAACCCGCCCCTTTGGATAAGTCAGCTTCATCGTCAGCGGGCCGTTGAAATGGACGATGGGAGCCGTTTTGGGCTGCTCGGCAAAGTGCCCGCCTGCTTGGCGTGTACCCGGACTCGGGTCTTCCACTTGGAGGCACTGCAGGCGCTTGCCCCCAACCCGAATGGCGATCGGGAACGCGCCCGCTTGGATCACCTGCAGTTGCAGGTCGGTGTGCCGGGTGCCGTCCGGTTCGGTGAGGGTGCCGACCTTGAACCATCCTTCCGGCAGCCGCGCTACGGCTTCGCCGGCTTCGGTGAGGTCGCCGTTGCCGTTGCGGTCCACGTAAAGCGTGTCGCCGTCGATCACGAGCCAGACGCGGAACTTCGCCTCCGGGCCGAAGACCAGCAGGCAATACTTCGGCTTGCCCTTGTAAGCCGGCTCCTTGGCGATGGTGCGGTCGATCTTAGTCAAGTCGATAGCCAAGGCTGGCGGCGAGCTAACAGCGAAAAACGCGAACGCCACGAAGAGGTGTGCCTTTCTCATTCGATGTCCCCCCTTGTCTGCCGCCGAACGCCGAGCTAAGTCGCATCGGGCATGGATGCCCGATGCGACTTCAGCGAGAGGTGCGATAGGTCGCCTGGCCACGGAGGCCAGGTCGATCTATCGCCTGGTTCGGTGACCCGCCGCCCCGGCCCCCGGGTTACCCTGGGGGCCGGGCGAGTCGCCGCGGCTCGCCCGGCCCCCAGGGTAACCCGCCCGCGCAGCGAACGCCAGCGGCCGTCCCCCGCGCCCGGAAGCCCGGACCCCGCAAAACCGCGCCGGCGGGTCGCCGAACTTGTTATTAGCTTGAATCAATTCAACCTATCACGCCGCTCGATCCGGGGCGGGTGAATCCGCACAAGTCCTTGCCGCGACGTCATTCCGGCGATCCCTGGGCCGCCCCGCGCCGTCAACCTATCCCACTAATGGACCTCGCATCCGCTTCCCGCCGATTGCCGGCTTCGGGCCGCCGGCAACCGGCATCCAACGTCTCCGCACGCCACGACCCCCCGTGTTCCACACGTCCGTGCCCATCATCGGCGTGCGCACGTCCGCGCGGCCAAGCAACGCCGGGACGGTCCGGAGGTCGTCGCCCGACGCCCCGGCGGTCCACCGCCAACCGTTGCCGCACCCAGCGGCGCGTCGCCCGTCCCCGTCCGCGGCCATCGTCCCGAGGCGTCATTGTCGATCCCGTTGCCAACTC
>DATFWZ010000267.1:0-11512 GCA_035258765.1 Gemmataceae bacterium
GATGCCATTCCTGGACCTGTTGCGGGAGGCGCACGAGTTCATGCCGCCGACGAAGCACCCGCCGCTGCGCCCTGACCCGCGCATCCCGGCCTTCGCGGGCACCGACGCCGAGCTTTTGGCCCACCTGGAGCAGTTCTTCAATACGCTCCGCGCGCGGGCCGCATTCCCGCCCACGAAGTTCCCGAACCTGTATCGCGACGGCCGCATCCCGCCGATCCCGACGGCGCTGGCCGAGTACCGCCCGCTGATCCGGGCCGGCATCGCGGCCGAGAAGCGGCTCCTGCTTCCAGCGAACCCCGACGAGGAAGCGATCGAGGCTGTAGACGACGTGTTCGAGAAGCTCGAACGCTTCTTCGCGGCCATCGAGGTGTTTCAAGAATAAACGAACCACAGAGTCACAGAGTAGAAGCAGGCAAAAATGGTCGCTGGCAATTCGATGATCCCGGTGCCTGGTTCTTCCTTTCGTCTTTCCTCTGTGTCTCTTCCCTCTGTATCCTCCGTGACTCTGTGGTTCGTTTCTCTGACATTGCCGGGCGCGCAAGGGAGGAGTAACATCCCGCTCATCTAACGGGCCGCGCCCGCCCCCGCACGAAGGACTCCGATGCGCCTCCCCTTCTTCCTCATAACCGCCCTGGCCCTCCCGGCCGCCGCCCGGGCCGCCGACGTCGTCACCTACCTGCCCGCCGACACCGACGCGGTCCTCACCATCCAGGTCCGGCAACTGACGGAAACCGACCTGATGTACAAGATCGGGGCCGACCTGATGAAGGACGCCCTGCGCGCCAGCAAGCCGGCGGCCGCGGCAGTTGAAGCCACCGGGCTCGACGCGCTCAAGGACTTCGAGCGCATCACCGTCGGCATGAACATGGAACAGACGAGCCCGCCGAAGCCGTTCGCCCTGTTCGAAGGCAAGTTCGACGTGAAGAAAGTGGAGGACTCGATCGCGGCGTACATGAAGGCCCACCCGGAGAAGGTGTCGGCCGTGACGGTGGGCGGGAAGTCCGCGTACAAGCTACCAGGCGCGAAGCCGGCGGACTCCATGTTCGCGGCCGTCCTCGACGAGTCGAAGATCGTGGTCGCGCCGACGGAGAACGACCTGGCCGGGTCGTTCGCGGCCGCGGCCGGTACCCGCAAGCCGGCGGTCTCGCGCGAGTTCGCGGGCCTGATGACGACGGCCAAGTCGAACGCCCCGATCTTCCTTCGCGCCTGGGTGAAGGGGAAGTTCAACGACCTGAGGCTGCCCAACGAGAAGTTGAAGCAGCGCATCCAGGCGATCGAATGGGCGACGGCGGCGATTGCCGTGAACAAGGACGTCACGCTGACGGTGACTGTGAGCGCCCCGGACGCGGCGGCCGCGCAGCAGTTGAGCGACTTGTTGGGCGGTCTGGTCGGGCTGGTGACTTTGCAAATGAAGGCCGCGGCCGAAGACCAGCCGGAGCTGCGGCCCGTCGCGGAACTCCTGGGAAGCACGAAGGTGACCCCGGCTAACAAGACGGTAGTGGCGGTAGGGACGGTGAAAGGCACGTCGATCGAGAAGGCGCTGAACCCGCCCGCGCCCGCGGAGCCGAAGAAGGTGACGCCGAAGAAGAAGTGACAACTGGAGTTTGAGCGTAAGCCCGAAGGCGACCCGCGTTGACACCCCGGCCCATCCCCCGTATGTTCCCCGGGCGGATGCTGTTCACCACCTCCAATTTCTTCGGCTTCTTCGCCGTCGCCTTCGCGGTGTACTGGCTCCTCGGGCGGCACCGGTGGCGGCTCGTCTGGCTCACGGCCGCGAGCGCCTTCTTCTACATGTGCTGGAACCCGTGGTTCATCCTCCTCATCCTCGCGTCCACGTCGATTGATTACTTCGTTGCCCTGCGACTCGTCCGGGTCACGAGCCCCGTGGCACGCAAGTGGCTGGTTGCCTTGAGCGTCACGGTCAACTTGGGAATCCTGGCCGGGTTCAAGTACGCCGCGTTCGCCCTCGAGACCACGCGCGAGGTTACCCACTGGCTCGGGTGGACGTTGCCCGTCGAGCCGATCAAGGCGTTCCTGCCGCTGGGCATCTCGTTCTACACGTTCGAGGCGATCAGCTATGTCGTGGACGTCTATCGCGGGAAGACCCGGGCGGTGCGCAACCCGCTCGACTACGCGCTCTACATTCTGTTCTTCCCACACCTCGTCGCCGGGCCGATTGTCCGCCCGAACGACTTCCTGCCGCAGGTCGCCCGGCCGAAGCGGTTCGACTGGCCGCGATTCCAGGCTGGGGTGCAACTCTTTCTGCTCGGGCTCTTCAAGAAGGCGGTCATCGCCGACCAGGTGGCGCTCGCGATCGACCCGGTGTTCGCGGAGCCGGCGAAGTTCGGCACTGCCGCTCTGTGGCTGGCCGTCCTTGGCTACGCCGTCCAGATCTACTGCGACTTCTCCGGGTACACGGACATGGCCCTCGGGCTGGCCCACACGCTCGGGTTCAAGCTGCCGAACAACTTCAACGCCCCGTACCTGGCCGCCTCGCCCGCGGACTTCTGGCGGCGGTGGCACATCAGCCTGTCGCGGTGGCTGCGCGACTACCTGTACATCCCGCTCGGCGGCAATCGCGGCGGCCCGGTGCGGACGATGGTCAACCTGTTCATCACCATGTTGCTCGGCGGGCTCTGGCACGGGGCGAACTGGACGTTCATCGTGTGGGGGGCGTATCACGGCGTGTTGCTGGCCATCCAGCGGCTGATCCCGAAAGGATGGGACCACCCCGCACTCCGGCCGATTGGGATGTTCGTGACGTTCCTCCTGGTGTGTTTCGGCTGGGTGCTGTTTCGGGCCCAGACGCTGGCCGACGCCAGGACAATCTTGCGCGGGATGGTGACGCCTGTCACCGGGGCTGAGCTGGCGGGCGACAGGGCGCTCCTGGTGTTGGTGTGCGTGTTCGTGACGTTGGTCGGGCAGGCACTGGGGCAATTGCGGCGTTCGCCGCGGGCTCTGTTCCGCGTCCCGGCCCCGGTGGCCGGGGTTGCGATGGCCGCGGCGCTGACGCTGGCGCTTGTGCTGCTCCCGGCAGGCGGGCGGGTGTTCATTTACTTTCAGTTTTGAGTCGAAGACAACCAAATGCGCCGTCGCGCGACCTTCTCCCGCCGATCGCGAACCGCCCTGGCGTGGGCCGCGGGGCTGTTCGTCGCCGGGCAGCTCGTCGCCGGGCTGGTGCTTGACTACGTATTTCCGCTCACGCGGTTCCCGAGCGCCGGTCAGGTGCTCGACTACGCCGCGAGCGAGCCGAGTCCGCCGGCCGTCGTCTTCCTGGGCAGTTCGCGGACCGGGACCGGAATCGACGTGGCCGAGGCGAATCGCGTCCTGGCCGAGACCGGCCGTCAGCCGCCGCCGCGCGTCATCAACGCCGCGGTCCCGGCCGGGGACGCCCTGAGCGCCGAGTTCGTGTTCACGCACTTGTTGGAAAAGGGGGCGAAGCCGGCCTGGGCGGTGGTTGAGGTGAGCCCCGAGGCGCTTAACGTCCGCAGCCCGTTCATGAAGGAGCACGCGGTCCGGCAGCTCAACTGGGAGGACGTGCCGACGCGGCTTGGCGACATCTTGCGGTCGCAGGCCGGGTGGCTGTACCTGGAGTCGCGGATGCTGCCCGTATATACCCATCGCCGGCAGCTCGTCCGCGAGGCGAAGGACGGGGTGCGCAGGTGGCTGCCGGACCGGGCCGCCGCGAAGACGGCACCCGCGACCAAAGCACCTGCCGATCCCGTTGCCGACAAGAAAGCCGCCGGGGCGCTCGACTGGGACGCCATCATCCGCGCCCGGCCCAACCCGACGCCCGACGAGCGCCTCGAGATGAGTCGGATCGGCGCGCAGATGGTCGTCCGCCGATGGCTGAGAGACTATCGCCCCGCCGGGCCGGCAGCTGTCTCCCTGGAGCGGTTGCTGGCCCGATGTCGCGTCGAGGGGATTGGCGTGATGCTGTTGGCCGTCCCGGCCTGCTCGGCTCACCGGGCAGAGTACACGCCCGAGGTTGAAGGCGCGTTCCGCGGTTACCTGGACCGAGTCGTCGCCGAGTACGGCTGCCGGTTCGTGGACGCTCGCGACTGGGTTCCGGACGAGATGTACGTGGACGCGCTCCACATCCTCCCGGAGAACGGGAAGGCGTTCACCGAGCGGCTCATGCGCGAAGTGCTTGTGCCCTCGATGCGGTAAACCACGCGGCAATTTTGCTTGCAATTCGCGGCCAATTTCATTACCTTCTCTGCACATTTGATCACATCGCCCGTTCCCCATCTGTTACGAGGGTGGTCGCATGAAGCTGTTCTCGACGTTGTGCGCGCTCGTCGCCGTGGCCGGTCTGGCCGCCGCCGAGGAGAAGAAGTTCGACGCGTCCAAGATGGAAGGCAAGTGGAAAATGGTCTCCGGCACGAAGTCGGGGGACAAACTCGAAGGCAAGAGCCTCGAGGGCGAGGTCACCGTCGACAAGGAGAAGTTCACCATCAAGGGCGGGGATATGACGCACGTGATGGCGTTCAAGCTGGACACCAGCAAGAGCCCCGTTCAGATCGACATGGAAGGCAAGGAGGGACCGTCTCAGGGGTTCAAGGCCGAGGGGATCATCCAACTGGACGGCGACAAACTGACCCTGGCCTACGCCTTACCGGAAGGGAAGCGGCCAGAGAAGTTCGAGAGCGCCAAGGACAGCAAGACGATGTTGATCGTGATGGAACGGGTGAAGTGAAAACATGCAGGGCGGGGTCGCCGCGTTGCGCGGCCCCGCCCCGACATTTCCCCCGCCCTGGTACGTTCCCTTCTGGCAATCCTTCCGACGATTTTCCCCGTTGACAGGCTCGGCCGCCGCGGTATCTTCCGCGACCCGGACCGGCCGTGCGCACGGGGGCGGCCGCCGGACTGCGCGGAAGTCCCGATGAACCCGCGGCCAGCCGCCCGACTCTCACTGCAGATACTTGAAGGCCGCGAACTGCCCGGCAGCGCGCCGCTGGTATCCCCCACGCCCTCCGCCGCCGCAACCTCCGCCCCCACCACCGAAACTCGCTCCGTCGCGGTCACCGACCTGACCGTCGCCCAGGGGGCCAAGCGCCACTACCCGCACATTCGCGTGGCCATGCTCGCCTACACTGGGACCCCGGTCGGCACGTTCGAATCGAAGTTGCTCCGCGAAAGCGTGGACCTGATCATCCCGAACGTCAGTTACCTCGACAAGTTCGAGGCGCTGGCACCCGGCACGCCGCAGATGATCTACTCCAACGTCTCGAACATTTACCTCGACCTCTACACGGACTGGGTCGATTACGCCGACCGCCGCGGGTTCGAGCGCGAGGGGGCCTTTTACCACGTCACCCGGGCGACGACATTCACCGGCGACAGCGGGTCGTCGCGGCCGGTCAACTGGTTCTGGTCCATCCAGCGCGGCAGCGACGCCAGCGGGTGGACCGACTACACCCAGGTGGCACGCAACAACACACCCCAAGTCACCTTCGCCCCGGCTGGTCAGTCGGTCGTGATTGGCTTCCCGGAGAAGTTCCGCGAAATCAACGTCTCCCTGCGCAGCCCCGGGTCGAGTTCGTGGGCCGCGCGGCTCGAGTACGCCACCGCCCACGACAGCGCCGGCCGCCCGACCGGCTGGCGCGGCCTCAGCACCCTCTCCGATACCACCAGCGGCCTACGCCGCTCCGGGACCATCACCTTCGACCCCCCGAGCGACTGGCGGACCGGCCGCGTCAACGGTTCGGAGAGCTTGTTCTTCGTCCGGTTTCGCACCACGGGGCTCGCAACGGCGCCGATCGCTTACTCCGTCCAGGGCCGCGACTACGTCAACGCCCGCGGGCGGAATACAGGCACGATCCCAGTCTTTGATGACCTCGCCGACCGCAATCACGACGGCTACCTGTCGGACACCGAGTTTCGCTACCGCCGGCCGGGGGCGGACGCCCGGTTCGAGTACGAAAGCCGCGTCTTTTACCCGGCTTACGGGCAGATGCGTTTCGCCACCAACCCGGCCGACGGCGGGTTCCGCAATTGGGCCGTCGATTACGCCCGCCGGTTCCTCGACACCCACGCGAACGCGGACGGCCTGTTCCTCGACAACTCCTACGGCCGCCTGCAGGTGGACGCCCGCGTCCTCCGCGAGCCGCTGACCAAGTACGCGGACGACTACGCCTCGCTCCTCGGCAGTATCGAGTCCGGGATCGGCGCCAAGTGGGTGCTGGCGAACACGGCCGGGAGCGGCAAGAGCGCCGAGCCGCTCGCAAAGTACGGCGTCTCGTACGTCGAGGAGTTTGCCCTGCGGCCGCTGACGCACAACTGGCAGCAGTTCGAGGACGTGGCCCAGCAGACGGCCGACCGGTTCCGGCTCATGGGCCCGAACGGGTTCGCGGTCCTGGACACGTACCCCGCGGGCGGGTCGCCGACCGACCCGCGGACGCAGATCGCGTCGCTGGCCTACTACTACCTGCTCGCCGACCCGGACCGGACGTTCGTGATGTTCAACGGCGGGTTCGAGCCGTCGTCATCGTGGTCGCGACACTGGACGGACGCAGTCAAGTACGACGTTGGCCGGCCGCGGGGGACGTGGAGCGTCTTCGCGAAAGGCGACGACCCGTCGAACAGGAACCTCGATTACAAGGTGTACCAGCGGCAGTACGACCGGGCGCTGGTGTTGTATAAGCCGCTCTCCTACACCGCCGGCCGCACCGGGTCGACAGGATACGGCTCGTCCACTTCCCACACGCTGCCCGGTCGGTTCCGCGAGCTCAGGTCGGACGGATCGCTGGGCCCGGTCGTCACGCGCGTCTCGCTACGGAACGGTGAGGGGGCCATCCTGATCCGGGCTTAGCAGCTCCGGTGGGGCCGTTTCGTATCTTTCATTTACACACACCCCTTGAAACGTATCGAAGCGGCGCAACTCGCCCGGCGTAGTACATGCCGCGGCGGAGTTTCATTCCCGCTCGACCGGGCGTCGGAGTCATCGGCGATTTGTCTGAGCCCAAAACGACCCCGGCCCGGCCTGGATAGACCAGGCCGGGCCGGTGCCGTGGGCGGCGGCGATGGGCGAGGCGACGCTCGGAGGCAAACGCTCGGCCTCCCCCGGGCGAGCCGGGAGTGAGCCGAGCGCCGGTCGGGGACTGGGACCCGGCCGTGGTCGTGGGCGAGTGGGCGATCTCGGGCGACTGGGCGACTTCTGGGCGAGTCTCGGGCAACAGAGGTCTGGGCGACCGTGTTCACCCCTGCACTCACCTCATCGTTTCGGGCGGGCGGAGCGAACACGAAACGAACGGAATCGGAAGAATTGCGCCGCTCTCTCAGCGGGCACGAAAAAGTTGTGGGGACGACTGAAATGTGACGTCCTGGGAGCGCGGGGGGTCAGGACAGAGGCGGGAGCCCCGCCTTGGACCGGCCGTAGGCGACCGCGGCGCGAGACAAGGCCCGCGCCGCGGCCTTCACCGACGCGAACTTAAGCTCGCATCCATCCATCTGGTCCGAGAACAACTCGAGCGGCCAATGATGAAACGGGCTCGCGGGTCTCGAATCGCGGTAGGACGTCAACCTGCAGAAAACCGTCGATTGATCGAAGCGAGCAGCGACGTGCAGGTCGACGAGTCGGACGTCCGTGATCGATTGCAACGTAAACAAGTCGGCAACGGTTTCGAGAAAACGCGTGGTCCGCAGGGCGACATGGGCGGCGAACCCGCGCCGGACCGTGTACCGATTGTGGGGCGGCGCGTCCAGCCAGTAGACCGACGCGGTCTTCGGCGGCTGGTACTCGACGGCGTCGCGCGGGAAGTGCACCATGTGCCGGATCAACTCGGCCCGTTCCAGCTCGCCGTGCTCCTCCAGCCAGTCCGCGTAAACGAGCCGCGGCGCGTCGTCGGCGGGGCGCTCCAGGATGGCTCAGTAAAGGACGTCGCGATCGGACACGGCATTGTTCGCCCGAGGCGCCTCAGGAACCGGTCGGGATGAGACCCGGTCATCACCTTTCGAATATCCCCGGCCCGTGGGCCGTGTCAACCGGATGCTCGGGCGGTAGCGCGCGGATGGACGCGCTGGCAGGGGCGTTCCGCAGGCGAAATTTGCATCGCACTCGACAACCCGGTATTCTGGCCGGCGCTAGTTACTTGACCCATTCGGCGCTACGTCCACGCGAACCTTATTCGGCACAATGTTTTTCGCGCTGGGCTGCGTGCTCGGGGTCGCCGCGATCGCGGCGCTCGCCTGGCGGCCCGATCCGTTCGGGGAGTTTGTAGACCCCGGGACGGACGGCCTGATGACACTCTTGGGAGTGGCCAGTGCCGGTTGGGCGCTGGTCTGTGTCTCCTTCGGGTATTACCTATTGCGGTCGGGCGTCGACACCTCTCGACTACGGTGGCCGATTATTGCGGCGACCGTGCTCGGAGTGCTCGCGGGACTCGCGTGGTACTTCATTGTTGAGGCGCGCACTGAGGGCCGACGACCGGCGGTCGGTACCGGGTTCGACGGTACGGTCCATCTGCAAATCCCCGCATTCGGACTCGTCCTCGAGCGGGACGAGGGGCAAGCCATCGTATGGACGGACTCCGGCAGCCGCCGACACCACACCAAGCCAAATGGGGTGCAGGCCAAGTTCTACTTGTGGTTGGCCGCTATCAGCCTCGGATAGGCCACGCTGGGCGGCCTGGCGGTCGGCTCGGTCGCAGTCGTTGCCGTGGCGCTGGCCGGGCGCCAGCCATGAACGCAGCAGCATTACAGTCGCACGTGCCCGAGGTAACCCGTGGGTCCAGAAAAGATTGCCCCGCCGATGTCGGGGTCGTTCCGGCTGTTCCGCCTGGCCGGCGTCTCGGTCCATCTACACTGGAGCTGGCTCCTGGTCGCCGGGCTCGCGCTGCAATACCGGAGGGCGGCCTACGACTCTTTTGCCTGGAATCTGGCCGAATACCTCGCCCTGTTCGGCATCGTGCTGCTGCACGAATTCGGGCACGCCCTGGCATGTCGGCAGGTCGGCGGCCGGGCCGACCACATCGTCCTGTGGCCACTCGGCGGGATCGCGTTCGTCAGCCCCCCGCCCCGGCCCGGCGCCTGGCTGTGGAGCATCGCGGCCGGCCCGCTGGTCAACGTCGCCCTCGTTCCCGTGTTCCTGGCCGCCGAGCTGGTGGCCCAGTCCGCTGGGCTAGCGGACACGAACCCGGACGCCTTTCGCTTCATCCTGACTCTCGGATACATGAACCTGGTCCTCCTCATCTTCAACCTGTTGCCGGTCTACCCGCTGGACGGGGGGCAGATCCTCCAGTCGATCCTGTGGTTCTTCATGGGCCGGGCCCGGAGCCTGTTGGTGGTCAGCATCATCGGCCTGGTGGTCGCGGCGGGGGCGATCGGGCTGGCGTTCGCGCTGGGGGACGCGTGGATGGGGATCCTCGCCGTGTTCGTCGCCCTCCGCTCGTGGGCCGGCTACCAGCTGGCCCGCCATCTCGCCGGATCGGGCATCCTTCCGCCCGCGGGCAACGTCGGGCCCGGCCCGGAACGCGGACCGACGAGAATGGCCGTTCGGGAAATGGTCCAGGCACGGTGTGAACGGTGTGGCACGACGTCACTGTTCCCCGCCGCGGAGCGCGGGACTGTGCAATCCTGCCCAAGGTGCCGGGCGTCGATCGATGTGGGACCAGTCGAAGAAGGCGACTGGTGGAAGGGGGAGGACGAAAAGGAGGGCGGGGGCGAGAGGTGACTCGGCTATGCGAAGGAATCGGCATGTGTCCGCGGCAAATGTCCTATCGATGCGCGGTGTGCCGGTGGCAGGGCCGGTTGGAGCCGGAAGATGTCGGCCATGCCGCCCCGTGCCCGCAGTGCGGCGTCTACCTGTACCCGCTTTCGTGGGTGCAGACCTGGGGACTGGCCCTGGTCATCATGACGGCCACGGCCGCCGCCGTGGCTGCGGTGGCGGCCCTCCTTTAGTGGCGCGGGCCCGCGATGAGAGGTGAGCCGTGAGGCAACTTTACGCCTGGGCCTTCAAGACCGACCTGACGCTGGGCAACCTGTTCGCGCGCCTCAACGCCCGCGGGCCGTGGCTCTGGTCGATGCGCGACAGCGAGTCGTGGGGCGACTACATGTCCACACGCGCCCTGCCGGACTTCGCCGACCCGGAGTACGTGATGGTCAAGATCTTCGTCGAACTGGATCGCCACGTCATCCAGGTGCGTTTCGAGTCCGACCGGCCTGACGCGCTGAGCCGGTACACCGATTTGAAAACCCCGATCGCCCCACACGATCCTCCCGTGCCTGGACGCGCGGCAGGTCTCGGAAACCGAGCCCTCTGATTGACCCCGTGGAGTGCCGATCGTGCACTATCTCCTCTTCTACGACGTGGTACCCGATTACGTGGAGCGCCGCTCGGCGCATCGGGCCGAACACTTGGCCTTGGGCCGTGCCGCCGCCGCCCGCGGCGAGCTGGTCCTCGGCGGGGCCCTGGCGGATCCGACCGACGGCGCCGTGCTGCTCTTTCGCGGCGAGTCGCCGGCAGTCGCCGAGAGGTTCGCGACCGCCGATCCTTACGTCCGGCACGGGCTGGTCACGCACTGGCGGGTTCGGGCTTGGGCGACGGTCGTCGGGGAGGGAGCCGCGGTCCCACTCCCGCCGGAGTTCACGACTGCGGCAGGCGGCTAAGGTTCCCGGTAGTCCTCTTCCGGCCCGTTCGCCGACGAAATCGGGGCGGCAGGCACCTTCCGCGGCTCGCGGAAGAAAATCAGGAACACCACCAACACAATCGATGCACCCATCGCCGGCAGGATCCAGATCCCGTACCAGTCGTGCGACACGTTCCCGGCCGTGTCCGTGTGCGTGTAGTGCGATTGCACCTGTCCCGCGAGCATCGTCCCGACGAAGTTCCCCACCCCCCACAGGATGAACGCGATGAACCCCTGGGCCGCGCCACGATTGCGCTCGGTCGATTCGTCGTCCACGTACAGCTGCCCGGCGATGAAGAGGAAGTCGTAACAGACCCCGTGTAAGAGGATGGCCCCGAAGACGAGGGCCGTCTGCAGGGTCCAGGCCGCGTCCACGCTCCCGGTGAGCAGGAAGTACCGCGTCGCCCAGGCCAGGATGCCGATGAAGATCGTGACCTTGTACCCCAGGCTCTTGAGCATGAACGGCAAGAGGAAAAGGAAGATGACGTCGGACACCTGGGCAAGCGTCATCTTGGCCGCGACCCGGGACCAGTTCAGCTCGGTCAGGTAAATGTGCATGTTGACGAAGTAGAAGTAGAGCGGCACGCAGATCAGGAACATGCAGCCAATGAATACGGCGAACGACGGCTTGCGCATCAGGCCGAGGGCGTCGAGCCCGAGGATTTGACCGATCGTGACGTCCCGGCCGACCTTCTTCGGCGGCGTGTGCGGGAGCGTGAGGGCGAACAGGCCGAAGGCGACGGACAGCCCGCCCGCCAGGTAGAACTGCAACTCCGACTTCTCGCCCCCGAGGAGGCTGATGGTCAACCCGCCGGCGATCCAGCCGACCGCGGACAGGATCTTGACCCGCGGAAAGTCGCGCTTCGCATCCTTCAGGTGGTGCA
>DATFWZ010000268.1:0-3094 GCA_035258765.1 Gemmataceae bacterium
CGGGCGACGGGTCCAAGCCGCTCCCGCTGCCCACGGGGGTTGGGAGTACAAGCGGACCCGCCCTCTTCGCCCCGCCACCGCTCCCGCCAATGCGATCCGCGTCGCACGAGGATCCGGTGGACCCGGGGTCGATCCGGTCGGCCGAGGACGGGCAGGCGGCCCTGGAGGCAATGGGCGCGAAGGGGCAGCGGCTGGAGCAGACGAGCGCGGGCGACTGGCGGTTCTCGTGCACGCGGGAGTCGCGGCTGTTCGAGGCACGCGAAATGGACCGGCTGGACGCGATTCGAACCGTCGTCGAACAGATGCGCAAGGACCGCTGACGGCGGGCCGTATTGTCCTAGCGTAGCCATGCCCACAAGCAGGCCCGCTTGTGGCTACGAAGAATTGTGTTTGCCGAACTAGTTGACCGCCTCTTCACGCGTTGCCCCCGACCCGTGCGGGCGATGGGCTACCTGCCGGAAGTCCGCGGGATCCAGCGCCGCTACCGGCGGGTCCGCGAACAGTGGACCGAGCACATCGAGCGGTCTCGGTCCGTGATCCTCCGCGGGGCCGAGCGCGCCGAACAGCACCGCAAGGCCGTCATCCTCGGCGGCGGGCTTTTGTTCGACGTCCCGCTGGACGAATTGGCCCGGATGTTCCGTGAAGTGTTCTTGGTGGACCTGGTCCACACCTGGTCGAGCCGGCGAGCGACACGTCACCTCCACAACGTCCGACACATCACGGCGGACATCACCGGCACCATCGCGGCGGCCTATCGCGTCGCCTGGGACGCCCATCTGCCACTCCCGAAAAGCGAGCCGACGCTGTTTCTCAATGATCCGGAAGTGGATTTCACCGCGTCGGTTAACCTGCTCTCGCAGCTCCCGTGCATGCCGATGGCGTACCTGACGCGGGAGGCGGCCCATTCGCCGGAGAAGATCGAGGAGTACGCCCGCGACCTGATCCGAGCCCACATCGCTTACCTCGACCGGCTCCCCGGACGCGTTACCCTGGTAACCGACTTCGAGCGATTGAAGATCACCCTCCTCGGAAAGGTAGTCGAAGTCCGCGATCTGTTCTTCGGCGTGCGCCTGTCGAAGTGGGGCGAGGAGTGGGAGTGGAGGCTCGCCCCGTGCCCGGAGGCGGACCCCCAACACCACTACTACCGCCGCGTGGTCGGCATCCCGAACTGGAAGTGACGTCCGGGGACGACCGTGCTTTCGTTTCCCGCCCGTGAAGTGTATTCCAGGGGGTCTGAGAAATGGAAGAATGAAAGGAGCACGCTGCGGCTCGCACGGCCGCGCGGGGCCGCATGAAGCCGAATTTATCGTCGCCTCACTATCCGCTTATGGACTTCGCGTATCCTCACCCGGGACGGTGAAGCGAATCAGGGGATCAAGACGTGTCCGTCCGGGTGCTCCTGGTCGAGGACGAGCCGGCGATTGCCGACTTCGTGGTCCGCGGGCTCCGAGAAGAGGGGTTCGTGGTAGACCACGCGGCCGACGGTCTGGCCGGGCTGCGCGCCCTTCGCGGCGGGCCGTGGGATGTCGCCCTGCTCGACTGGTGGTTGCCGGGCCTGGACGGGCTGGCCGTGCTCCGGCAGTACCGGGCGGACGGGGGGATTTGCCCGGTCCTCTTTCTCACCGCCCGGGACGCGGTATCCGATCGGGTCCGCGGGCTCGACGCCGGGGCGGACGACTACCTGTGCAAGCCGTTCGCCTTCGAGGAACTCCTGGCCCGCGTCCGGGCACTGGCCCGGCGGCCGGCCCGCACGCCGGCGACGACGGTGACCGTCGCCGATGTCTCCGCGGACCTCGCCGCCCAGCGCGCCGCCCGTGCGGGGCACCGGCTCGACCTGACCGGCAAGGAGTACGCCCTGCTCGTCTACTTCCTTCGCCACCCGGACGAAGTGCTTTCGCGCACGCGGATCTACGCGGCCGTCTGGGACGACCGCTACGACGGGTTGTCCAACACGCTGGAGGTCCACGTGAAGGAGTTGCGTCGGAAACTAGAAGCTCATGGTCCCCGACTAATCCACACCCTCCGTGGCCGCGGCTACCGATTCGGGACCGCCACGGCGGATGACGCATGACCTTGACCACGCGCGTCTCGGCCTTCTTCCTCGGCTGGCTCGGGCTGTCCCTGGCCGGGTTCGCAGTCGCCGTCTACATGGTCGCGCGGGCCGACCTGCACCGCCGGGTCGACGATCGGCTGCAGGGGACGTTGGATGCCCTGGTCGTGGCGGCCGACGTGGAGCCGGCCGGTATCGAGTGGGAAGCCCACGAGCGCACGGTCCCCCGCGCCGACGGACCCAACGCCGTCGTCTGGCTGGTCGCTGCGCCGGGCGGGCCTGTCGTGGACCGTTCGAACGCGGCGGCCGGGGAGTGGCTGCTCGCCGAACAAGCGGACACCATCGTTGATCCGACCGGGGCGCCGTGGCGCGTCGGCCGGCGGCGACTGGACGTCCGGTCCCCCCAGTCCCAGCCGCCCGACATCCGTGCAATGGCGGACGGGGCCAAGCAGGTGGTCAAGTATGCCGCCCTCGACGTGGTCGCGGCGGTCCCGCTGGCGCCGGTCAGCGACGACCTAAATCGGCTGGCCGGATGTCTCGGCGGATTGACCGTCGGACTTTGGCTCGCTGCGGCACTCACCGGTCGCTGGCTGTGCCGACGCACCCTGGCCCCGGTGACGGAAATGGCCGGGTCCGCTCGCGGGTTGTCTCCGGCCGAGCCGGCCGAGCGGCTCTCCGTGCGGCCGACCGGGGACGAGCTCGAAGAGCTTGGCCGAGCGTTCAACGGAGTGCTCGATCGACTGGCGGACGCGTTCGAGCGACAGCGGCGGTTCACGGGCGACGCCGCTCACCAACTGCGCACCCCGCTCGCGGCCATGTCCGGACAAGTGGAAGTGGCACTCCGGCGCGACCGAGACGGTGCAGAATACCGGCGCGCCCTCCAGGTGTTGGGAGACGAGCTCGACCGGCTTCGCGGGGTGACGGAGGCCCTTCTGTTTCTTGCCCGGGCAGACGCAGAGGCCCAGGCCCCGGCCCGCGAAGAACTCGACTTGCCGGTCTGGGTGGCGAAGCGAGTGGAGGAATGGCGGGCCAGCCATTCCGCGG
>DATFWZ010000269.1:0-2103 GCA_035258765.1 Gemmataceae bacterium
CAGCTTCCTGGGCAAAACGCCCACGCATGAACTGGGCGACTCGGCTGAGGTTCCGCTCGATGGTCGAGACCTTGGCGTAGCCGATCCGCATTGCACCGGTCCCCGGTGGTTCCCCGCTCGCCGCCGGGTCCAGTCTCACAAATCCCCGGTCTGCGGGCCAGTGGTGAGACTCTGATTTCGAGACAAGTTCGCGAGACGGCAAACGGGCCCGGCGGTTCGCTATCGTGTGCCGGACTTGGTGCCGGAGCCTTCGGGAGGCCACCCGCACGAAGAAAGTGGCCGGATCGGCGAATGCCTCCGTGAAGAGGGGAGAGTCGGGCCGAGACTCGGTCGTCTGGAGGAGAGCGTCAATCATGGGGATCAGAGCGGCGTTGGCCTTGTCGCTTGCGTGGCTGGGTGGGTCGATGGACGCTGCGGCTGGTGGGGAGCCCGCCGCCGGCCCCCGGGCGGGAGACGAGGGACGGATCACGATGCCCGGCTCGCCGTTCGGCGTCGCCTGGGGGTTCCTCTACGGCTATCCGGGGACCAAGGCGGAGGTGTTCCTGCCCCAGCTGCGGCAACTGGGAGCAGGCTGCACCAAGCTCTACCTGACTTGGAGCCAGATCGAGCCCAAGAAGGGGGGATTCGACTGGCAGGCCGTGGATACCTTCCTCGGCCAGCTCCAATCACCCGACGAGGCACTGATCGCGGTCTGGTCCAGCTCCACGTGGGCGACGCGCCGGGCATCCCCGCTGCTGCTCTCCTCGCCGGCGAAGGACCCGGACGACTACTACCGGTTCGTCCACGCTTTGGTGACGCGCTGCAAGGGCCGGGTCCGCTACTGGCAGAACGACTGCGAGCCCAATAACCCGATCTACTGGTCGGGGACGGCCCAGGAGTTCGTCGCGCAGCTCAAGGTCTTCCGCCGGGCGGTGAAGGACGCCGACCCCAAGGCCGTGGTCGTCTGCGGCGGCTACGACGGCCTGTTCCGGCCGCCGGGCCAGCCCCCGATCCCCGGCCAGGAGCGCGGGCTGGCCTTCTTCGACACCGTGCTCAAGGACGGGGCCGACGCCTTCGACCTGTTCGACCTGCGGCTCTACGCCGACCCCTACTCGATCCCCGCCCGCGTGGCCACCATGCGCAAGAAGATGGCCGGCCTGGGCTACCAGAAGCCGATCATTTGCACCGAATACAACGGCCCGGGCTTCTTCGAGTTCCCGATCAACCGCCAGTACGTCGGCCTCGTGACCCAGTGGGCCGGCGCGATCACCGGCGGGGCGATGGAGCGCGGGACCGACCCGGCCGACGCGACCAAGAACCCGATCGCCGCGCTCTATGCCAAGCGGGACACGCTCGCCCCCCAGACCCAGATGTTCTTGGCCGGCTGCCCCAAGGACCTGGAGGAGAAGTTCCACCGCATCGCCTGCCGCGACCTCGTGATGCGCAACCTGCTGGCCCTCTCCTCGGGCGTGCAGAAGACGATGTACTGGGACCTCTGGCACGATACCAGCAAGCGCGACGACCTGATGCACCTGATGTACGCCAGGTTCCGGCTCCTGGACTATGACGGCGGCGTGCTGAAGAAGCGCTACCCGTCGGCCGACGCCTTCCGGCGCATGACCGAGGCGCTCGACGGCGTCGAGTCGGTCCGGCGGGTCGAGGTGCCCGGACGGCCGGCGATCTACCTGTTCGAGGTGTCGCGCCGCAAGTGGGACCCGGTCTTCGTCGTCTGGGAGCGGAGGGACGTCTTCTCAGGTGAGGACCAGCCCGCAGTGACGTTCGAGTGGGCCTGGGACACCCCCGCGGCGAAGGCCTTCGACGCGCTCGGCCAGGACGTGCACGCTCGGGTGACCGACGGCCGTCTCAGCCTCTCCGTCTCCGCGACACCCATCTTCATCGAGCCGACGAAATGACTCACAGGTACGCGTTCACAGGCCGATAGTGACAGTTGTTCAGCAACGAACAGGGTGCGGCAGCATGGGAAGCCGATCCAGCCGCCATAGGGCCAGAGGCAACTCCGGAGGGCGCGTCGGTGTCGTCGGACCGAAGCGCGCTAAGTTTGGTTCCAACCGCGGAGAAACGGCCAACCTCCCCAACCGCGGCCGGCAGCGCCGCCCCGATTGG
>DATFWZ010000270.1:0-2411 GCA_035258765.1 Gemmataceae bacterium
TGGCGTGGACGCACTCCTAGTGGACGGTCTCCCCGCCGCCGGTGGGTCGGCGGGAGCCGGCGGAGACCGAAGCGCAGCGAGGCCGCCGGCCGCCGGCCCACCGCCTTGGCGTGGACGCACTCCTAGTGGACGGTCTCCCCGCCGCCGGTGGGTCGGCGGGGCCGGCGGAGACCGAAGCGCAGCGAGGCCGCCGGCCGCCGGCCCACCGCCTTGGCGTGGACGGTCGCTGGGTCGATGGTCTCCCCGCCGACCCACCGGCGGGGGAGATGGCGCCCTACTTCTTCTTCGCCAGTTCATCCAGCAACTTCGCGCACGTGAGCATCGACCGCCCGCTGTGGTAGGCCCCCTGCCACATCGAGCTGCGCGACGTCCCCGCGGGCGAGCCGTCGGCCTTGCGCGTCGCCCACCAGCCACCCTCCTTCGCGACCTGGTGCTTCTCGACGAAGTCGAGCGTCTGGGCGAAGACCTGGTAGTACTCGCGCTTGCCCGTGAGCGAGTACAGCTCGAGCATCGACACCAGCGCCTCGGCCTGCACCCACCACTCCTTCTTCGTGTCGTCGGCATCCTTGCCCAGCGGGCCGGTGTAGAAGAACCCGCCGTGCGTGCGGTCGTAACCGTGCTTCAGGCTGTAGCCGACCAGCCCCTCGGCCCAGCCGCAATAGAGGATCGGGGCCTCGCCCAGGGCCCGGGCCGCGTCGAGGCACAGCCACGCCCCCTCGACGTCGTGGCCGTAACTGGCCCGCAGGTTTCGCGTGGTGTCGATCGGCGTCCAGTCGGTCTTGAAGCCGTCCACATTGCACCCGTACTGGGGCAACCGGACGGTGAGCGTGTTGATGGCGAGCGTTTCCTCGAGTCGCTTGCGCACCGCGGCGTCCGGCCAGGCGCGGTACAGCTCGGCCAGCGCCTCCAGGACGTGCAGGTGGGTGTTGAACGTCTTGACGCCCGGCGGGGCGACGTACATCGGCTCCTTCGGGTCGGTGATCGGCTTCCAGTCGGCCTTGAAGAACTCGACGTAGCCGCCGTATTCGTCGTGGGCCTTGGCATCGAGTGTGCGGAACAGCTCCTTGGCCGCGTCGAGGGCCGCGGCCTCGCCGGTGGCGCGGTGGTACGCGGTCAGGCCGTACAGGGCAAAGGCATTCAGGTAGACGTGCTTGCGGGTGTCAGCGGGCTTGCCGGCGTCGGACACCTTGGCGAAGTAGCCCCCGTGGGTGCGGTCGCGGAAGTGGTTTTCGAGGAAGTCGAACCCGGACCTGGCCGCGTCGCGGGCCGCGTCCTTCTCGATCCCGGTCGCGACGAGATTACTGAAGAACCAGAGCTGCCGGGCCTGCTGGGTCAGGAACTTCTCGCCCGTCGGCGCGAACTTGTCACCTTTCAGGTTCTCGAAGTAGCCGCCGTTGGTCTTGTCCACGCAGTGGGGCAGGTAGAAATCGACGATGCTGGTCTTGAGGATCTGCCGGCACCGGCGGGCCTGCTCTTCCAGCTCGGCCCGCGACGGGGCTCCGTCCGCGCGGGCAGGGGACGGCGTGAGGAGAAAGGCGAGGGCGAGCGCGAGGACGACGCGGTGCGGACGCATGGAGAGGTCTCCGGAGAGAAGCCACGAAACGGACCGCTATTTGGCCGTCCGCTTCCAGACACTTAGCGTGTGGCCACTCCCTTCCTTGCTGGCGAACTCCGTCGGCCGCTCCTTGTCCGGGGCGGCGAAGCAAAACTTGACCGTGTTGCCGTCGATTTCGTAGATGCCGAGCACGGTCTTCCCCTTGCCCTGTCCGTCGATCACCTCGTAGTCGATCGTCTTCGGCTTCTTGCCCGGGTCGATGGTCAGCCTGGCCTTCATGAACAGCGGGTCGCCGAAGGTCACGGTCGAAACGCCGTCCTTGGCGACCCGCTTGCCGCTCTTGACGAAGTCGTCCGGGAGCTTCTGACCGTCCCGTTTCCCGGACACCATGGTCCACTCGCCTTCGAGCTGGGCCGTCTCCGTCTTGACCGCGTCGGCCGGGGCGTCGGCTCCGAGGACCAGGGTCACCGCGGCGACCGACACGAGCATCCGCATGGCACTTCTCCACGAGAGGCGTTGCGATTCGGTTCGGGGTTTCACGCCCCCGCCATCAGTCGGGCGTGGTCCTCGCGGGCGATGTTCTGGCCGGTGAGAATGACACAGACCGGCTCCTCCAATTTCGCGGCGTACTTGACGAACGCCAAAGTGATCGCGCTTGACGGCTCGACCACCAGGGCCTGCGTCACGTACAGGTCGCGCAGTGCCGTCTGGATGTCAACCTCGGCGACCATGTGGATCGCGACCCCGGACTCGGCGATCGCCTTCTGCACCGGCGGGTGGGGCATCTCCAGGACCAGGCCGTCGGCGATCGTACTCGACCGGGCGTGTGTGAACGGGGCGTATTTCGGGTAGTTGT
>DATFWZ010000271.1:0-7479 GCA_035258765.1 Gemmataceae bacterium
TCACCAGGCCAACCTCCTGGGGGACAAGAACCCGCTCAAGTCGAACGCGGTCACGATCCTCAGCCTGAAGTCGCTGGCCAACGAGCACCAGCCCAAGACCGACTCGGGTCGGTGCGTCACCCTCCACGAGCTGGCCCACGCCTTCCACCACCACGTCGTCGGCGACAACCCGCTGGTGAAAAGCACGTTCCGCCAGGCCATGGAGAGGAAGCTGTACGACCCGAACGTGTACGCCGCGACCAATGAGCGCGAGTATTTCGCCGAACTGTCATGTGCCTACCTGGACCGCCTCGATTACTTTCCCCGGACGCGCGAGGAGCTGAAGAAGCACGACCCGAAAGGGTACGAGCTGATGGAGAAGACGTGGGGCCGGCCGCCGGAGAAGAAGGGCGCGACCGCGGTGGCCAAGGGGCCGAACCTCCCGTCGCCGGACGGGGACGGCAAGTTCTCTCTGGGTACGACGACGGAGCGATTACGCCTCGGCCCCGAGCACGTCGGCCGAGTGCCAGCCCGGACCGAGTGGAAGAGGCGGCCGGTTCTGGTGTTCCTATTCCCGGCCGGGAGTGGGCGGGCCGTGGCCCAACTCCCCAAGCTGAATGCCTTGCATGAAGAATTTCAGGACTTCGGCCTGATCGCGGTCGGGGCGGAGACCGACGGGGCGCCAAAGGCCGCGACGGAAAAACTGGTCCGGCAGCGGGCGCTGAGTTTTCCGATCGTGGACGATGCCGAGATCGGGATCGCCCGGAGCTTCTCTCTCCCACACGCCCTCCTGTTCGACCACACCGGCCGGTGCGTGTTCCGCGGGTCGTTGCTGGACGCCGAGCCGTACGTGCGGATCGCCGTCGGGAAGGCGGTGCTCGCCCGGGTCGGAAAGGAGTCGTTCGGGAAGGCGGCCCAACCGGTCGTGGAGCTGTTGGAGAAGGGGAGCCCGATGCTACACGTGTTCGCGAAGCTGGGCGAGCAGTCGCGGGCGACCGGCAAGGACGCCGCGGACGAGCTGAAGGAGTTGCAGGCGGCCCTGACGGACGGCGGCAAGAAGGCCCTCGACGCGGCCGTCGAGCGGGCCAAGGACGACCCGGTTGGGGCGTTCTTTGACACCGAGCGGCTGCCCGTCGCCTACCGGGGGACGCCGCTTGAGAAGCCGGCGTTCGACTTCGTGAACAAGCTGAAGGGCAACCTGAAGGTCGGCGCGGAGCTTCGCGCCCGGCCGTCGCTGGAGGCGATCAAGAAGATCGACACCCAGCTGTCCGGTCGGGACCTGAGCTTCAACCCGCGACTCCCGGAGTTCAAGGAGAACAACTCGGTCCTGTTGAAGCAGCTCGAGGACGCGGTGGAGAAGATGCGGAAGGCCTACCCGACCGCCCGGGCGACGGACGACGCGGTCCGGATCGCGGAGCGGTGGGAAGTGAAGGTGAAGTAATCGGGCCAGGAAAGCTGACTCTTCATTCGCGCGGCCCGCGTAGCAGCCGCTTCAGCAGTTCGTACATCGCTCCCGACCTGTCCTTCCAACTACAACCTTAACAATCCGCGCGCCATATCTCGACACTTTCGCGCCCACTGGACGGCGGATGCGGCCTGGCGCTTTCGACCGTGCAGTCCCACGGCGCCGCGGATGTCGTACTCCGCCTTGCGCACCCACCCGGCCGTCGCCCGCTTCATACAGGACTTTCCCTTTCGTCACGATCTCGGTCAGGAATGACTCGCCTTCCGCCAGCCGGACGGCGACCTCGGCGGGCCTCCGGACGATCAGGTCCATGGGGAATGGGGCCGGGACCGCGAGCCGGATCTTCACCGCCTGGTCGTGCCGGTTCCGGGCCGGCATGACGACTAGGATGTCCACGTCGCTATCGGGGTGGGGCGTCCCGTACGCGTGTGACCCAAAGAGGATGATCTGCTCCGGTTGGAACTGCCCGGCGACCCGGCGGGCGAATTCGCGGATGGCGCTCATGGGGACGTCGGCTCCCCAGTACGCACGGGCCGCCCGGCTGCCACGATCGGGGTGCGATGGCTTGGGCATCCGGCCATTGTAGCGGACCCCAATCTCGGCGCATCGGGCGGTTGTTACTCCCGCGGCCCCCGCAATAGCCACTTCAGCAACTCGTACATCGCCCCCGGCTCGTCCTCGCCCTCCTGCAGCCGGAAGTACGCGTCCTTCTCGTCGATCGCCTTCAGCCGCCCGCCGCTCCGCTCGACCAGCTGGCCCATCCGCTTCGGGTGGCGGTAACCCAACACCAGGTCCGGGCCGTTGCGGTGGACGCTCGCCACCTGCCACTTCGCCGCGAGCAAGCGAATCTCCGCCAGGCGCAACAGCCACTCGGCCGCGTCCGGGATCGGGCCGTACCGGTCGCGCAGCTCCTGACGGAATTCGTCGAGCTTTCTCGGGTCGCGGACACGTGTGAGCCGCCGGTACACCTCCATCCGCAGCCGCTGGCCGGGCACGTAGTCCCGCGGCAGGTACGCCGGCCACGGCACGTCCACCGTCACCTCCAGGTGCGTCTTCTGCGGCATGCGCTTGAGCTGCCGGACTGCGTTCTCCAATAGCTGGCAGTACAGCTCGTACCCGACGGCCGCGATGTGCCCGCTCTGCTGCGTCCCGAGGATGTTCCCCGCCCCGCGGATCTCCAGGTCGCGCATCGCGATCTTGAACCCGGCCCCCAGCTCGGTGAACTCCTCAATCGCCTTCAGGCGCTTGGCCGCGTCCCCGGAGACGCCGCGCTCGCTGTCGAGCAGCAGGTACGCGTAGGCCCGGTTCTTCTGCCGACCGACGCGGCCCCGGAGTTGGTGCAGGTCGGCCAACCCGTAGTGGTCGGCGTGGTTGATGAAGATCGTGTTCGCGTTCGGGATGTCGAGGCCGCTCTCGATGATCGTCGTCGCCACCAGGATGTGCGCCTCCTTACGGACGAACGCGAGCATCGCCCGCTCCAGCTCCCCCTCCGGCATCTGCCCGTGCCCGATGACGATTTTCGCCTCCGGGACGATCCGGCCGACGTGTTGGGCGATGACGTTGATGTCCATCACCCGGTTGTGGACGAAGTACACCTGGCCGTCGCGACCCAGCTCGCGGAGGATGGACGCCCGGATCAGCTTGTCGTCCCAGCGCATGATCCGCGTTTCGACCGGCAGCCGCTCCGGGGGCGGGGTTTCCAGATTTGAGATTTCGCGGATGCCCAACAGCGACAGGTGCAGCGTCCGCGGGATGGGCGTGGCGGTCATGGTCAGGATGTCCACCATCGCCCGCAGGTGCTTGAGCCGCTCCTTGTGCTCGACCCCGAACCGCTGCTCCTCGTCGATGATCACGAGGCCCAAGTCCTTGAACTGCACGTCCCGGGACACGAGCCGGTGGGTGCCGACGACGACGTCGATGCTCCCTTCCTTCAACCCCTTGATGACGCGCTTCTGCTCGGCGGCCGTGCGGAACCTGCTCAACACCTCGACCGTGAACGGGTACTCGGCCAGCCGCTCGCGGAACGTCCGGTAATGCTGCTCGGCGAGCACCGTGGTCGGCACCAGGATCGCGACCTGCTTGCCGTTGTCGATCGTCTTGAACGCGGCGCGGATGGCGACCTCGGTCTTCCCGTAGCCGACGTCCCCGCACAGGAGCCGGTCCATCGGCCGCGGCCGCTCCAGGTCGTGCTTGATCTCGGCCGTGGCGCTCAGCTGGTCGGGCGTCTCCTGGTACGGGAAGCTGGCCTCGAACTCCTTCTGCCAGTCGGAGTCGGGCGGGAACGGGACGCCCGGCTGGCCTTCGCGCATGGCCTGGACCTGAATCATGTCGGAGGCCAGGTCGCGGACCGCTTCCTCGACCCGGCCAACACGCTTGCCCCAGGCGGTCCCGCCCAGCTTCGACAGCTCCGGGTTGCTCTTGCTGCCGCCGACGTACTTCTGCACCAGGTCGATCTGCGAGACGGGGACGTAGAGCATGACGCCGTCGCGGAACTCCAACAGCAAGTTCTCTTCCTTGGCCGGCAGGCTCACCTGCCCGCCGCCGGTCTGGCTTGTCGCTGACGGCTGACCGCTGACGGCTCTGTCGAGCATTTGCATGCCGCGGAACCGGGCGATGCCGTGGACCACGTGCACGACCAGGTCGCCGTCGTTCAGCTCCAGGAAACTGTCGATGGCCCGCGACTCGATCCGGCGCCGCGGCAGTGGGGCGTCCTTCTGCCCGGCCGGGGTCATTTCGCGGTGGAACAGCTCGTGGCTGCCGAGCACCACGACGCCGGACTCGACGAGCCGGAACCCGGCTCGCACCGAGCCGGTGACCAGTTTGAGCCGGTCGTTCTGGGCCAATTGCCCGGCGGCGAGGACGTCCGTGAGCCGATGGACCTCGGCCTCGTTGTGGCAGACGATGAGAACGCGGTCCTGCCGGGCGATGGCGTCGAGCTCGTCGCGGACGCGGTTGACGTTGCCGCTGAACCGCTCGACCGATTCGACGCGCAGGTGCGCGATGGCCTCGACCCCCGGCCGCGGCAACGCGGAGACGGTCACGTTCGGCTTCGAGACGAGCTGCTGGAAGGTCCCCTCGACCGTGAAGAGGCCCTCGACCGACGCGACCGTTTCCAGGAAGAACTTGCCCTGCTCGTGCAACTCGGCCGGCTCGACCAGGACGACCCAGGAGTCGGGGGGGAGGTGCTCGGTCAGGTGGCCGCGAGGAATGGGAGAAGCGGTCTGGAACCCCTCTCCCCCGGCTTTGCTGGGGAGAGGGGCAGGGGTGAGGGGGAAGGCGCTCGCGGGGCCGGCAGTTGGCATTTCGTCCCGACCAGACAAACCCCCCTCACCCCGGCCTTCTCCCCCCGAAGCGGGGGGAGAGGGACAAGGACTCAAAGTCGCCTGCCCCAGGATCACCACTTCTCTGACATCCCCGAGGCTCCGCTGCGATCCGACCGAGAACGGGCGGATCGAATCGACTTCGTCTCCAAAGAACTCCAGCCGTACCGGGTCCTCGGCGTCGAGGGAGAAGACGTCGAGGATGCCCCCGCGGCGTGAGAACTCGCCGGGTAGCTCGACCGCGTCGAGCCGCCGGTATCCGCTCGCGACCAGCCAGGCACCGAGTTCTTCGAGGTCGAGCGTGTCGCCGACCCGGACGCGCCGCCCGCGGGCCTCGAGTTCACCCCGGGCGGGCACCGGCTGCATCAGGGCCGACATCGACGCAAGCAGCACCTTCGGTGCGTCGGCCGAGAGCTTCTGGAGGACGCGCAGCCGGCGGCCGGGCGTGTCGTCGAACGACGACGGCTCGGGCGGCCACGCCTCGAATGCCGGAAACACAACCGGTCGGGCGCCGCTAAAGCTGGCGAGGTCATTGGCCCAGGGCTCAATGTCCCCGGGGTGGGCAAGGACGACCAGGACGGTCGCGGGCGCCTCGGCCGCGAGGGCCGCGGCGCTCAGCGCTGCGGACGAGCCCCAGGCCCCGTCGATGGTCCCGGCCCGGCCGGCGCGCAAGGCCGCGATCACGTCCGGCACGCCCTCGGCGCTTTGCAAGAGCGCCGGCAGGTCGGCCAGGGACGTCGCGGTGGCGTCCGTGACGGGCATGGGGCCTCCGTGGAAAGTCACATATGTATTGTTCGCGGCCGACGGGCGGAAGCCCAAATGAGCTGCGAGCAGCAAACGAACGCGGATGACACGGATGACGCGGATGACGCGGATCAGACATGAAAGATCTGTTTGGGATTGATCCGCGCTGACCCGTGTCATCCGCGGCATCCGCGTTCGATCGGAATTGTTCGGCCCGCCGGGCAAGCTTGGCCCTTGCCCCTTCGTACCCGGCCGGTCAAACTGACCGGGTCATTTCCCGTGCCCGGAGCCCGCAACATGCGCGCACGCACACTCGCAACGGTCATTCTTGCCGCCGGCCTGTTCGCCGTTCCCGTTCGCGGAGACGACCCGCCCAAGAAAACCGCCTGGAACCTCGACGAGGTCCTCGACCAGCTCGCCCACCACCCGAAAGACCCGTACCTGCAATACGTCGCGCTCATGCTCGGCATTCGCGACAACCGCGAGCGCGAAGTCGAGGAGCAGATTGACCGCCTCAACCGCCCCGGCCGGTTCGAGGAGCGGGCCGGCCGGCGTAACCGAGCCGACCTGTTTAGCACGTTCACCGGGGCCCTCGCGATCCAGGAGAGCCTCCAGCTCGACACCATGCGCGGCAACCGCCGCGGCGGCCGGGGGGTTGACATACCCAAAAAGGCCGCGGACCCGGTCGATCGACCGAAGGACAAGGCCCCCGAGCCGCCCGCCCCGAAGAAAGATGACCCTCCCAAGACCCTCCAGATCGACAAGCTGATCGGGCCGGCCCAGAAGCCGCATCCGTGGGCGAAGATGCTCGGCGACAAGAAGCCCGAGGTTGGCCCGCTGGCGAATTGCGTCCCGGAGGACTTCTGGTTCGCCGAGTTCCGCTCGCTCGCGGCCGTGAACCAGGTCACGGGCTTGAGCGAGCTGTGGGGCGGGCACTTGTTCACCCAGGCCCTCGGCGAGGCCCGGTCGCAGCTCACCGTCGAGCGGATCAAGAAACAGCTCGGCCTGTTGCAGCTCCCGCCCAAGGCGCTCGAAGCCATCCAGGTAGATGGCGTCGGTGTCACTGGCAGCGACCTGTTCCTGGGCGAGGGGAGTGATGTCACCGTCCTGGTGGAGGGCAAGGGCATCGCCGGCCTGCTCGCGGTCGCGATGCCGGTGCTCAAGCTCCGGGCGAAGGAGGAGAAGGGCGAACACGCGGGTATTGCCTTCGGCCATTACGCGACTCCCGACGGCGCGCTCAACGTCTACGTCGCCACGCCGCGGCCGGAATTGCACGTCCGCGGCAACTCGCTGCCGGCGTTCAAGCGGGTCCTGGAGTGCGTCGCAGGGAAGGACGCGAAGCGACTCGGCGAGAGCAAGGAATTCCAATACGTGCGGACGTTGATGCCTTACCGGGCGGCCGAGGAGGACGGATTCGTCTACCTGTCCGACCCGTTCATCCGCCGCCTGGTCGGCCCGGAGCTGAAGATCTCCGAGCGACGGCGGGTGCTGGTCTACAACCACTTACGCATGATCGGACACGCGTGCCTGATGTTCCGGACCGAGTTCGGCCGGGCCCCGAAGTCGCTCAACGAGCTGGCCGAGGCGAAGTGTGCCCCCGGGGTGTTCGGCAAGGGCGACCTGGAACACCCGGACGGCGGGACGTATTCGCTCGCGGCCGACGGCCTGTCCGGCGTCTGCTCGAAGTGGGGCCGGGCCGAGGCCCTCAACCCCTGCATCGAGCACCCGGCAATCGAGGCGACCTCCGAGGAGATTGACGAATACCGGGCGTTCGTCAACGAGTACAACCAGTACTGGCGCACGTTCTTCGACCCGATCGCCCTCCGCGTCCAGGCGTCCCCCAAGCAGTACCGGCTGGAAACGCTGATCCTGCCGCTCATCGACAATTCCATTTACACGACGATGGCCCAGGTGCTCGGCGGCCCGGCCGTCGCCCTGGACACGCTGCCGACCCCGAAGCGCGAGATCGGC
>DATFWZ010000272.1:0-5062 GCA_035258765.1 Gemmataceae bacterium
GGAACATCGGCACCTTGTACTCGGGCCAGTGAAAGAACCCGAACACCAGTCCGATCGGCGACAAGAGGAGGGTACCGACCCCCCACGGCACGCTTTCGGTGAAGGCAGCGACCATCAGCCAAACCCACCCGATCAGGATGGCGATCAGGCCGAAGATGATGAGGGCGGAAGCCATTCGTTCCTCCGGATTCCAGAGTGTCGATTAGCCCGGAGAATACCCAAGGGCGTCCGAATGACGCAAGGGCACCGTCAATTCAACCTTGTGCATCCCGCGGGTGAGTCGGTAAGGTGTGCGACCACAACCGGCGAGGACCAATGTACACCGGTCAACGTCTGCTGGCAGAGCGCGTGTTTCACGACCGTCAGGCCGCAAGGCGCGCCGCCCGTCGGCCGGACCTCGTCTTCCGCGACGCCACATACCTGGACCACGAGCCCTGGATCCGCCCCGCGTTCCAGCGCCTCGGCGATGTCGCGGGTAAGGCCGTCCTCGATTGCGGTTGCGGGCACGGCATGGCGGCCGTGGTGTTGGCGCGGCGCGGGGCCGCCGTGACCGGGATCGACCTCTCCGTCGGCTACCTCGAAGAAGCCCGACGCCGCGCGATCGCGAATGAAGTTGATGCGGAGTTCATTCAAGCGGATGCCGAGAGCCTACCGTTTGCGAGCCAGTCGTTTGACGCCGTCTGGGGATCGGCGATTCTGCACCACCTCGACCTCCGACGCGCAGGACCGGAGCTGCATCGCATACTCCGGCCGGGCGGTGTCGCGGTCTGCTGCGAGCCGTGGGGCGGGAACCCGCTGCTGGAATTTGCCCGCCGCCGCCTGCCCTACGCCGGCAAGCATCGAACGCCCGACGAACGGCCCGTGCGGATGGCCGACCTGGCGACTCTCAAGGAGTATTTCTCCAGCATCGACGTCCGCGGCTACCAGCTGCTCGGAGCGGCGCGGCGGCTTTTCCGCCGCGAATCCCGCACGGGTGGATGGCTCGATCGAGTCGACGCCCGACTGCTGAGCCGCTGGCCGGCCATGGAATCCTGGTGCCGGTATGTGGTCTTGACGCTCCGTCGCGTGTAATCTGAGACGGCAGTCGCGGTCCCCAGTCCCCGGTCGTCCGATATGGCCGACCCCGCCGCCATGCCCGTCCCTCCCGTCACCCCGGCGGCACCGGCCCCGCCGACCGAAGTCGTTCCGCTATCGCGGCGTTCACAGGTTGCGGCCCTGGCCCTGCTCGTCGGCATCGCCGGGCTGATCGGCTGGCGTTGGTGCTCCGACCGATTCGGGACGCGGCCGACGGAGCTGCACCGCGACACGACCCATCGCGTCGATCTGAACCGGGCCACGCGGGCGGAGTTGATGCAGGTTCCCAGCATCGGTCCGCAGCTGGCGGAGCGGATCGTTTCGCATCGCGAGAGCCACGGCCAGTTTGGCTCGATCGAAGACTTGAAGGGCGTTCACGGGATCGGCGACGCGACGCTCAACAAGATGCGGCCGTGGGTAACGGTCGATGGCGAAGACTCGAAACCGCCATCTATCGAGCCCGACCGCCTTTCGCGCAAACCCCCGACATCTCCTCGCGGCGCGACGAAACCGAGCGCGTCTTCCGGCCCGATCAACGTGAATACGGCCGGTCTCGCGGAGCTGGATACCTTGCCGAACATCGGCCCGGTGCTGGCGCAGCGGATCATCGACGAGCGGCGGAAGAAGCCGTTCGCGAGCGTGGACGACCTGCGGCGCGTGAGCGGGCTCGGGCCGAAGCGAATCGCGGCGATCCGCGAACTGGTCACGGTGGGGGAATAGCCGTTAAGGCGAGCGGGTTTCCCGGCCGGCAGAGCAATCGATACACGATCGCGAGCAACAGGAGACAGGCACCGCCGGTCAGCAGGCCCCATTGAAAAAAGGCGCCGCTCCGCGCGCTTGACCCACCCCCGTGGATCGAACCCGCGTACCACTCCTCCGGCCCGACCTTCGACGCGATCGGCGGCCGCCCGGCGTGGAACTCATCGAAGAAGAGCGGGTCGTTGAGGTTCGCACCCGCCCGGATCTTCTCGTCCGCGTACGCCTGATAATCGTGCTGGTACGCCTCGCCGAACGCCAACTCAGCCTCCAATTTTGGTCTTAGCCCGGCTGCCTCATCTGCCGGCAAGGATCGCTCAATGGCGTCCTGTCTCGCCTTGCAGTGGTCGCGGAGGAACTGCTGTAGCTCGGGCGTGGGCCAGAACTGCTCCGCCATCCGCGAGGCCCGCTCGTAGCACGTCCAGGCCAGGTAGCGCTGGCCGACGCGGAGCATGATCTCGCCCAGGCAGAGGGCGGAGTGGGGGTTGGGCCCCGAACCCTGTCGCCAGTCGCCGATTAGCCAGAGGGCCGGCTCGTCGAATGGGCCACGCCGGCCACGGACAGTGTCCTTCGAGCCTTCGGGTGCTTTTTCGCGACCGACCTGACGAATATGGCGACGAATCTCCTGCCGCCTTCCCGGATCGAGCAAACCCTCAGTGTATTCCCGTCGCTGCTTTTCGAAATGAAGACTCAATGCCCAGTCCGACCCATACGGGCGGCCGTATGCCCCATGCTCGTCCTCGAAATACCTGCTGTTCCATCCCCCCTTGGGGATCTCAATTGTTTCGTCAAGCCGGTTACCGATTAGGTCACATTTCCGAATTACCTCCGGGTGACGACTTGCCTCTATGAGGGAGTCGACTGCCACGACGTGCCAGACCTCCAGGTCGAAATGAGCCTTCGGATTCACCTCCATCGATTTGCGCAGCAGCTCTCGCCCCGCCTCGACGCGTTCCCGAGCCGCGGCGTCCCCAGCGAGCATTGCTCGGAGGTTGCCGTGGATCAGGAACTCCCCCAGATTCGCGTACGACGAATAGAGGTCATGCTCCTCGAGTTTGAGAGCTTGCTGGCGCTTCAGCTTGTCGCGCAATAGCGCGATCGACTCGTCGGTGCGCCCGCGGCGGGCGAGGCCGACGGCAATGTCGTCGGTGAGAGCGAAGGCGGCTTCCGAGTCGGTGGGCAAGACGGCCATCTTCTCGCGCGCCAGGCGCTCGCGCTCCGCGTAGTACTCCGGGCCGTGTCGCGGATAGCGCTCGTGGATGACGTCGTGGACCATCGCGAAGCGAAACGCCGCGGTCTCCGCCGACGGCGCGACGTGATGCGGGAAGGGGGCATAGATCGCGTTGCCGGCATCAACAGACGTGCGGCTTGCGCCGACGCACCCCCCGCCGACGCAACCGCCCACGAACGAGGAGGCCGCGAGGAAAAAGAGCACGGGACCGGGCGGCGGGCGCATCGGTCATCGGGACAGGCGGCGGAGGAACAGGCCGGTACCAATCGCGGTCAGCAAAAGGCCCGTGCCCGCTAGAAGGTAGGGGCGGGCCGAGGTCATCTCCTCGGGCTGCGGAGGTTCGTACTGCGATTCCTGGTACTGCGACTTGAATTCGCGCTCGTGGGTGTTCAGCTCAGTGTCGTTGATGCACGCGAGGGCGGGGGTGGAAAGGGCCGCAATCGCCGCGACGGTGAGGAGGAACCGCATGGACGTGCTCCGCAAGATGTGGGGCTCATTTATCATGCGCGCGGCACGCGACCCCTGTCAACACCTGGCGGTATCGATGTTACGCCGCCCGCGGCTTACCCCGCTTTCTTCCGGGCCGAGATCTCGTCGGCGAAAATCTTTCGCACGCGTTTCGAGGAGATCCGGTCCACCAGTCCGGGCAGGAACCGGGCCGCGAACAAGAGCACCTTGCCCTGAAGCGTCAGGTTGACCGTCTTCTTCCCCGCTGCGAGGGCATTGAGCGTCGCGGCAGCGACCTGCTCCGATGTCATCCCGCGCATGTGATCCAGGCTCTGCCTGGCCTTTTTCTCCAGCATGTTCTGCGAGAAGTTCGTCTGCGTGAGCCCCGGGTTGATGAGGATGACGTCAATGTCGAACCGGGCGAACTCGGCCCGGATCGCTTGCGTCCACCCCTCGATCGCGAACTTGCTGGCGCTATACAGCGACCGCCCCGGGATTGCCCGCCGGCCCAGGATCGACGAGATGTTCACGACGGCCGGCTTGTTGCCCTCGGTCAGGATCGGCAGGAACGCCCGCGTCGTTTCCACGGTGCCGAAGAAGTTGGTCTCCATGATCGACCGGAGGACGTCCGGGGAGGAGTCAGCGAAGTGGCCGGTCGCGCCGATGCCGGCGTTGTTGATGAGGACGTCGAGCCCGCCAAGCTTGTCCTTCGCGGCCCGGACCATGGCGTCGCGGCCCTCCGCGGTCGCAACGTCCGCCTGCACGATCTCCAGCGAGTGCCCCGCCTTCTTGGCCTCCTCGGCGAGCTGATTGAGGAGGTCGCGATTGCGGGCCGCGGCCAGGACCCTCATCCCGCGTCGGGCCGCGGCGAGGGCAATCGCCCGGCCGATCCCCTGGGATGCCCCGGTCACCAGCAACCGCATTCCGGCCAGTTCACGACGTCGGCCCATGGCAGACTTCCCCGAGTCAAAAGTCGAGCGGCCGCAGGTCCGGGAGGATGAACGCGGCCCGGGCCGCGGGCGACCACAGCCGGTCGTGCGAATAGTAGCCGAAAAGCCACCCGACGCGATAGCGGGACGCCAGGTCGTTGACGAACCCGGCCAGTGTCACGGGCCGCGCAACCCCTAAGTCCCGCGCCACCAGTCGCATGAAGAGGACCGTGATCGTCTCGTGGTAGCCGGTCCGGTTGCCGCGAGATTCGTTGTACCGGCGGATATGTTCGCGGGCCCGGTCGGTGGCGTCACCGAAAGGATAGGCCCGCACGTAGGTCGCGGCGACGGCGAGGTGCGCCCGGTGCGTCCACCGCTCGCCGGGCAGCTCACACGACTCGAACAACCGGACCAGCTCGGCGATCTCGGCGTCGGACGTGAACGGGTGATCGACCTTCTCGGACATCGATGTCTTCCGTAGCCCCAACCGGCCCGGTTGTGGTCACAAAAGACAGGCGCCGCGGCCGGCGGGTTCGTCCCCCGGCGGCCGCGGCGCGCTCAATCTCGTCAATGGGTCAGGGACTAGCCGCCTCGTCCTTGGGTGTACCGGCTCGGATCTTGACCG
>DATFWZ010000273.1:0-3453 GCA_035258765.1 Gemmataceae bacterium
GACGGCGTGCCGCTTCCGCCCGGTTTGCAGAATCCCTCGTCGCTCTACTCCATCTCGTTCACCCAGGAGAACGGCACCCGAGTGGTCAAGATCCGCGTGGTCGCCGACGGGGACGAGTTGATCGTGGACGCTCAGACCGGGCGACTCCTGGAGACGCGGCCGAGCCGGCCGACCGCCCCGCCGCCGATGGGGCGGTTCGTCGCCCCCTTTTTCCCAATGACCTGAATCTCACCCGCCGGTCAACTTCTCCCGGATGGCCGGCGGGATCACGATCGACTTCATTTCGCGGTCGGGCAGGTGCAGGCAACAAACAGCCGTGATGCGCCCGACCGCGATTTCGTCCCCGCCCCGCGTGAAGTCGAACCGGTACCGCACCGACTTTCGCCCCACCTCCTCGACCGTCACCGCGATGTCGAGCACGTCTTCGAACCGGACCGGGCTCGTGAAGTCGCACGCCACCGAGACGCGCGGGAACCCGATCCGCTCTCCCGATTCGGTCCAAATCACCGACAGCCCGACGCTGTGGAGGAAGTCGGTCTCGGCCGCCTCCATGTAGCGGAAGAAGTTGGCGAAGTGGGCGATCCCGGCCATGTCGGTGTCACCGAACTCGACCCGGCGCTTGGTGCGGAACGGCTGACTCACGTCGGGATCACCTCGGAGCGCGTTGGAATGGGCGGCCGGTCGGCCGGGTGAGGTTGATGGTAGGCGGTCAACAAGTCCGCCGTCTCACGGGCCATGCGCTCGGCTGTGAACTTCGCGAGGACCGCCTTCTTTCCGTCTTCGCCCAGCCGCCGCCGCGTCGCCGGGTCCTCGAGCAAGGAGCGCAAGCCGGCCATGAGCGCCGCCGCGTTCTCGGGCTCCACGAGGACACCCCCGCCCGTGGCCGCGACGAGCTCCGGGAACGCCCCATGTCGCGGCTGGACCACCGGTACCTCGTTGGCCAGTGCCTCGAGCACGTAGAGACCCTTCGGCTCACGGTACGAGGTCGGCACGGACAAGACATCGATCGACTGAAGAAACCGGACCTTGTCCGCGTGCGTCGGCGATTCGACGTGCTCGACGTCATTTCCTAAGCCCGCGTCGCGAAGCTTGCGCATCTGCTCGTCAAAGAACGGCCGGTTGCTGCCCCCGAGCCAGCCGGAGACGCGGAGCCGGCACGGCGGCGTGCCGGGGGTTTCGCGGAGTATGCGGAAGGCCTCGACCAGGTTGTGAAACCCCTTCTCGGGACAGATGCGGGCGAAGTAGCCGATCGTGTACGGCGGCCGGTCGCGGAACTCGCGCGGCCCGCCGTGCCCGGCCGGGTTGATCCCGGGGTAGACGACCTGGATCCGATCGCGGGCCAGTCCGAGGTAACTGGCCATGTGGTCCGCGTAGTATTCGCTCGTGGCCATCAGGCCGGCCACGGACTCGCAGTTACGGCGGATCAGCTCGAGGCAACGGACCCGGTCGTCCGAGGCGATGACGTCGAGGAAGATGTCGTCCCCCTGGAGCGTCGCGACGACTGGCCCGCTCCAACGCTCGCGGAGCGCGGGAACCAGACCGGACAGGAGGACGTTGGACAGGAGGACAACGTCCGGGCGGAATTCGGTCGCGAGCCATTCAACGAGGTTTTGTATCTCCTTGCGCTGCTTCCCATCGCGGCCCTGGAGCATGGAGACAGTCAGGGCGCCGAGCCGTTCGCCGCTCGTGCTGACCGCGAACCGCGACACCCAATTCAGCAGGCGCGGGAAATCGAACAGCCGGTCGAGCATCCGCGGAGTGTGGCGGAAGAGCCACGATTTCTGCTGGAAGTAGAGGTTGATCCCGCCGAGGAAGACGCGGCCCTCGGAGACGTCGGCTTCGTCCGTGCGGATGGGCGTGTAGGTCGGGAGAAGCACGGTGTCGTGGCCGAGCTTGCCAAGCGCAGCCGCGAGCGTGTTGTCCTTCATGCAGGAGCCGCAGTACATGCCCGCGGCGCCCGACGTGATGAACGCGATCCTCATGTCCATAGTTTAGACGCCCCACGGCCGCGACCGCTTCGACCTGTCGGTTTTGGCTTGCGGCACGGACGCGCCGGCCGCAGAATCACCGCTCAACGACCCGGGGGCCCGATGGGCGTCCGCCCGACCAACGTGCGATACGTCGTCCTCTTCGGCCTCTGCCTGGCCGCGGGGCTCGCGTACGTCCACCGGGGCTGTCTGAGCGTAGTCGAGAGCACGGCCCGCGAAGACCTCGGCCTGTCCACACGCCAGACCGGCTGGGCCATCGGCGCGTTCTTCTGGGCGTACGCCCTCTTCCAGATCCCGACCGGGCTGTTCGTGGACCGCTGGGGCCCGCGACGCGCGCTGACCCTGTTCGGGTTGCTCGGCGCGGTGACCGTGGCGATGAGCGCCGGCACCCTGTGGGTGGACTCAGCCACGGGGTTCGTCATCCTCCTCCTGGCGCGGGTGTTAATGGGAATTGCCCAGGCCGGGCTCTTCCCTGCATCGACGCGGGCCCTGTCAGTGTGGATCCCGCTGCGCCGGCGGGCGTTCGCCGCCGGCGTACTCCAGGCGTGCATGTCCGTCGGCGGGGCCATCGGGGCATTTGTTACCGCCCAGCTCCTCGGCGTCGTAGCCTGGCCGTGGGTGTTCCTCATCTACGCCGTTCCCGGCCTGGCATGGAGCGCGTGGTTCTTCGCCTGGTACCGCGACCGGCCGGACGAGCATCGCGGGACGAACGACGCGGAACGCGTGCTCCTCCGCGTCGAGCCGATTGGTCCCACGGCCGCGGTCCCGCCGGCGGCGTCGCTCGCCGTGCTCGCGACATTCCCGGTCGTTTGCCTGTGCTGCCAGCAATTCTTCCGTGCCGGGGCCAACGTCTTCTGGTTCACCTGGTGTCCAACCTACCTTCAGAATTCGCACGGCCTCGACCCGCGAACCGCGGGCTCGCTCACCAGCCTGCCGATCATCGGCATTGTGCTCGGCAGCATCCTCGGCGGCTTCGTCGCGGACGGAGTGCTGGTCCGCACCGGCAGCCGCCGGTTGAGCCGCGCCGGGACCGCGATCGCGGCGTCGGGCCTCGGCGCGATCTTGTTCGGGATCACATTTCTCATTCCGCCCGAGCAAGCGATCCTGGCCGTCGCGACACTCGTCCTCGCGGCGCTGGTCGTCTCGTGCAGCAACTCGTGCGGCTACAGCGCCGCCATGGACCTCGGGGGGCGAAATCTCGCGACCGTCTTCGGGGCCATGAACATGTGCGGGAACTTCGGCGCCGCCCTGTTCTCCCAGGTCGTCCCCGAATGGGTGCGCTGGTTCGGCTGGCCGGAGGTGGTTCTCCTGGTCGGCGGGAGTTACGTCTGCGGCCTGTTGTGGTGGCTCCCCCTCGATCCCGACCCGAAGCCCGACCCCGAGCAACTCGACTACGCCGAGCCGCGCGCGCCGTAGCCTCCGCCCCGCTCGGTCTCTCTAATGAAGAGTGTCCTGCAACCCCGGA
>DATFWZ010000274.1:0-4551 GCA_035258765.1 Gemmataceae bacterium
GCCCACGCAGAGCGGCTGGACCGGTTGGCGCGGCAGCTGAGCCGGATGACGTTCGAGGTGGCTCCGGGGCACCAGAAGTCCGCCCTGGCCGTGACTGTCCCGCTGCCGGACGACGGTCGGGCGATCCGAATCGAGCTGGAAGGCAAAGTGGTGCGCTATCGGTTGCTGACCCCGGACGGGGCCCTCGCGGCCGATCTGCGAGAAGACCGAGTGGACGTCGGTGTGTTCCTGATGTTGTCGGAACTGGCTGCACGCTGAACCGCGAGCGGCACGTGATCGCCCATAACCCTGTCCTTCGCCCGCGAGGAGTCTGGCCATGGACTTCCGCCCCCTGACCGAGACGGAACGCAAGCACCTGATCACCGCCCTCCGCGGCAACGCGCAGGACGGGCTGGCCGTCCTGATGGACCGCCAGACGACCTCGTTTTTGGGCACCGCGGAGGAAGTGCCGGACGAGGAAGTGATCAACGCCATCCGCTCGGTCCCGTGCCATTATTAGCAGAGAACAGAGAACAGAAGACAGAGGACAGACCGGCAAGACAGCCTTGTCTTCTTTCTGTCTTCTGTCCTCTGTCTTCTGTCCTCTGCTATGGGCTTGTTAGACACCGAAGCCGGGAAGCGGCGACTGCTCTGCGTCGAGATCCCGGCTGTCGAGCGGTACAACGAGGGCCGCGACCCGGATTTCAAGGTCCAGGTGGTGCGGGGCGGATCGGCGTTGACCCTGCGCTATCGCCTCAAGCCCTGTCACAACGTCTACGTGCTGGAGACGCGACTCCACTCCGGCTACCCGACTGTTCCCCCCGAGACGCGCGTCGTCACCCCGCTGCGCCACTGTCCGCACCTGCTCGAAGGACAGACGTTGTGCCTGTGGCGACAGGGCTCGACCCGCGATAGTAGCCGCTGGGACCCGGCGAAGTTCACCTGCGTCTTCGCCATCCAGGCCGCGTGGCGGTGGCTGGCGTGCTACGAGGTGTGGCACGAAACGGGCGAGTGGCCGTTGCCGGAGGCGAAGTAGGGGATCAATTCATGGGTCCTATACGACCTATAGGTCCCGTACGACCTATCGCCTGAGCACTGAACCGGACTCGCTGTCCACACATGCGAAGTATCTTCCAAGTCGGCGCCGGGTCTGGGGGCATGGTCGTCCTCGACCTCATTTGTCGCGAACCGTCCGTCGGGCGCATCGTTTTGGTCGAGCCGGACGTCTACAAATCGCACAACGTCCACCGGCATTACTTCGGCAATAATGAAGTAGGCCAGCTCAAGGCCGACCTGGCCGCGAAATGGGCCCGGCAATTTCGCCCGGATATGGAGCTGGTCACCCTCCCCTTTGACCTTCTGGACAAGGACCGTCAGGGGGAGATCGAGTCCGCGGCCGCCGGATGCGACATCGGGGTGTGTGCGGTCGATAACGAGGCCGCAAAGTATCACTTCGACGCCCAGATGCGCAAGCACCTGCGGCCTTGGACACTTGGGGAAGTGCTCAGCGGCGGCATTGGCGGGTGGGTGCACGCGTTCCGGCCCGGGGAGGCGTGCTACGGCTGCGTGGCCAGCCACCTGCAACGGTCGGTCACGGCCGACAACAGCCCGCCACCGGATTACACGGACCCGGGCGGACCGGTCGAGACGACGATCCCCGCAAGCAAGGCCGCGATCGCCGCGATCGCGAGCCTGCACGCAACCGCGACGCTCGGGCTGCTCGGTGGAACGCCGCCCGAGTTTACCAGCCTGCTTGTGCCGTTGGCGAAGGTGGACGGGCTCTTCGCCGAGGCCTTGCGGGTGCACAAGTTCCGCATCCCCCGTTCGCCGGAGTGTCTCATCTGCGGGGAGCACCCGACCCCCGCGGGGGAGGACCTCGATGTGGCGCTGGATCAAGCACTGGCGCGACTGGGCCATGAGTGAAATCGTCACCCCTCGCCGGTTGGCGGCACAGCCGTCAGCCCTCTACTTCCGCAGCGAGAAGGGGGGGCTGACGCTCGACAATCAGCCGGTACCGTGGTCGGCGGAGGCTGTGGTGGTCGAGGCGCTGTTGCGCCTGCCGCCCGCGGCCCGGCGCCGCGGCGACTTCTCCCTCCGCGTCCCCGGCTTTGAACCGATCCCCCCCGACGTCCTCCGCCCCGACGAGGCAGGCCAGCGCCACCGCCTCTTCTTCCGCTTCCCCGTTCCGAAAGCGAGTGGCACCGCCGAGCTCTTGTGGAAGCAACACGTCCTCGGCAGGCTCGAGATCCCGGTCGTCGCTCCGGAGCAGTTCCTGAACGACCTGCGCCTGGAACTGGCGACCGCGTTCGTGTCCGTTCTCGGCCGGAGCGTCGCGGCCCAGACCTTCGTCAGCACGCAGCAACACGGGCTCACCGCATCCGCCGTCATCCGCAGCCCGACCGGGCTCGCCCCGCTTCTCGACATGGGCCTCTCGGCCACGTTCTGCACCGCCCGCGGAACGAAGACGGTCGTCACGCCAGTCCCGTTGACCGCGACTCAGCTTGTCGGGAAGGAAGCGCTCGTCACCGCCCTGCCCCCGCGACTGCCGCGCAAAGCCGGCGAATGGACCGTGACCTGGACCTGCCCCGGCCGCGAACTCGCATCGACGCGTCTTCGTGCCGTGACGCCGCGCGGCTTCCGCAGCTCGCTCCGCGTCTCGGACACGCGCTTTGGCGTTGTGACAACCAGCGGGGAGTTCCGCGTCGTCCGGCAGATGCCGGCGGAAGGCGTGGCGAAGGCGGGCCCGTGCTTCTTCGTCGCGAGCCGCGAGCCGGGCATGGCAGGGCTGGCCGAGTTCGAGATCGGCGTCCAGGTCCCGGGCGTGGACCGCTCTCCGTCGGTTCTCCAGCAATCGGTCCTGATCACCGACGGCCCGACGCCGGTCGCCCCCGGCCTGATCCCCATGTCGGAACTCAAGCACGCGTCCGCGTTCGAGCTGCGAGTGAAAGGCCGCGTCCTCGGCGTGCTTCCCCTGAGCCCGGTCCCGACGGCCTCCTTCACCGCCGAAGGTGGCTACAAGCCCCCGCCCGAGTTCACCTGGAGCGCCTCCGCGGAGGACGAGCTGTCCGAACGCCTCGCGCGACTCATGGGTGCACCGCCGCAGGAGCAGTAAGTTGGCGGCCGGTTCAACATCGCCAAGGTCGCCAAGATCGCCAAGGTCGCCAACTTTTTTTGGGATCCCCCCCGGCTGATCCACTTGTCACGAATTCACATTTCCGAGCCACAAAAGCCCGCGGATGGGCGAACCTCCGTGAACTTCTCTCTCAAAAACTCGCTACTGACCTTCCGCCCGACCGTTTCGTGTGTTATACATATGTACAGTATGATGATCGGAGGCCTTCTTGCTCCTGGAAATCCCACCGCGAGACACACCCATGCCCACCTGGAAACGCCGGCGCTGCTCCGATGTCGGCCCGATCGACCTGGACTGGTTGTGGCGCGGGTACCTGGCCCGCGGCAAGCTCGCGCTCCTGGACGGCGACCCGGGCATGGCGAAGTCGCTGCTCGCCATCGACCTGATCGCGCGGCTGAGCCGCGGCGGCCCGCTCCCGGACGGGACGCCGGTCGCGCGCCCGTGCACCAGCATCCTCCTGTCGGCCGAAGACGACGCTGCGGACACCATCCGCCCGCGGGCCGAGGCCGCGGGCGTTGATCTCGGCCGCCTGGAAGTGCCCGACTTCGGCGACCGCGTCCCGCAATTCCCGGACGACTTGTCGGCGCTCGAGGAACTTATCGTGGACGTAGGAGCCGACCTGGTGGTCATCGACCCGCTCTTTGCCTTCCTGCCGCCGCGCGTGGCGGCCAACCTGGACCAGTGTGTCCGGCTCGCGCTCACCCCGCTCGCGAACCTGGCGAGCTGGACCGGCTGCGCGATCCTGCTCCTCCGCCACTTGACGAAACTGTTGCCCGACGGCGCCGTCCGGCAGGGTCAAGGGAGCATGGGAATTATGGCCGCGGTCCGCACGGCGCTCCTGGCGGCGCCGCACCCGGCCGCCGATGGTCTTCCGCAGTTTCCCTTCGCGGACGCCGTCACCGGAGAGAGTAGTCCTCACGCTCCGCGTGAGGAGCCCGCCACGCGGAGCGTGGCGCCCACCGTTGACTGCGTTCTGGCGGTGTCGAAGAGCAACCTCGGCGCGTTGCCACCGGCCCTCGGCTACCGCGCGGTCGCGTCGCCGGCGGGCCCCGCGGTGATCGAATGGACTGGACAGATCGACCTGGCGGCCGACGGCCTGAATGCGAAGAACGTGAGGCCGAAGCCGCCGATTGTGCTGGGCATCCGCGACCGGGCGGTCGATTGGCTGCGGCGGGAGCTGGCCGACGGCCCGCGAAAGGCGGGCGAGGTGTACGCGGCCGCGGCCGTCGCCGGCATCCCGGACCGGACCCTGGAGCGAGCGAAAGCGGCGCTGCCGGCACTCTCGCACCGGAAGTACGACTGGAAGAAGAAAGAGGGCGAGTGGTACTGGTACGATCCGTCCGCGCCTTGGCCGAAGACCGCACCATTCAAGCGCCCGGCGGAAGAGGAGCCGCTGCCGTGGGAGAGGAGTTGAGGTCTCCGACCGTAGGCCTCACGAC
>DATFWZ010000275.1:0-9043 GCA_035258765.1 Gemmataceae bacterium
CGGAACTTCTTCTTGCGGACCAGCCGGGCCAGGTTGCGGTTGGTGGCCGCGATCACCCGGACGTCCACCTCGATCGGCTCCGTGCCGCCGACGCGTTCGAACCGCCGGTCCTGGAGCACGCGCAGCAACTTCACCTGCATCGCTGGGGGGATGTCGCCGACCTCGTCGAGGAAGATGGTGCCGCCGTTGGCCAGCTCGAACCGCCCGCGGCGCTGGCCCACGGCCCCCGTGTACGCCCCCTTCTCGTGCCCGAACAACTCGCTCTCCAGGAGCGGCTCCGGCAGGGCGGCGCAGTTGACGGCCACGATGTCGCCGGTGCGGTGGGCGGCCGACGCCCGGTGGATCGCCCGGGCCACCTGCTCCTTGCCAGTCCCCGTCTCCCCCTCGATCAGCACGGTCGCGGTAGTCTCGGCCACGTGTTCGATCAGCTCGAAGACGGCCCGCATCTTCGGGCTGCGGCTGACGATGTCACCGAGCACGAACCGGTCCCGTCCCGTCCCCGGCCGGTCGATCCGGTTGGGGACTCCGCTCTCAATCGGGGCGGTGTTCTCTGTTCCACGCCACATGTAACCAGCCCTCCGGAAGTGTCGGGGCGAAGGGCGCTGGGCAGATATGAGACAGTTACTCTAATGGGTAGGCGCGTTCCTGGGAATGGGAAAAGGCCGGCAACGAATTGGCAGCCGGGTGCGCGAGATCGCCTACACCGCGGGCGCAGGCTCAGGAACCGGCTCGACCCTGGGCAATTCCTTTTTCATCCGCGTGTAGATGATGTAACCGATCAGCCCGACGCCCCAGGAGATCACCCGGTAGACCAGGCACCCGAGCACCCCGCCGGCGGCCGGCTTGTCGAGGCGGGAATAGAGCCACCCGTAGGCCGCCTCCCCGCCGCCAATTCCCCCGGGTAGCGGGAACAGCGCCTGGGCCGTCATCCCCACGGGCACGATCAGGTAGTGTTCGGCCAACGTCGGCATGTCGATCGCTGGGAAGGCCGCGACACACAGGTAGAAGATGACCACCCACCCGGAGTGGGCGACCAGGGTCATCGCCAGGGCGATGCCGACGGCCGTGGACTTGCGCCGGTACATCTGGCAGGCCCGCCAGACCTCGGCCACCGAGTGGCCGACCTTCGGGATCCGCGACAGCCGGGCGGCAATTGCCTCCGCGCGCTCCTCCGTGAGGAGGCCCATCGCCGACCAGACGGCCGCCGACACGAGGACGATCCCGGTCGTGGCCCGGACGATCGTCTTGAGGGCCTCGTTGTTCAAGAGGTGCGGGTTCCCGGTCGCCCAGAAGATGCCGCCCAGGAGGGCGACCAGCCAGGCCAGGGCCCACAGGCCGATGATCCGGTCGATCACGACGGTCGCGACCGCGACCGTCTGCCGCGACTGCTCGCGAGCGACCGCGACGGCCTTGACGATGTCCCCGCCGACCGACCCGGGCAGGAAGGTGTTGAAGAAGTAGCTGACCAGCCCCAGGCGGATGGCTTCATGCAGGCTGAATGGCAGATCCTGAGCCCGGACGAGCAGCCACCAGCGGACGAAGGTGATGAGCAGGCAGACCGTCCAGAGGACCGCGGCAAGAACGAGTGGGGCGACGCGGATCGGTTGGGAGAAGACCTGGCCCAGCCCGTCCCAGTTCACGGTGATGATGTAGCCGAGCAGGGCGGCGCCGATGCCGTACTGGATCAGGTTCTTCCAAAAAGAGTTCACGCGCGAGTCCCAAGCCGGAGGTCGGTGGGCGGGCGCCGGCGGCCCGGCGGATTCATTGTGGTGACCCGCGCCCGCCCCGTCTACCGCGAGCCCCCATGCGAACGGGGCCATTCCGTCCGCACGCGCCCGCCCAACCGCTATCCTTGTAGCCCTTTCCCAACAGCTTTGCGGGCAGTACGCCCGCGCTCGGAGGGGGGCGCGAACCCACCGGCCGCCCCCTTGGTCCCTGCACCGGGCCAAAAGCCGGGGGCACGTTGACACCCCGCCGGGTCGACCGTAGATTGTCCAACGTTGGGGATGTAGCTCAGCTGGGAGAGCGCTTGAATGGCATTCAAGAGGTCAGGGGTTCAAATCCCCTCATCTCCACTCAACACAAGCCCTAGAGCCGAAAGCGATTGAGCTTGCCCCCTGCGCTCGGCGGTGCGGCCGGAAAGCCTGAGTCCTGCGGAAGATTCCGCAGTTCCTTGGAGCCTCCCATGGCGCGCCGTCCAGTTCTCGCCTCCTATCGCAAGCACAGGCAGTCCGGTCTGGTGCCGGGCCAAGTCCCCGCGAGCAAATCGGGTGTCAGGGTGTCAAAGAACATTTGCGGAGCTGCTCAGACGAAATCAAGACGGGAAGTCACCAATTCCGTTGCGCTTCCGGTCATATCGCGAGGACTAGCTGCTGACCTCGATCCGTATTGGAGAGATTGAGATCCCGGACGAGTACACTCATTTCGGCTGTCGCGAAGTAGCTTTCTGCCACCTCGAGAGTACTTCAGCGACGGCTGCCGCCGACGGATGTCGATGGGCCGGGTCGGGCGCCAGCATCCGGCGGACGGCCATTGCCAACTCGGCGGGGACCCGGCGGCCGAGTCGAGGGGCCGGACGCGCATCCGCGGTCAGAGCCCACAGAAACAATCCCGCATCTGTCCCGGCCGGACTCGGCGAACGGCCCGTCAATAGGTAGTAGAGCACCGCGCCGAGTCCATAGACGTCGCTTCGAGGGTCCGTGAGGTTCGGCCGGCGAGCTAGTTCAGGAGCAAGATACAAGACGCTCCCCCACCCGGTTGACGGGTTGTCGGCGGCGTCCACGCGGGCAGCGGCACCAAAGTCGATCAGCTTGACCTGTCCGGTACGCGTGCACATCAGATTGGACGGCTTGATATCCCGATGGACCCATCCGGCCGCATGCAGGTTGGAAAGCCCGCAGGCCGTCTGGCGTCCGTACTCCGCCGCCAGTCGCGCCGGTATTGGCCCATTGGCTTGGACCAATTGTCTGAAAGACTGGCCGTCAATGTACTCGAGGGCCAGATACGGCGAGGGTGTAACCCAATAGCTTCCGACGACTCGGACGACGTTCGGGTGCGAAATGGCCGCACAGGCCGCGCTCTCGCGACGCAGGCACTCGATTCCTGCGGCCGGCCCGGCCACCTTCACTGCGACTCGGCTCCCATCACCAGTCCGACACAGGTAAATCCATCCGGCCCCACCGCCGCCGATCAGCCGGAGCACACGGTACGGACCGAAGGCCGATGGCCGGCCGCTCCCCGTTGGGGCGGAGTGCGTGCGGTGAGCGGACAGGGGCGCAGCTGAGGCTGCGTAGAAGTTATTGCAGTCTTCATCATTACCCTGCGTTGTCTTAACCATGATTACGCCCACTCTTCACTAGGTTCGCCAATGGGCGAGCGGTACAAATTGGCGTGTGACGCGCCTACTGCCACATAGCGATCCCGTCCGGTTTGCCGGCTGGCTCGTCCGGCTCAAGGCCGGGGAGCCGGCAGCGGCTGCCGAATTCGTGACGCGTGTTACTCCGGTGCTGCGGCGCATGGTTCGGGTCCGGTTGAACCAGTTGCGACTAGTCCGAGTGGTAGACCCACTGGACGTTTGCCAGGCAGCGCTGGCGAGCTTCTTCGCCCGGCTGAATGCCGCGTGGCCCCCCGCCGAATCGGCCAACCAACTCACCGCCCTGCTGGTCGCCATCGCCCGGAACAAGATCCAGGACGAAGCCCGGCGGCAGACGGCTGGGCGGCGAGACCACCGGCGCGTGCACCCGACCGAGTCGGCCGACCGTCTGATCCAGGTTGTTGACCTCGACCCGTCTCCGAGCAAACAGGTGGCCCGGGCCGAGCTGTACGAGCTGGCCCTCCGTCGGCTGACCGTCGAGGAGCGCCACCTGCTCGAGGAGCGACTAGCCGACCGGCCCTGGGCGGCGATCGCGGCCGACCGGGGTCTGCCGGTGGAACTCGTCCGGCAGAAACTGAACCGGGCGGTCAAGCGGGTGCGCCGCCAACTCCTCGCCGAGGCTCGCCGCGAGGGCTCCGGCTAGCCGGGCGAACCCGTCCGAACTACCGGCTACCGGCCCACGCTTCCCGGACCGCCTGCTGTGCCCGAATGAACAAGTCGCGAACTGCCTCCTCGTCCGCGGCAGTGAGCATGGATGATCCTTCAGCGAATACCTGGAGCTGGTAGACAGGGGGCGCCGGATCAGCCGACGGCGCTCCGTCGCCCAGACCCAACCGTGCGAGCGCCATGCGGTGCCGGAACGGGCTCGCGGCCGTCCCGCCGGGGCGTGCCGTCAGCGGCTGCCCGCGGCGGTCGAACTGACAAAAGAGCAGGTAGCCAAACCGGTGAACGGGGCGGCTCAACCGGGCCTCGATGAAACCGCCCGGTACCACGCCGGCCTCGTTCACACTCTGCGATTCGATTCGCCAGCCAGTTCCGACGTAGCACCATGTCAGGTCGTGCCAGCCCGGAAACGGAGCGTCGAGTGACACCTGGACCGGGGAGCCGTTCCGCGTGAAACGCCAGGTGTGCGAGTGCTCGCCGAAGTAGCTCTCGGCGCTTCGGGACTGGACGATGTAGTCGGTTCGTACCCAGGGGTCGATCGTGGGCGGCAGCAAGTCGGGGTTGTGGGGGAGCCGCGTCGGCGCGGGCCCCGGTTCAGCTGAGCCCCCACCGGAATGGACCAGATACGCCAGGAGCAGCAGCAAGTAGACCGGGACTGCCAACAGCGCCACGGTTCGCATGGAGGTAGTTGCCCCGGTCGCCGTCGGTGTCGGAGGCGGACTCGGTGGGGCGACGCCCGTCGGCCGGGCGAGGAAGGCGAGCAGCCGGTCGGTGCTGATGACCAGTCCGACGGCGACCGCGAACAGGACCAGGCCGAGTGTCTCGTGTTGCCAACCGGTCGCGGCCGACACTCCCCAGCGGGTTTCCAACACGGCGACCAGAACGACCCGGGCCACGTTCGCGGCCAGCACCCAGCCGACCGCCGCGGACATGAGGATCACTCCGGCTATCCAGCCACGGCGGGCGAACAGGACGAGAAATAGGGTGCAAGCCAGGACTGAAAAGAGCGAGTTGATCCCGCTGCATGCCTGTTCGACGAATAAGGTCCGGCCGCCGGTCTCGATCGCGTTTCCGGCGCGGACATGAAGCACCCCAAAGGCATCGAGGACCGCACTGCTCCAACCAGTCGTCCACCCCTGGAGCTGGAAAATCAGGACACGGTCCAGGTCGAGCGGCGGCGGGACAAGGAGCCATAACATGCCCCACGCCGGCAGCAGCCGCCGGACCAGGTCGCGGCCACCGCCTGCGTAAGCCAGGGTCGGAGCCAACGCCATCGCCGCGACACAGCCCAGCCAGGATGAGTCGACCGCCACGGCCACGACCAGTACGAGCCAGGAGGCCAATAGACCGATCGCGACGGTGCGCGCGTCGCCGCGCCGGGGCTTGAACCCGCGAAGGCGCACAAACGCAAGTACCGCGGCACCGACGAGGACCAGCGGGAAGAACTGATAATGCGGGCGGACCCAGAGCCAGCTCAAGTGTCGAATCAACAATGGCAGATGGGCGGCCAGCCCTGCCCCTCCCAGGGCAATGAGGTCCCAGGGGATCGGTCGAGTCGGGCTCGTGGCGGCTGGGGACGCGACGGGAATCGGCTGGGTGAGCATGGGAACTCGGTAGGTGTCGAGAGGGGGACGAAGTCGGGGCCTACTTGCCCGGCGGACCGGCTAACTTCCGGTACTCGGCTGCCTCGGCCGGCTGGCCGAAGTGTTCGTAGGCGTCGGCGAGTGCCGCGTGCAGACCCGGCGTTTCCGGGGCCTTGGCGAGGGTAATTTCCAGGTCGACCAGCGCCTCCGCCCACTTTTGCTGAGCGAGCAGGATGCGCCCGCGGGTGTCTCGGTACATCGGGTTGGCCGGCTCCCGCTCGACCGCCAGGTTGGCCAGTGTGAGCGCCCGCGGCAGGTCGGGAGTTGGCGGCTTCGAGAGCACCCAGGCCAGGTTGTTGGCGATCAGTCCCATCTTCGGATCGAGCCGGTGGGCCTGTTCGAGGTGAAGGATCTCGGCCGCGGTGTCGCCACGGAGCCGTGCATCGACGGCGAGTGCGAAGTGAATGTGGGCCCCGCCCGCCCCGCCCCGGGCCAAGAGACTACGAAGGGTAGCTCGAGCCGTGTCCGCGTCCGGCCCGCCGACCCGGAGCAGGTCGAGCAACCGGTTGAGCAGGTCCTGGTTGGCCGGGTCATTCGTCAATCCCTTGTCGAGCAGAGTGAGCAGTTCGTTGGCGGTCGGGGCAGGCTCTTTCTTGCGGGTATCGAACCAGGCCAGGTAGACGCGGGCCGCCGCCACTCGATAGGTCGGGTCTCCGGTCACGGCGAATCCCTCGTCCAGGACGCCAATCGCCCCCGGGTAATCCTCCAGGAATGTCGTGGCGTCGGCCCACGCGAGGCGGGCGGTCAGGTTGGCCGAGTCGGACTTGGCCCGCTCCCGGAAGAACCGAACCGCCAGTTCGGCCTCTTGCCGGGCTCTCCCCGCATTGCCGCGGGCGGCGAACGTCCGGGCGAGCGGCAACCGAAAGATGGAGTGCGTGGCGACGGCCTTGCTCAGGTGGAACTCGGCCTCGGCCGGCCGGTTGGTCGACAGGTAAAGCTGACCGAGCAGACCATGGGCGGCATCCTTGTCCTCCAGATCGCCGGCCAGGGCCTTAAGCAGGTGTTCCTCGGCTGCCGCCCGTGTCCCCGTGGACGGTGGTGCCGCGAGCAGTTTTCGCGCCCACCAGTAGTGGCCTGGGGCGTACCCAGGCCCCTCATCGGGGATGATCGTCCGCATCAGCGAGGCCGCCCGGCCGGTGTCCCCAAGCGCCTCAACCGTCAGGGCCAGCCGGTAGACCGGTTCCGGGTCCGGACTACCCGGAACCACGCGCTCGTAACAGGTCAAGGCCCGCGGGTAATCCTTCGCCTGGAAGGCGGCCTTCCCCTCAGTCAAGTAGCGGGCTTGGAGTTCGCGGTCCGACCCGGTCCAGCAGGTGACCATAACGCTCCCGGCCCCGAGCGCGGCGACCAGCGCCGGGGCCCCGGCGGCAAACGTTCGCCAGTTGCGGTCGCGCCACCAACACCGGGCGCGCTGCCACACACTGACCGACTCCGTCGGTGAACCCATGACCGCCCTCGGAATGTACGTCTGGAGGCAAGGCGGTGGGTGCGCCGACCCTGCTACGATCGGCCTAAAATCTATCCGCGTTCATGTGCGACTTGCGCGATAGTTGAGTGAATTACGGTTGAAGGCCAGTTGCGGCTTCACTCCGTTGCGAACGGAGTTCGATGCGTGAAGTTCCGGGATGAATTGATGAGCAACTCCGTCCATGACCGTCGCCCGACCACAGGAAGCTGATGCTGTCAGTCTGCTCCGCGGCTGCCACCGCGGTATCCTTGCGACGAAACCAGAATTGCCAAATCCCAGGCGCAAATTAGCGTCTCTTTGCCGCTCCGTCGCCCGGTGGGGTGTGAACTGGCCGGTGGCGACTCTCACATTGTCAGCCGGCCGATGACATTGGCCTGGTGACAGTGCATACACACAATCTTCTTGTGACCTTAATCGTAAAGTTCTTGCTTGAGGGAAGTTCGAATTTACACTAGGCCGAACCCTCAACTCACCTCTGGCAGAGTTGGGCCCACGCGCATGCGAAAGAATATCGTCGTTCACGCCCGCAGGGCCACCTCGGACGGCCGGCCTCGGCGTGAGGGCTTTACGCTCATCGAGCTCCTGGTCGTGATTGCGATCATCGCCATTCTGATCGGCCTCTTGTTGCCCGCGGTCCAGAAGGTCCGCGAGGCGGCCAACCGCATCAAGTGCTCCAACAACCTCAAGCAGATCGGCCTCGGGATGCACAACTACGAGTCGGCGATCGGGGGGTTGCCCCCGAGCCGGACAACGGGGAACGTGGCGACAGCACCGTTTTTCCCCTACCAGCATTCCTGGTCAGTGGCCTTGCTGCCGTACATCGAGCAGACCAACAGCTTCAACCTTTACAACTACAAAGCGGACTGGAACAACCCGCTCAACTACACGGCCATCCGCACCACGTTGAAATTGTTCAACTGCCCCACCACGCCGAATCAGCCCCGATTCGACACCACGATCGCGGCCCAGCCGGCCGCCGGCGATTACCACGTCGTCCACGCGATCAAAAACTTCGTCGGCATCAACTGCTTCGGGTACATAGGCATAATCCAGCCGGACGACGCGCGCCTGGTCGGTGCGATGATGCGCGACCAGAACGTCCGGTTCGCGGATATCACCGACGGACTGTCAAATACCATCCTCGTGGCGGAAGACGCCGGTCGCCCGCAGTTCTACGACGCCGACCGGAAGGTCTTCGACCCGGTCGGCAAGGAGGGCGGGTGGGCCGACCCGAACGGGGCCTTCAGCCTCGACGGGGCGAACCGAAACGGAACTGTTCCAGGACCGTGTCCGTTGAACTGCTCCAACAACAGTGAGATCTACTCATTTCACCCAACCGGGGCGTACACTGTGTTCGGTGACGGGTCGGTCCATTTCATCCGAAGCACGATCGACCTGTGCACGCTGGCCAAGCTGATCACGCGGGGGGGCGGCGAGTTGGTCAACTCCAGCGGCGATTACTGACCCCGGCGATAGGGCAAGCTCTGGGACGTTGGTTGCACACAGGTCAGGTCAGCGCACCAATTCTAGCACGTACTCCCGCTGCTCCGCGGTCACGGTAACTGTCAGCGGACTCTCGGCCAGGTTCGAGTACTTGGGCGGGAGCGGCCGACCGCCCAGGCCCTCCAGGTATCGGGCCAGCTCCGCCTGGACTTTCAAGTCCTCGCCCTTCAGGTGGGCCGGGATGTCGGCCTCGGACACGGTGACCCGGTTCTCGCAGGCGCAAGCCCCCGGTTGGCCGTTGCACGAGAGCGTGAACCGCCCGGACGCGTCCGTTACTCCGGACGCCTGGTAGTCTGATCCGAAGTCGTTGACGGGGACGAACCGCACCATCACGTTCTTGAGCGGCTTGCCGTCCAGGCGGACGATCCCCACGGCCTCGACGACCGGCGGTGG
>DATFWZ010000276.1:0-8951 GCA_035258765.1 Gemmataceae bacterium
TCCGGACCAGCGACGCGCCGGTGAAGTCGATGTTGTCGAAGTACGCCGCGAGCAGGCCGTTGCCGGGGACAGGCGTGGCCGCCTGGGTCGTGGCGTTCGCGACGTTCGAATTCGCGGACGGACCGCCGGCGTTCGCCGCCCGCACGCGGAACCAGTACGTCGTGCTCGCGGCCAGTCCGGTCGCGCTGTAGCTCGTCGCGTTGACCCCGAGGGTGACGGTCGTCAGCCCGACGGTGAAGCCACTGTCCGTCGCCCGATCGACCGCAAAGCCGGTTTCGTTGCCGCTGTTATCGACCCACGTCAGATCGATCTGGCTTGTTGAAACCGCCGCCGCCGTCAGGTTCGTCGGCGCGGTCGGGGCGGCGACTTGCGGCGTCGCCGACACCTCCGCCGACTGCGCGCCCTCGCCGGCCGCGTTGACCGCGGTCACCTTGTAGAAGTAGGTGGTGCCGTTGGTCAGCCCGGCGTCGGCGTATGTCGCCCCGGTCAGACCCGACTTCACGAGCGTCTCGGACCCGCTCGCGGTGCCGCGGTACACGTTGTAGCTGGTCGCCCCGGTCACCGTGTTCCAGGTCAGCGTCACCTTGGCGTCACCGGGACTCGCGGTCAGGCCGGTCGGCGCGGCCGGGGGCGCTTGCGGCGTCGCGGACACCTCGGCCGACTTGGCGCTCTGCCCGGAACCGTTCACGGCGCTGACCTGGTAGTAGTAGGTCGTGCTGTTGGTCAGCCCGGTGTCGGTGAACGAGTTGGTCGTGACGTTCCGGTAAACGGTGCTGCCTTCGCCGCCCGGAGTCGTGGACCGGAAGACGTTATAGCTCGTCGCGCCCGCGACCGCGTTCCACGACAGAGCCACCTGGGCGTTGCCCGCCGTCGCGGTCAACCCGGTCGGCGTGGCGGGGACCGAGGACGCCGGTGTCAACACGAACAGCGTCACGCTCTCCATCGGCACGTTGACCGTCAGGCTGTTGCCGCTGACCGCGACGTCCGCCAGCCGTGTGATGGCGGCGCTGTTCTGATTACTGGGATTGACTGCCGCGAGCTGCCACTCTTGCGCCGTGCCCCCGGCGGCGAAGTTGCTCAGGTTGATCGTGATCGGTGTCGTGGCTGACGGGTTGACCGGATCGAACAGATTCTTGTTGACGACCATGACCGTCAGGACCCCGTCGGACGACCGGGTGGACGCGAATGCGCTCACCTGGTCCGGGTTGGCCACGGTGGCCGCGACGCTGGTGTTGCCGAACGCGGACCCGCTCCCGTCGTAGTTGCGGAAGAGCTTCATCGCCAAGTAGGTCGGCGTGCCGGTCGCGGGGGTGGTCCAGCGGTTGGCCAGGTCGAGCCCTTCGCGGCCGAAGATGCCCCAGATATCGGCCTGGGTGGTGGCGCCGTTCATATTCCCCTCGGCGCCCCAGTTGTACTCCGTGATGCCGATCTTCGTCCCGGGGTAATAGGTGTTGACCCAGCCCTTCATCAAGTTGATGAGATTGACCTTGCCGCCGTTGATGCCGGTACTGGCGATCCAGCTCTCGTCCACGTAGTTCGGGTCCCACAGGCTGCGGGTGGACCGGTTCCGCAGCAGTTGCATGTTGGTGGAGACGTCGTCGCTGAACTGGCCCCCCTGGGGGTAGAAGTGCAGGGTGAAGTAGTCGAGCAGCCGCTGGCCGGTCCCGAGGTCGTGCTGGCGGAGCTGGCTGAGGAGCCAGGCCTGGGCGTTGAGGCCGTTGTAGGTGGCGCCCCAGTTCTTCGCCGCGGCGTCGGCCCCGCTGATGAAGTAATTGGTCCAGCCCCATTCCTCGGGCCCGAGGATCATTGCATTCGCGTCGAGGGACTTGACCATGGACGCGTAGTCGATGATCCGGTCGCGGAGCTCGGGGAGCGTGTCGCCGGCGGGGTGAATGTCGCGGTGCGTCGAGTTCCAGAGCCCGGGCTCGTTGCCCAGCGAGTAGTACTGCACCCCGCCGTGCTGCGCGTCGCCGAACGTGGAAATGAGGTGCTGGATCCACGCCCGCTCGATCGTCGAGCTGTTCGCGACGTAGGCGTCGTTCGGGTCGTTGCCCGTGACGTTGGTGCCGTTGGTGCGGACGCCGTTGCCCAGGTCGGGCCGAAACGGGTCGGTAGACTGTTGCGCGCCGTACTTGGCGACCGAGAAGCTGCCGAGGATCGAGCGATCGGTCCCCACCTTGGCCGCCCAGTCAAACAGGTTCAGGGTGATGCTCGGTTGGGCGCCGCCGGCCTTCGTGTCGCTGATCCAGGAGTCCATTCCCTGGCCGTTGCCGGTGCCGGAGGCGATGCTCTCGAAGAACCAGTCGCTGCCGTGGTTGGTGGCGTCCTGGGAAAAGCTGTAGGTGTCGGAGGCGTTGCCGCCGTTGCGGTTGAGTGGCAGGTTCAAGTCCGCCAGCTGGGCCGTGCTGGCGAAGGCGGTGCCGTAGATGTTGGGATCAATGGCGTGGACGCTGGCGGTCGCGTTGACGGATACCGTCGCCGGTGCGAGCCGGGCTTCCAGGTCCTCCGTGCGGAGGACGCGTCGTTGCCCGCGGGTGCGAAGGGCGGATGTGCGGACGTGAGTCATCGGCGACCTCGCGGCGGCCGGGCCCGGCGGGTACGGCCGCGCACCGGGTCCGGGCCCAAAGGGTCCAGGCGAGGGCAAAGTTCGATCGGGGGACGTGTTAGCGCCAGGCCGAGGGCGTCGGCCCGTGGTTACGGTGCCGCGCGGCAAGAGGCCGCGCGGAAATCCTTCACCGGGATAGGCCTTGCTGAAACGGGCGAACGGCCCGCCAACGGGGCGCGGGGCTAGCGCAGACGGGAACTACTGAAAGATAATATCGCCGGCCGCCAGGTCAAACGAAAAGGGGCCGCCGGCTTCCGCTCCTACTTGTCGATCACCGATAAGATCGTTTCCGCCACGAATTTGTTACCGGCCTCGTTCAGATGGACGCGGTCGGTGGTCAAAACTCCTTTCTCCCTGTCGTCGGGGTTATTTTTGGCCAGGTGATCCTGGAACGCCTTCCGAAGGTCACAAAGCTGGGCGCCGGTGTCCTTGGCGACCGCCCGGCTGACGTCCGCGTACTCGTCCAGCCTGGCGTCGAGCGAGTTGGTGCCGGCCTTCTTTTCGCCGATCACGGTGGGCGTGCACAGGACCACGCGGGCCCCGGCGTCCTTGATCTTGGCAATGATGTCCTTGAGCCCCGCCTCGTACTTGTCCTTCGGCGTGCCGCGGACCGGGTCCTTCTCGCCGTGCCAGACGTCGTTGATGCCGATGTAGATGACGACCAGCGTCGGCTTCTTGGCCAGCACGTCCTTGTCGAGGCGCTTCTGCAGGTCGGGCACCTTGTTGCCGCTAATCCCGGCGCCGATTACTTCGATGCCGAGGTCCTTGTGCTTGTCGGCGACGTGGCTCTTGATCAGCCGTACATAACCCTTCGGCCCGACGCCGGCCTGGGTGATCGAGTCGCCGAGGAAGACGATGCGATCACCCTTTTTGAGCGGAGGTGCGTCCGAATCGGCGGCCGCCGGGAGCGTCAATCCGAAGGAGGCCGCCGCGAGGAAGCCCAGGTGCCGGAGATTCATGGCCGGTTGATCCTCTCCTCTACGAACCCCGATTTGTCAGGACCGGTCGACCGCGACCACGCGGGCGTTGGCGTGGTCGGCGTGGAGCCGACGGACGACCGCCTCCATGGCGGCCCGGCGGCGCTCGAAATCCTCGGCGAACTCGTCGTCCCGGGGCAGTACGTCCACGAAGATGTCGTCCATCCCGCACGGGCAGCGGTAGTACAGGAACCGGACCCCTTCCAGGCCGGCCGCCTTCCGCTCCGCCTCCATGTTCCGGGACTCTTCTCGGGCCAGATCATTGGGGGTGAACGGCCGCCCGCACCGAGTGCATTCCCGCTTCATCGCGCGTTCCTCAAAGTTGTCCGTCAGGGTCTCCGGTCTCCATTTGTAGTAAACCCCGGCTGGGGGGTCGCTGAATTCGTGAGAATTCAGCTCGCCGGCAGGCTGAATTCTCACGAATTCAGCTACGCGGCAAGTTCCACCGGAATAGCAATCCGAATGCCGGCCCGCCCCAGGGTCCGGCGTGTCTCTCAGAAGTTACGGGCGTTGAGAGGGACCGCCGGGTCGTCGGCCACGTTGATCCAGATGTGCACGTGCGGGTGGCCGCGGAAGTACCACACGAACGCCGGCCCCTCCAGCCGCCAGTTGTCCCACTCGCCGTCGTTCCCCAGGTCGCCGTCCTTGTAGAAGGCCAGCCAACACTTGTCGAGACCGCCCTGCTTTTGGAGACACTCACGCACCTCGTCGCGGTCCTCCGTGCGGTATGGCTCGAGCAGGCTCTCGAGCACCTTCTGCACCGCCTCTTTCTGGTCGCGCGACATCTCCGAGCAGGGCATCCCGGAGAGCCGCTCCTCCTTCCCCTGAAACGGGACGGTGAACTCCTCTTTGGGCCGGTGCTCGAGAAGGGCGATTTTCTGCTGCTTGCCGCCCAGGATCGTGTACACCTTGTTCGCGAGCTCGGCCTGGTGCCAGAAGATGTTGCCGGGGTGGTGAACCTTCTCCGTGTACCCGGTCGGGGCGTGCCCGTGGAAGATCGGCCCGCCCAGGGCGACGTGGGCGGCGCTGTTGCCGTCGGCCCGAATGGTCATGTGCCGGCCGGTCATGACGAATTCGAACTGGTCGGTCCCCGGCTTGCCGAAGACGGCACAGCTCAGGCCCGCCCCCCACGGCTTGCCGTCGTGATCGTCCTTGAGCTGCTTGACGAAGCGCTCGTGCCAGTCCGGGTTGAACACCCCCTTAAAGATGTCGAACAGGATGGCCCGCTGGTCCTTGCTGTAGAAGTCGCTCGTGAGCTTCGGCTCGGTGACGTGCCAGAAGTTCGACACGTGGGTGCGGAGCAGGCCGCGCTCCGGGTGCTTGTAGTCCCAGTCGAAGCAGATGGTCTTCTTCTGCTTGTCGGAAAGCGTGTCGTAGAGGGCCTTGACCGCGGTCTCGGCGGCGGATTTGGGACTCGGGGCCGCGTGGGCCCGCGGCGCGGACCACAGGGACCCGCCGAACGCGGCCGCGGTCGCGGCTGTGGTCAGGGACGACAGGAACCCGCGCCGGTCGAGACCGGCGGCTTCGGATTCGCAGTCGGGACAGGATCGGATCTCGTCGGGTCGCATGGCTGCACTCGCGGTTTGAGTTGATTCATCGCCTCGATCGGTTCCCTTCACGCTGACCAATCTATCCCACTTCGGCAACATCTCCAGTCACGGGTCCTAGCGGTGACCGACCCGGGCCCGCCTGCCATTCGCGGGCCAACTTCTCCTGAAGGGCCAGCAGGCCGCCGAGGCTTTTGAAGTGAAGTCGATTGATCCGGCCCACGACCTCGTCCAGTCGGGCCATCAGCTTTCCGAGCCATTCCCCGGTGATGTTCCATTGCAGGTGTTCAACATGGATTTCGCCTCGGTCCGCGATTAGCGACGACAGGGATGTGCCGGCCGGGACGTTTGCCAGGGTGGGGGTCTCAAACCGCTTCGCGTCCCCAAGGTTGTCAGTCAGTGATTGCAGGATGTCGGTGAGCGCGTTGCGGACTTGGACGAAGTCCATGGCGGTCATCTGCGGACCGGACATCAGGTAGCCGAGAATCGCCTGGAGTCGGGCCTGTTCGCTGAACATTCCTTGCAACAGCCCCTGGAGTGCCATGTGAAACTGGTAGCGTTGCAGCAGCTCCCGCTCGCGATGGCCGCGGCCGTCGGGCACGTCGAGGTGACGGGCGAGTGACCAGTGGGCCAGGAAGGCCCGACGGTCCAGTTCGTCGAAGCCCTTGACGTCAGCGTCCAGTTCGGTGTCGATCTCGGCGAGCAGTCGGGTCACCTCCGAGAGCGCGTATTGGCGGCTACGGTAGGTGAAGGTTTGGCCTTTGATCGGAAGGTTGCCGGACACCAGCCCCCGCAACAAGCCGCGCTCGCTCTGCCGCTCGCGGAACACCCGGTTGCGCTGCCCCAGGTCAGCAGGCGGCCAGGCGGCCTCCCAGGCCGCCAATTCGGCCGGCGGCCAGGGCTCGGCCGGTAACGACTTCAGGTCGCCGGGGTTGATGAATCGGCCGTTGTACCACCCATGGTACTTCGGGTCGTAGCTCGTCTCCGCATGCTCGGCGTCAATGAAGTCCTGAACGACCACGGCCGCCCCCGGCCGCAAGTCGAACGGCTCCCGGCGGCTGAGGGCGCGCCGGTAGAAGTTCCCGGTCACCTCGAGCTTCAGACCGGCAGTGTCGCCGAAAAGCAGCCACGGCGACCGGTCGTCCCGTGGGCCGTGGACGTAGACTCGCGTCGCGTTCAGCTCTCGGGCGTGGTCAGTCGGGTGCGACTGGTACTTCTCCGGAATACCGTCAGTCGCCAGAGGGAACACGGGTACCCGGGCGCCCGGGCCGTCGGCTGCGTCGGGGGGAAGGCCGAGCCGGTCATCACCGCGGACCGCTCGCAGCCGGGCCGCGGCGCGAGTCTGGTGATAGAACAGGTCGTCGGTGAACAGCCCGTGGTCGGCGGCCGCGCTCAGGGAGCGGGCGGCATCGGCCAGGCACTCGTTCGCGAATGCGGTGCGGGCCAGCCCGTGGATCAGGGCGTCCGACCCGGCTACGCGGACCGCCACGTTGTCCGCCTTGAGTTCCATCTGCCGGTTCAATGACAAATGGAGCAGGTTGAGACCCTGGTACATGCCGGACAGGATCCGCCGGACCACCCACAAGACGCCCTTCAGCCCCCACGCCGGGAATGAGATCCGGATGTCAATCCGGCACCAGGAGTCCACCAGCCGGTCAAAGGCGTCCCGGCTGTGGATCACGTCTTCCATCACGCGGTTGGCCATGTACAAGTAGCTGCCCAGGCCGACACTCCGCTGGGCGAAGTGGCCGAATTCGTGGGCGAGCACCGCCTTGAACTCGACGAGATTGACGACGTTCACCAGACCGAGGCCGATTAGCAGGTCCTTCTTCGGCGGGACCACCAGGTTCAAAAGGGAGGTGTCGTATACGAGACCCGCATTGACGTCCGGGCTGGCGTACACCCGCCGCGGGCCCGGGGCCCCGGCATCCTCATGCACCCGCCGAATGAACGCGAACAGATCGGGGTGATCGGCCTCGCGGAGAGTAACCTGGGCGGAGCGCTCGACCCTGCGGCCCTTGAACAGCCCCTTGACCAGGAACAGGCACAGCAGACCGGCGATGAGTATCCCGCCGATTCTGACGACGAGGAAGGCGAGGGGGCCTCGGTTCGCGTCCTCCGGCAGGGGGACTGTAAGCGCGGCAATCACCGCCAGGCCGGCGAGGGCGATCACGACCAGGTACAGAAGCAGGAACGCGAACAGCCCGCCGATCATCGCCACTACCCGCGAGCGGTACGCGCGATCCAGGCGGGTGATGTCCGGCGGCACGTTCGCCGGCGTCGGTGGATAAAGAGGCGCGATGTCCGTCACGGCTTTCCCCGCGATCATTTCACGCTCAACAACTTGTCCTCCTTCGGAAACGTCTCGAGCTTCAGCCCCTTGAAGTGGATCTCCTGCGGCACGTTGTTCGAGTGCAACTGCAGGCCGATCGGCCCGGCCTTGATGCGGTCCGGCTCCGGGTCGCGCCAATCGACCACGGCCGTCCCGTTGGCCGCGACGCGGACGCGGTTGCCCTGGGCCAGGATCTCGATGTCGTTCCAGTCGTGTTGCTTGCCCACCTTCTTCGCCGGCCCGCCGTCCACGGGGAGCCCGTTGCGGCCGAACAGGTCGTACATCCCCCACCCGGACGGGAACATGACGAGGTGGCCGGCGTAAGTGTACTGCGACCGCTCCTTCTCCGGCTCCTTTGACACCTCCGGCTTGACCGCGCCCCAGAAGCAGACGCCCGAGTGCATCTCCGACTCGACCAGCTTGGCCGCGAACGTGAGCCGGAAGTCGGTGTACTTGTCCTTGGTCAGGAGGTAGGTGCTGAACTTCAGCGGCTTGTCGTTGCGGGCGACGATGACCCCGTCCTTGACGGACCACAGGTCGGTGTAGCCTTCCCAGCCGTTGAGGGTCTTGCCGTCGAACAGTTCGATCGTCTCGGTCTTGCCCTCGCGGGGCGGGACAACCGGGGCCTCCTTCGGCGGTGCCTTCTTGGGCGGCGGGTTCTTCTTTTCCTGCCCGGCGGCGAGCCCAGTGACCAGGACGAGGAGGAGGAGCGTGACGAGTCGCATGGGGTCGATCCTGAAATGGGGAGAGGTTGACCGCAGGGGGCCGATCATACCAGACGCGAGGAGTCGATGCACGTGGCTGGTAAACGATCAATGGTGGTCGGCCCGGTTTGTCCGTGGGCCGGGAGCGGACGGGTCGGGCCCCGGGCGGGGGCGGCGGCGGGGCCTCGCTGCGCTTCGGTCTCCCCGCCGGCCGCCCCCGCCCGGGGCCCGACCCGCCGAGGGGACAAGGGCTCACACGAAGCGCCCGGGCGGCAGCGGGGGTATCGCCGCCGTCCGCGGTCCGGGCGGGCGGGGGCAGCCGGCGGGGAGACCGAAGCGCAGCAAGTCCCCCGCCGCCGCCCGACCGGACCACGTGGCGAAGCTGAAGGGAACTGCCATGGCCCTACCGGCCGGACGGGGTGCGGTAGCGATGTGACCCAGGCAACGGAACGCGGATCCAACCAGATGTAACAACACACTTCTACTTACCCTCTTCGGGGGAGAGGGGTCTGGGGTGCGGGAGAGGGGACCCAGCGGCGCGTAAGGGGGAGCGGAGTGTCCGATCAGAAATGCACCTTGTCAAGTTTTGGACCCCCGGAAAGTGCGCGGAATTCCTCAGGCCGCCACTCGGTGTGCATGTGTGGCGGCCTGAGGCGGCCTGAGAAGCCGCGTGCACCGGTAAGGACTTGCGCCCATTCGCCCGGGTACCAGAATGTCGCAGTTGGCGGCCTGAGAATTGTCCACCCGGACGGGGGTGCGAAATCTGACCCCGAATTGGTAGTTGGC
>DATFWZ010000277.1:0-4119 GCA_035258765.1 Gemmataceae bacterium
CACGCAGGACCGGGTCGCCGCAGAGGTGGCCCAGTCCCACGCCCAGGCGGCCCGAGCCGCAAACCGCGCCAAGATTGCCGAGGAGGGGTTGAAGAATGCAGCCCAAACGGTGAAGACGAACTTGGAAGGGGTGAGCGAGCCGGTTCGGGGGGTCCTCGTGTTTCGACCACAAGAAGTAGTGGCCGCGGTGCAGGCGCTCGACCAGGCGTACCGCCAATACTTCGGGGCCGTGGCCGACGCGAATCAGGCCCAGTTCCGGCTCTACCGAGCCCTTGGACACCCGGCCCAGTGTGTTCTGGCGTCGGAGTTCGCGGACCTTCGACCCCCCGCCCGGATGACGTTGCCGACGCAAGCGCCGGTCGAGTCCGTCGCCCCCGCCGCTCATTTCATTCCGCTCGACACCTCCGGCGCTCAGCCGAGGACAGACTTCGCAACGGATCAACGGAAACGATAGGGCCGGCAACTCAGGGGATTGCGTCCCGTCCGGGTTCGCACTATCAAGGGGTGACATGGGCGTCGTGGGTCCGCGATTGGAATGTCTCACAATGCCGCAGCCGCAGAATATTCCGGCGCTCCGCGCCCTGCGGCGCATTACCTGAGGACCGTGACCAACCCCTCCGGCGGTCCTCGTGGGCCATCTGCGACGCCCACACCCGCCTGAATCGCCCTTTTCGGGTGTCCCCATGCTTCCCCTCATCTTCGCGCTCCGCCGCCCCGTCACGCTCCTCGTGTTCCTCGTCGGCCTCCTCGGAATGGGCGGGCTCGCTTATGACCGGATGCGGGTGGACGTCTTCCCGCCACTCAACCTGCCGGTCATCTACGTCTGTCAAACCTATGGGGGGATGGATCCGGAACAGATGGAGGGACTGATCGCCAACTATTACGAGTACCACTTCCTCTACATCACCGGCATCCATCACGTCGAGAGCCGGAACGTCCAGGGCGTGTCGCTGATGAAGTTGTACTTCCACCCGGACACGGACATGTCCCAGGCCATGGCCGAGACGGTGGGGTACGTCAATCGTTCCCGGGCGTTCATGCCGCCGGGGACGGTGCAACCGTTCATCATGCGCTTCGACACCGACAGCGTGCCCGTCGGTTACCTGGTGCTGTCGAGCGAGACGAAGACGATCGGCCAGATTCAAAACGACGCGCTGTTCAAGGTCCGACCGATGTTCGCGGCCATTCCCGGCGTGTCCGCTCCGCCCCCGTTCGGCGGGAACCAGCGGACGATCGTGATTCGGGCCGACCCGCAAGCCCTGACCGGACGCGACCTGTCGGCCGACGACGTGGTCATTGCCCTGAGCCGGGGCAACTCGATCAGTCCCTCCGGGGCAATCCGCGAGACGGAGCGGATGCCCTTCGTCCCGGTCAACACGATGGCCGTGACCCCGAAGGACTTCGGAGACATTCCCGTCAAGCGGGGGGTCTTCATCCGCGACGTCGTCGTCCGCAACCCGGGCACGGGCGACCCGCTGATCGAGGTGGCGACCGACATCCCGAGCGGGTACGCGCTCGTTAATGGCAAGCGAGCCGTGTACATCGTGGCGACCAAGCGGGCCCAGGAAAGCACGCTGGACGTCGTTCAGGCCATCAAGAATAAACTGCCGGCAATGCAGGCCGAATTGCCCGAGGATATCAAGGTCACCTTCGAATTCGACCAATCGCCGTACGTCACCAACTCGGTCCGGGGGGTGGCGATCGAGGCCCTCCTGGGTGCGATCCTCACCGGGCTGATGGTCCTGGTCTTCCTGCGCGACTGGCGGAGCGTGATCATCGTCGTCCTGAACATCCCGCTCGCACTCGTCGGATCGCTAGTCGCCCTTTGGCTGTGCGACAAGTCGATCAATTTGATGACGCTTGGCGGGCTGGCCCTGTCCGTCGGCATCCTCGTCGACGAGGCCACCGTCGCCGTCGAGAACATCCACACACAGCTTCAGCGGACCGACTCGGTGGCCCTGGCCGTCTGGCGGGCGATCCAGGAGACGGCCGTCCCGCGTCTCCTCGCGATGCTGTGCGTGCTGGCCGTGTTCATCCCTTCCTTCGTCATGAAAGGGGCGGCCCGGGCCCTGTTCGTCCCCCTCTCCCTGGCCGTCGGGTTTGCAATGATCGGGTCGTACCTGCTGTCGAGCACATTCGTCCCGGTAATGAGCACGTGGCTGTTGAAGCGACCCCTGGCCGGCCACCACGACCCGGGGGCCGGATTGCTCGCAAAGGTCGTGCAACCGGCTGTTTGGCTGACGACGCGGGCCCGTTGGTTGCTCGTCCCCCTCTACCTGGTGGCCGCCGGGTTGTTGCTCTTCGTCCTGTACCGCGGCCTGGGGCAGGGGATTTTCCCGCAAGTTGACTCCGGCCAGTTCCAGTTCCGGCTCAAGGCCCCCACCGGGACGCGGATTGAGCAAACCGAGGAGATCGTGAAGGAGGCGCTGCGGGTGATCAAGGAAGAGGCCGGCGAGGAGAACGTGGACATCACGCTCGGCTACGTCGGCCTGGTCCCGTCAACCTACCCGATCAACAGCATCTACCTGTGGACCGGCGGGCCGGAGGAAGCACTCGTCCACGTGGCCCTCAAGCCGGGCAAGGTGCGAGTCGAGGCACTCAAGTCCAGGCTTCGCGACAAGTTGAATGCCCACCTTGGTCCGTGGCTCGAAGAGAAGTGGTTGCGCGAGGGGGTGCCGCCGGCCCGGGCCGCGGCCGCCCGGCAAGTTCGGCTGTCATTCGAACCGGCGGACATCATCAACGAGGTCATGAGCTTCGGGTCGCCAACTCCGGTCGAGGTCCAGGTGAGCGGCAACAGGATGGCGGACAACCGGGCCTATGCCGCCAAGGTCTATCAAGAGCTGGCGAAGGTGAAGACGTTGAGGGACTTGCAGTACGTCCAGGCCCAAGACTACCCGACGGTGGAGGTGAGCATCAATCGGGAGAAGGCACGAGACGCCGGCATCCAGGCCGGCACCGTCGGCAGCGCCCTTGCCCCGGCGACGTCGTCGAGCCGGTTCACCCTCCCGAATTTCTGGCGTGACCCGGCAAGCGGAATCGGCTACCAGGTCCAGGTGGAAGTGCCGCAGGCGCTGATGAAGTCAGCGACCGACGTGGCGACCGTTCCGGTCCAGGCCAACGGAGGGGCGCCGGTGCTCGTGCGTGACATTGCCGACGTCAAGGAAGGGACCATGCCCGGCCAGATCGACCGCTACAACCAGAGGCGCGTCGTGAGCATGACTGCCAACATCCAGGGTAACGACCTGGGTAATGTGGCTGCCGAAGTGGCGAGAGCTTTACAGGACGCCGGGGAACCGCCGCAAGGCGTGCAAATGGATGTGCGCGGACAGGTGACCCCGTTCCAGGACCTGTTCCGAAGGCTCGGCTACGGCCTCGCCGCCTCGGTGGCGGTCATCTTCCTGTTGTTGACGGCGTATTTCCAGTCGGTGCGCCTCGCCCTCACGGCCCTCGCCGCGATCCCGGCCGTACTGTCCGGCATAGCCGCGGCGCTTTTGCTCACGGGCAGTACGTTGAACCTCCAGTCGTTCATGGGTTCGATCATGGCGGTCGGCGTGGCCGTCGCGAACGCCATCCTGCTGGTGACGTTCGCGGAGCGGGCACGGGTGGGGGGCATGTCCGCTTCCGACGCCGCCATCGCGGCTGTACGATCGCGCGTGCGGCCGATCCTGATGACCAGCGCCGCGATGATCGCCGGCATGATCCCCATGGCGATCGGCTTTGGCGAAGGTGGGGACCAGACCGCTCCGCTCGGCCGGGCAGTCATCGGCGGGCTTCTGGCCTCAACGGCGGCGACCCTGATTCTGCTGCCCGCGGTGTTCGCATGGGTCATGGGCCGGGTGGGGCGGGAGTCCGCGTCGCTCGACCCGTTCGACCCGGCCAGCCGGCATCACGTACCGTCGGGGGAGGTTACTCCATGATGACTCGCGCGTTTGGCCTGTTGCTCGCGGCCGCCGTGCTGACGGGCTGCACGAAGTCGTCGCAGTCAAGCGGCCCGGCCGGAAGCACAGCCCCGGCCGGAGCGTTTTCGGTCGTGCGGCCGCAGAAGAAATCGCTGCCCAAGGTCATTGAGCAGCCGGGGACGGTACAGGCCTACGAGTCCACGCCGCGCTACGCCAAACT
>DATFWZ010000278.1:0-20624 GCA_035258765.1 Gemmataceae bacterium
TCACTTCTTGGCGCGGTCGAGTATGGCGTCCAAGTCTCGCCAAATTGGGAGGTACTCCTTTCGTTCGCCCGGAGCTAGCTTGTCCAGCTCGCCGGGCTCGCGCACACACGCCAGGTCTGGTTCGTTCCGCAGTCGCGTCAGCGCCATCCGAGCCGTCCCGCGGGTCGCCGCTGGGCCGGCGTCCAGGGCGCGTGCTCGGGCGACCAAATCCGCCTTCAGCCATTCTCGTGCCTGATCGCGCCATCGCCTGCGCTCATCCTCCCCGAGACCTGTTGCGTCTGCTCCATGGCCGCAGCCCGCCTGGGCGGCCGCGCGAGCCGCGTTGTAGCGGTGGCTGGCCACGAGGTCGTCCGCCAGGGCCGGGGCGGTGGCAAAGGCAGCGGCATAGAGACGGGCCATCGCGCGGGTGCGGTTCGCGAACTGACAGACACCGAGAAGGGCGAGCCGCTCGTCGTTGTCGCGGGGCTGATACTTCCCGTCCAGAAAAGCCGGCAGGCCCGGCAGGATCATGCCCTCGGCCTCGCGGCGCAGCACGTGGTAGATACAGCCGTGAACGTCGCGCACCTGATTCGCACTCCAGTCGTAAGACAGGACGGCCGACGCGAGTGTTTTGCGAGCTTCGTCGGCCTGTCCCTTCTGATGGAGGGCCATGGCTGTGACAAGCGCAGGGGCGGGCCCTAGAACCGTGGACGCGTCCCCGCGCATCATCGCGATCGCGAGGTCCGACTGCCGCTTACGGTATTCGGCCAGGCCTCGGGCAAACGCGAAATAGGCGCGAGTCCCTTGATCACTCGGGTTGCTGCCGACGGCTCGCTCGGCGACAGCCACGATCTTTCGCAACTCTTCTCCCGTTGCTGGCATGAGCAGACAGGCCCGGCTAGTGCGCTCCGCGACGAATGGGTCGGTGGTCGCACCGAACCGTTCGAGCAAGTCTCGCCGGACGCGGCGGTACTCGTCCTCCTCGCCGAGAAACAGGCAAAGCTCGGCGTACCCATGCCAAATGTCGTGGTCAAGCGGCTCGGCCTCGACGGCCGACTTCCAGGCGGCCCGCGCCTCCTTCAGCCGCCCAAGCCGCAGAAGGAGTTGGGGTGGTGGTGGACGGGACTCGGTGCGTTTAGGGTCGAGCCCAGCGGTCGCTCGGTCCTGGCCGGCGCGCTTGAGCTGGGCACGAACCTCCCGCCACAGCGCGAAGCAGTCGTTCCGCTCGTCCGCGGGCAAGTCGTCCAGGGCACTCGGCTCACGCAGCCCGGACAGGTCAGGGTCGGTCTGCCAGTTTATCAACATTCTCCTCGCGAGACTTCGCTCCAATGGCGAGTCGCTGTCGAGTTTCGCGGTCCACATCGCCAGCTCGGCCCGCAGCCACTCGCGCGCCTGCTTGCGCCAGCGCGACCGCTCCGGCTCGCCGAGCTTGTCCCCATCCTTGCCGAGCCCGCATCCAGCCAGGGCCGAGCAGCGGGCGGCGAGGTAGCGGCAGGCCGCGTTGAAGGCCTGGGTTCGGTCGGGTGGTGCTTCGCTTGCTCGTATCGCGCGACGAAAGCACTGCTCGGACATGCGGTCGGCCAAACCTGGATCGGCCTTGAACGCGTCGGCGTACAAGCGGGCCGCGGCGCCGTAGAGCTCTCGGGACTGGCAAATCCCCAGGAGCGCGATCCGTTCGTCGTTGTCCTGCGGCTGACAGTTCCCCTGAAGAAACGCGGGCAAGTTCGGCAGGATCCGGGCCTCAGCCTCGCGGCGAAGCACATGGCTGACCCAGATGGTGGGCTGGTCTATTTGAGACGCCGCTCGGAGATCGTACCAGTCGTATGCTCGGACGGCTTCCGCCAGGGTCTTGCGTGCTTCGATGGTGGAACCGGATTGGAACTGTGCCATGGCCAGGGCCAACCGCGGCCCGGCGCGATTGGGGAGCTTCTCTGCCGCCTCCTGCAGTAAGGAAATGGCTTCTTTGGGCCGGCCCTGGCGATACACGGCCAGCCCCTTCACGAATCGGAGGTAAGGGTTTCCAGGTTCCGGGGACTTTTCCCCCGTTGCCACCGCAAGGTCCGCCAGCCGGATCGCGGCTTGTAGATCTTCCCCGTTATCCGGCAGGAGAAGGCAGGCCAGGCTGGTGCGCTCGGCGACGGTCCAGTCGTCCCTCGTATCTCCGAAGCGTTTGAGCAGGGCCCTGCGGGCCCGGCGGTATGCTTCCTCGTTCCCGACGAACAGGCACAACTGGGCATAGCCGTACCAGGCGTCATGTTCCGGGGGGTCGCGTTCCAGGGATTTCTCCCAGGCGGCGCGCACCTCCTCCAATTCTCTTTTCGGGGCCAGCGCCCACGCCAACTCCTTCGCGACGACGGAGCTTGAATTGAGCTCCAGGGACCGACGGAACGCGGCGATCGCCCCCTCTGTGTCTCCCACCCCGCGCAACGCTCGCCCGAGCATCATGTAGGCCCCGTCACTCGTGGGGCGGATGGCGACCGCCACCTGCAAGTAGCCCACTGCTTCTTGCGGGAGATCCTCACACCAGAAGCAGCCGAGCAGGTAATTGAGCCAGAAATCACGAGGATAACGCTGTTGGGCCTTGCGCATGTATTCCTGACCTTCGTATTTGTACATGGTTCCGAGCATGGCAGCCGCCAGCCCGGATATGACGGCCGGGGGCTGAGCCGAAGCTCCCGGTGCAAGGGTCAGCACGCTCAGCTTCTTCGCATCCTTCTCCAGGAGCGCTTCCCGAAATGAGTGCCGCCAGTCATCGTCGTCCGCTCGGTCCAGTACTTCCCTTAGCCTGGCTCGCTTATCATCTGGCAACCTATAAAGCCAGTCGTGCATGAACGCCAGCAGCGTCTCGCGGATGGCCGAATTGAGTATCCGCGCTCTCGCTTCCTCTGGATCGAGCGTCATCAGAGGAATTCCGTAGGTCCGGAATGCCTCGTCATACAGTTTTTCGGGCGAATGGGGTGCCGGCTCCTGGCCTCTACCCCCCTCCGAAAGACGCAGTCGGATCTCCTCCAGCCCGGCAATCATGTCGGCATCAGACTGCGCCTGGCGCAGGCGTTCGCGGAGGTCATCGGGGGCCGAGGCGCCCAGGAAGCTCTGGACTTCTTCGAGCACCGCCCGCACCTCCGGCCAGCGACCTTCCTTCTGCAGGGCCGCGGCCTTTTCGATGGCGGCATTCACCGCTTGCGACTCGCGCTCCTCCTGCCGCGCCGTCTCCTCGCGTCGCTCGGCCCGCTGTCGCTCCAACCAAAACCCGCCGCCGATCGCCAGCCCCGCCAGGGCCATCCCGGTCGCGACGAGCGCTGCCGACGCCGGGTTGCGCCGGGCCCAGCGCCATAACCGCGCTCCCAAGCCCAGGGGACGAGCCTGGATCGGGCGACCTTCCTGGAAGCGACCCAAGTCGTCGGCGAGCGCCGCGGCGCTCGCGTATCGCCGCCCCGGCTCCTTGTGCAGGCAGTTCAGGCAGATGGTCTCTAGGTCGCGGGGCACTTTCGCGTTCAGCCGCGACGGCGGCACTGGGTCCTGGGAGATCACCTGCTGGAGCGTCTCCGCCGCCGACTCCCCCTTGAACGGCGGCCGGCCCGTCAAGACCTCGTACAACACCGCCCCCAGCGCGTACACGTCGGTCGCGGTTCCCACCGCGTCCGCCTTGCCCCCGACCTGCTCGGGGGCCATGTAACTGGGCGTCCCGAGCGCGATCCCGGTCCCGGTGAGTCCAGCCCCGCCGTCCAGCCGCCGGGCGAGGCCGAAGTCGGTCACCTTGGGGGTGCCGTCCGGGGTGAGTAGGATGTTGGCCGGCTTCAAGTCGCGGTGGACGATTCCGGTCGCGTGGGCCGTGTGGATGGCCGCGGCCAGCGTTGCCAGCAGGGCAGCGGACTGACTCGCCGGCTGGGGTGTGCCGGCCAGCTTCTGGGCGAGGCTTCCGCCCTCGACCAGTTCCATCGTGAAGTACGGCCGACCTTCGACTTCGCCGACGTCATAGACCTGCACGACGTTCGGGTGCCGCAGGCTGGCCACGGCCTCCGCCTCCCGCTGGAACCGCTCGCGCTCGTGCGGCTCCGCGTACTCCCCGGCCAGCGCCATCTTGATCGCGACCAGTCGGTTGAGTCGCACCTGCAGGGCGCGAAAGACGACCCCCATGCCGCCGCGGCCGATCACCGCCTGGACCTCGTAGCCCGGGATTCGCGGGAGGACTATTTCCTCAGGCACCTGCGGAGATGAGTCACTGGAGGGCGGGAACAACACGTCGAGATCGGCCCGAATGCGACACATCTTCCGCCAGCGGTACTCTACCGTCTGCAGCAGGTCGGGATAGGGCCCGCAGACCTGTTCCGGTGTGGCGTCGGAGTCGAGAAGTTCGTCGAGGAGTTGCCGGACTCGCGAGTCGTCGGTCATGGTGTGGGCTCTCCCCGGCCTGGTCCCGAGGTTGGCGGCCAGCGGTTGAAGATCATCATTCGGAGGCCCCGGAGCCACCTTGGCCCGCGTCACCCCCGTGGACTCACCGTGTCCGACCAAGGACAGCGGTCACATCGTCCCAAAGGGCGAGGTACTCCCGCCGCTCGTCCGCGGTCAGCTTGTTCAACTCGCCCGGGTCGCGCACGCACGCCAGGTCCGGGTCCACCTGCCAGAGTGTGAGCGCCTTCCAGACGTCCCCGCGGGCCGCGGAGTCGTTGTCGAGGACTCGAACCCAGGCGGTCAGGTCGGCCCGCAGCCACTCCCGCGCCTGCTTCAGCAATCGGGCCCGCTCCGTCTCGTCCACGCCATCCGCGTCCGCACCCCGGCCGCAACCGGCCTGGCCGGCGGCCCGGGCGGCGTAGTAGCGCTGCCGAGCCCGGGGGTCGACGGTAAGCGTCGGATCCGCTGCAAACGCATCCGCATACAACCGAGCCGATGCGCGGGTTCGATTGTTGAATCGACAGACCCCGAGCAAAGCAAGACGCTCGGTATTGTCCCGAGGCTGGTGCTTTCCTTCCAGGAACGCCATTGTGCCGGGAAAGATCAGGGCCTCAGCCTCGCGGCGAAGCACGTGCCAGATCCAGTGATCGCGGCTGATCGCCTGGGTCATGCCCCAGTCAGAGCGAACAATCTCTGCCGCAAGCGTTGCACGCGCCTCCTCCGTTTGTCCTTTGCGATATTGGGCCATCGCAATCACAAAGCGCGGGGCCGGGCCCATGACCGTTCCGGCGTCCCCTCTCATGATGGAAATCGTACTGTCGAGGCGACCTTGACGATACTCCGCCAACCCCTGGGCGAAGAGGAAGTACGGGTAGATCCACTGGGCCGTGGTCGCCTTGGCGGCCACGGCTCGCTCCGCCAGTGCGACCGCGGCGTGCGTTTCGTCCTCGGCGGCAGGCGACAACAGGACAGTTCGCGCGACTCGTTCCGCGACGTACGGGTCGCTGGTCGTCCCGAAATGGCGGAGCAACTCCTGCCGCGCCCGTCGGTACTCGTCTTCATGTCCGAGAAACAGGCACAACTCGGCGTATCCGAACCAGGCATCGTGTCCGGGCGGATCCGCCTCCAGTTCCTTCTTCCATTCTCGGCGCAACTCCTCACCTCGCCCCTTGCGAACCGGGTCGGCCCGCACGAGGTGCGCGACGTACGGGTGGGTCGGGTCAACCGCGAGGTACTGTCGATAGTGCTCGATCGCCTCATCCATCCGGCCCGCGTCTCGCAACATGTTCGCCAGGTCGAAATGGGCCCACGCATAGTTGGGGTCGACTTCCAGCGCCCTGCCGTAGCATGCCGTCGCCTCATCCATCCGGCCCAGGTCGTTGAGGATGTTGCCCAGGTTCGTGTGGCCCCGCGCGTATTGTGGGTCAATTTGCACTGCTCGGCGGTAGTACCGGATCGCCTCGTCCCGCAGGTTCTGCGCTCTGAGGGCATCGCCCAGTGCGGTGTAAGCAACGGCCGCGCCTGGCCGGGCGGCCAGCGCCGCGCGGTAATAGCCGCCTGCTTCCACAGGCGCGGCCGCGAGCAACGCATCCCCAAGAATCAAGTTGACCCAGAAATCGGTGGGATTCTCGGCCAGGACCCGCTTCAGGAACGCCGGCGCATCGCCACCGGCGACACCCAGCCGCTCGGCAAGCGCCAGCAGCAGCGGGACCGACAGCTCGCTCACCGGCACCGTTTGGGCCAGTTCGGCCAGCACCGCCGGGTCGTCCCAGGACACCGGATCGCGGATGCGGTCACGCCACCCCTGCGGATCGGGATCGGCGATTCGCGCCATTGCCAGGAGCCAATCCCGCTGGTCCTTGTCGCCGGCGCAGACCGCCCAGTCGTCCAGCCCAGCGATGAGTGCCACACGCACGGCGGACGCCTGAATCCGCGCCGCCACAACATCCGGAGGATCGGACCGCTTGGCCAGACCGGAATTGCTAAAGGCCTTCGCGTAGTCCTGGTCCGCTTTGGTCCTATAGACAACCAAGTTACCACTGGTGACTCGACTCAGGCGAGAAACCACATTTCCACTGGTGACTCGACTCAGACGAATGCGGTCCAGCTCAATTACGAGGTCGAGATTGTGCTGAGCCTGGTCGAACTGTTGACGTAAATCTCTGGCCCCGCCTCCATTAAGCCGTGCTTCGGCTCGCTCGAGCGCCGCGTGTGCGTCGGCCCAGCGAGCCTGCCGCTGCAGCTCCGCGACCTCTCGCAAGTCTGCTTCCACCGCCTGCCGCCGCTGGGCCTGTTGGACGGCGAGCCACAGGGCGCCACCGATCAAGGTAATCGTGAACAGGACACTGGCCCCGACGAGCGCCGCTGCCGTCGGGCGTCGCCGCACCCACTTGACGACTCGCTCCAGTTGACCCGGGCGACGCGCAGCAATGGATTCGCCGCGCTCGAAACGATGAAGATCCGCTGTGAGATCTGAGGCGCTCGAATAGCGCTTCAGCGGGTCCTTTTCTAGACACTTCAGGCAGATCGTCTCCAGGTCGCGCGGCACCTTCGCGTTCAACCGCGACGGCGGGGCCGGCTCCTCGGCGATGACCTGCCGCTCCGTTTCCGAAGACGTCTCGGCCCGGAAAGGCGGCCGGCCAGTCAGCACCTCGTACAGGATCGCCCCCAGGGCGTACACGTCCACCGCCGGCCCGAGCGCTTCCGGCCGCCCGCGGGCTTGCTCCGGGGCCATGTAGCTGGGCGTCCCCAGCCGAATGCCGGTCCGGGTCAGGCTCGCGTCCTGGTCCAGCCGGCGGGCGAGTCCGAAGTCGGCGATCTTGGGCGTGCCGTCGGCGGTGAGGAGGACGTTGGACGGCTTCAGGTCGCGGTGCACGATCCCGCGCGCGTGGGCCGCGTGCACGGCATCGGCGAGGGTCGCCACCAGCTGGGCGGCCTGGCGGGCCGGCTGGGGCGTACCCGCGAGCTTTTGGGCCAGGCTGCCCCTGTCCACGAGTTCCATTGTGAAGTACGGCCGGCCGTCGGCGTCGCCGACGTCGTAGATCTGCACCACGTTCGAGTGTTGCAATTCGGCTGCCGCCTCCGCCTCCCGCTGGAACCGCTCGCGCTCGCGCTGACCCGCGTACTCGCCAGCGAGGACCATCTTCAGGGCGACCAGCCGGTTGAGCCGTAGATGCCGAGCCCGGAAGACGACGCCCATGCCGCCGCGGCCGAGCACCGCCTCGACCTCGTAGCCCGGGACCTGCGGGAGAGTCATCCCCTCCGAGCGCTTTGGGGTCGGCGCGTCCGGAGGTGGGAAGAGGGAGTCGAGGTCGTCCCGGACGCGGCACACCTGCTGCCAGCGGTGACGAACCGCGGGCAGCAGCTCGGGGCATGACCCGCAGACCTCTTCCGGAGTGGCGTCGGAATCGATCAGCTCTTCGAGGAGTTGCTGAACCCGGGGGTCGTCGGTCATGGTTCAGATCCTCCACCGCAATCTGGGAGCGACTTGGAATCCGTCACCAGAGTACTCCGGCAAACTCCACGACTAGGGGAGCAGTGTCCTTAACTCCTCTCGCAGTACATGAGCTTCAAGCCAGTTGAGGCGGTGCGCTCCCATCGCATCTTCGTCGAGCGGCATCTGACCGTTCTGCTGATCCAACCAATTCGCGGCCTTGTCCCTCCACCGCCGCGCCTCGGTGGGGCTACCCATCTTCTGGTGGGCAAGCGCCAGCCACAGCCAGTTCAACACGGCTCGGCCGGGGCGGCCGTCGGCCACGAGGCTACTTTCCAAGGACCTCACGGCAAGCTTCGGTTTGTCCTCGCGGAAGTGCATGGCGGCCAGTTCAGTGGCCGCCCAGAACTCGGCCTGTTTTTGACTCACTTCGATTCCGGCTGGGAGAAGTTGCTTCATCTGAATTTCGGAAACGGGTGCGAGCGTCCAGGCGCGGGCGACGAGATAGGGACGCATTGGCCCCTTCGGTTGACAACGGGCGAGCATGTGTTCGCGCGCCCGGTAGTAGCCCACAGGATCCCCCGCGAGCAATTGCGACGCGGCGTACTCGAACCAGAGCTCGGCGTCGTCGGTCGGTTCGAGCTCCATCCCCTCTGCGTAACTCTTGGCGGCCTCCCTCCACTCCTGCCGTGCGACGTGAGCCCGGGCCTGCTCAAACTTCGCGGCCGGGTCTCGCGCGGCGAGCGCCGCGACCTTCTCCCAGAGTGCGCGCCAGGCCCGTTGCTCCTCGGTCGGCAGCTTGGCCAGCGCTGGCTCGTCACGAACGCAGGCCAGGTCGTCACTCTTGAGCCAGGAGCGCACGGCGGTGGCCGCGATGGTTCGGTCTCCCGGCTTGCCGACGCGGTGCCGTTCGGCGCAGGCGTTGTACTCGGCTGTCAACCAGTCGCGCGCCGACGTGCGCAGCGCCGCGCGCCGGTCGCCGTCGAGTTTGCCGACGTCCTCGCCGATCCCACAACCAGCCAGGGCCGCCGCGCAGGCGGCCTGATACCGATTGCCGGCCTCCAGGTCGTCGGCCAGCGACGGTTGCGCTGCGAGCGCCGAGGCGTAATAGTTTGCGGCTGTGACCGTAAGTCGTTTGTGCTTCAGACACCACTCGGCCAGGGCGCGTTGGGTCGAGGTATCCGTTGGTCGCTCCTTGCCGGCGAGGACCGCTGGGAGGTTGGTCTCGATCGCGAGCAGTGAGTTGCAGAGGTCGAGTTGCCGTCGCCGCGCCCGGCGTTCTGCGACGCTGTTTGGCAACTTCTGCACCTTTTCGAGGGCCGTCTGCGCTTCGCCGAAGCGTTCGAGGGCCGTCCGCGCTTCGCCGAAGCGCCCCTGATCGAGCCGGACCGCCGCCAGTTCCTCCAAAACTGAATGAGACCAACCCTCAAAGGCGGTCACCTTCCGGAAAGCCTCAAGCGCCGCCTCTGCTTTTCCGTGTGACTGGTAGATCTTGCCCAATTCAATGTGACATTTGAGGTAGTCGGGTTTGCGGTCGATGGCCGCTTGAAGGACCGTGATCGCTTCCTCCCATCGCCCGACGGCGACCAGTTCCCGGGCGAGGAAATCATCTACGATGGAGAGCGGAGACTTTAACTCGATCAATCTGCGGTATGCCGAGATGGCCTCTTCGTGTCGGGCCAGCTTCGCGCAGATTGCGCTCAGTGCGCTTTGAGCCTCGGCGGCATCGGGAGCAATTTCCGCCGCCTTGCGGGACAGGACGAGCGCCTGCTCGCCCCGACCGTTCTGCTCAAGGACACCTGCGAGGCGGAGTAGCGGTGGGTAGTTCGTGGGGTCTGCTTCCAGGGCACGGTTGCATTCCGCCTCGGCTTCTTTCCAGTATCCGGCCACCGCCAGTGCCAACACGAGCTGGGTACGGGTGCCGAATCTCTGGGGATCACACTCGACCGCGCGGCGGAACTCGCCGATCGCGTCGTCGGACTGCCGGAGGCGGGCCAGGCAGTGGGCAAGCCCCTCATGGGCTGCTGCGTTATCCGGCCGCAGCGAAAGGGCGGCACGAAAGTACCCAGCCGCCTCCTGATACCGGGCAATCGGGGCCAGCACGAAGCCCATCTCGCGATGGACCCAGAAGTTCCTGGGTTGGCGGCGACACGCCTCGGCCAACAAATCGGCACTCGGTTCCTTGGCACCGCTCGAGTTCAGCAACAGGGCGAGCAACGCCAGTTGGTGCCCTGTCGGCGGGGGCGAACTGGTGAACGCGGTGGCGGCGAGTTCCTGGAGCTGATTGCTTTCCCCCCAGACTGACGAGTCGCGGAATCGGTCCCGCCAGGGCGACCCGGGGTCAGCCAGCCGGGCGATCATCAAAAACCGCTCGACCAGAGGCTTGTCCTTGAGTATGAACGCCACGACCGCCCGGTCGTCGAGGGCGGCGACGAGTTGTTCGCGGATCGCGGAACCTCGGATCCGAGCCACGACCGTCTCCGGGTCGTCGTCGAGCGAGAATCCCGCGTGCTCGAACGCCTTCAGAAACTCTCTGGCGCGTTGCTGATAATCGACCGTGCCATCGGGCGAGAGCGGGTAGCTCTCCCGGGCGCCCTCGACGTCCTTGGCGATTCGGCAGTCCGACTGAGCTTGTCGGAATCTCCTTTCATGAAGCGGCGAGTTGGCTTCGGCGACGCGGGGCGATGCTAACGTCAGGAGCTGTTGCGCGTCATCCCAGCGCTCCTCCTGCCGGAGGTCGTCGAAACGTGTCTGCACGGCCTCGAGGACCTCACGGGCTTGCCCTTCTCGCTGCTCCTTCGCAGCCTGTCGGTCTACTTCCTGTTGGTGCAGGCGGACGCCGATGCCGGCTGCCGCTGCGAGCATGACCAGGACCGTCCCAACCAGCAGCGCCGCGGTCGGCCTGCGGCGGGCCCATTTCACCGCGCGCTCAAACATGCCCACGGGCCGGGCCAGCACCGGCTTGCCGTCCACAAAGCGGTGCAGGTCGTCGGCCAGGTCCTGGGCGCTGGAGTAGCGGCCGGCGCGGCTCTTTTGCAGGCATTTCAGGCAGACAGTTTCCAGGTCGCGCGGCACCTGCGCGTTCAAGCGGGAGGGCGGCGTCGGCTCCTCGGCGATCACTCTCTGGATGGTCTCGACGGCCGTCGGCCCGTCGAACGGCGGCCTGCCGGTGAGCATCTCGTAGAGCACGGCTCCGAGCGCGTATATGTCGACCGCGGGCCCGACGGCGCCCGCGTGGCCCAGTGCCAGTTCGGGCGCCATGTAACTGGGGGTGCCCAGGAAATCGGTACTCCGCGTGACCTTGGGGCCCGCGTCGATCGACCGGGCCAGGCCGAAATCGGTGATCTTCGGCACGCCGTCCGTCGTGAGCAGGACGTTGGACGGCTTCAGATCGCGATGGACGAAGCCGCTCTGGTGCGCGAACTGGACGGCCGACGCCAACGCGGCGACCAGTTCCGCGGCGCGCCGCGGCGGCTGCGGCTTGCCCGCCAACTTGTGGGCGAGACTTCCCCCCTCGACACACTCCATCGTGAAATAGGGACGGCCGGCGCTCTCGCCCGCGTCGTGGACCTGCACGATGTTCGGGTGCCGCAGCGCCGCCACCGCCTCGGCCTCTCGACGGAAGCGGGCCAATTCCGCGGGGCCCGCGTAGGCATCCGCGAGCAGCATCTTGAGGGCGACCGGGCGATTGAGCCTCAGGTGCCGGGCCTTGAAGACGACGCCCATGCCGCCGCGGCCGAGCACCGCCTCGACCTCGAAGCCGGGAAGGTCGGGAAGTGCCGGGCTCCCCCGGAGCTGCGGGGTCGTCTGGTCCGCGGGCGGGAAGAGGGCGTCGAGGTCGTCCCGGACGCGGCGCATTTGACCCCACCGGTCGCGGACCACCGGCAGGAGTTCGGGACTCGACCGGCAGACCTCTTCCGGGGTGGCATTCGAATCGATCAGCTCGCCGAGGAGTTGCTGGACCCGGTTGTCGTCGGTCATGGTGCGGGCCCTTCCGGGAGGAGGTGAACTCAGGACGTCGGCGGATCCTCCCCGCCGGGGCTCAGGTCCCCGAGCGTTGCGGCCAGCAACTGAAGCCCGTGGTTCAACCTCCGCTTGACCGTCATGACCGAGACCTCCAGCACCCGGGCGGCCTCCGCTTGCGACATCCCCTGGATGCGCACCAGGTCGAACGCCTCCCGCTCCCCCTCCGGCAGCCGATCAATGGCCGCCAATATGCGGCGGCCGTCCGGGCTCAGGCCGGAAGCGCTGCTCATCGGGGCGGCCACCGACTCGTCGGGCAGCCCCGCCGCGGCGGGATGTTCATCTAAGCGGCGGGCCAGGTCATTCAACTCCCACCGCATGTGCTGGCACGCCAGCGCAAAGAACTGCCGCGGATTCGCCGGGCGGGCCTGGCGGAGGGCCTTGAGCAGCCGCTCGACCACGGCGCTGAGCATCTCATCTGTCTGGAGGTTCACTGGCGGTCGGGTCAGCCGCGGGTAGCTGCGGTACAGGAAGGTGGCACAGAGCTGGTGCAGCCGGCGAACGGACCGGTCCAACAAGGCCCGAACCACGGGCTCGGCGGGGGAATCCCCAGCGAGTTCGTCCAGATATCGCTGGACGGCGATGGTCGTTCGTTCGTCGTCCATGCCGACTCCAGTCGGAGAGCGGCGGTCACCGAGCCAAGTATTGGGCGGCCCGGGAATTTCCTCGCCACGCCCTGCCATGAAGCGGAAATGGGGGGCCGGGTGTTACCCCACCACGCTTAGTCATTTGGCCGACAAAAAACGCAACGGTCGAACCTGCTTCGACGGGGATTGTATCGCGTCTGCGACCGCCCGGCACGCATGGGCACCGGGGAACGGAACGGGCGAACGACTCAATTCCCGCCGCGCGGAGCGCCCGGCTATTTGATCCCACACATTGTGAGAAAGGAGTAGGCATGTCCGCGACTAGGGCGGAAGGACGAACGACGGTCATCGCCGTGTACCCCGACCACGCATCGGCCGAGGAAGCCGTGCGCCGGCTGCAGAAGGAGGGTATCCCGATGCAGAACCTGTCGATCATCGGCAAGGACTTCCAGGCGGTCGAGCGGCCGCTCGGGTTCGTCACCACCGGGACCGTCGCCAAGGACGGCGCCAAGGTCGGGGCCTGGACGGGCGGCCTCTTCGGCCTGCTGATCGGGGCGGCGTTCCTCATCCTGCCGGGGGTCGGACCGGTCGTGATCGCCGGTCCGCTGGCGGCGGCCCTGCTCGGCGGCTTCGAAGGCGCCCTGGCCGGGGCCGCGTTCGGCGGGCTGACGGGGGCACTCGTCGGCCTGGGCGTCTCGAAGGACAAGGCCATTCGCTACGAGTCCCAGGTCAAGGCCGGCAAGTTCCTGGTCACTCTGCACGGTGACGGGTCGGAGATCGAACGTGCCAGGTTCCTGTTCACCGGTGGCAAGGCCGAGGCGACCGAGGTCGTCCCGGCGACGGCGTAGTCCTGAGTCCCCCATCACCCGTAATCGCCCTGAAGGAGAGTGCCGTGAGTGCGAAAGTGGACGAGTTCCGTGACACCTTGCGAGATCGGCTCGACGACGTCGAGGGCCGTCTCCAATCGGTCAAGACGAACATCGAAACCCTGTCCGACCAGGCCGAGAAGGCCCTGCGGGACAAACTGGATCAGGCCCGGGCCAAGCTCCAGGGTCAAAAGAAGCGCGTCGAGCAGACCTGGGCCAATCTCCAGGCTCGGGCTCAGCAGACAATGGCCGAGACCAAGGAGGCGGTCAGCGAGTGGAGGGCGAAGCGCGAGACGCGGAAGCTCAATGCCCGGGCGGATCGGGCCGAGAGGTACGCCGCCGACGCCATCGACTTCGCCGTCGCCAGCATCGACGAGGCCGAAGAGGCCATTCTCGAAGCCGTGGTGGCCCGGATTGACGCCGACGCCGCCCAGTAGCCAGCTCGACTGTCCACCGACCGCATGCAGCCGGGAACCTCCCGGCTGCATGAGTTTCTAGGCAAGGACCGCGGCAATATGCTCTTTGAGCTTTTGAAGGTCAAACGGCTTGGGCATCACAACGGTCCTCGAATCTTGAGGAAGGTCCGCCGTCATCTCGGAGTCAGTCTCACTCGTCGCGAGGATAAACCCTACCCGGGCGCAGACTGCGTCGGCTCGAAGGATCGAGGCGAGTTGCACGCCGGTCATGTCCATCAGGTGCAGTGAACTGATGACGACATCGGCCCCAACCCGTTTGGCCACCTCGATCGCCTCCCGGCCAGACCCTGTGGTGTGGGCGTTTCCGATCTCAAGTAGCTTCAGATAGTTCCGGATGATCCCCGCCTGGGTCCGGGATGGCTCAGCGACGACGAGTGTCAGCCCCGCCATTCGTCCAACCTGTGACACAGATTGACCGGCGACTCCAGCCGGGGAAGTGTCGAAAGCGAATGTGTCTCGGAGCGCTCCGGCTTGTGGCGAATCGAGGGCCACGGTCTGTCCCTGAACGCCGGAAGACTCAGCGATTTGCGGTCGCCCCGGGGTCGGGCCATCCATTGGGTTGATCGTCGCCTCGATTTGTTCCAAATCCCTGATCACTTCCATCATTGTTTGGTGTCGGTCCTCAGGTCGCTTCGCTACCATCCGCCGAAAGATTGCGTTGAGTTCCGGCGGAATGTCCGGGCGCGTGCCGCGCAGATTCGGCATGGCCGCGTCCCTGTGTTTGAGCATCACGGCCATGATCGATCCGCCTTGGTACGGCGGATGGCCGGTCAGCAGGAAGTGGAGTGTACAGCCGAGGCTGTATATATCGGCCCGTTGATCAACTGTGCCGGAATCCACTGCCTGCTCCGGGGACATGTAATCGACCGTCCCGAAGATCGACCCGGCCTGGGTCAGCGAGGTTTGACCGCCCGGCCCCGCGCCCGGGCCGCTGATCCGGGCCAACCCCAGGTCGGCGACTTTCACCACGCCGTCCGCGTCGCGCAAGAGGTTCCCCGGCTTGATATCGCGGTGGACAATCCCCCGGCTGTGAGCGTAGTCCAGCCCTCGGGCGGCCTGCAGGATCCGATCCACCGCGTCGGCCACGGGCAGTGGTCCGCCTGTGGTTACCTCGGAGGCCAGGTCGCGGCCGTTGACGAACTCCATCACCAAGAACGGCCCGGCCTCGTCTTCGTCGGCATCGAATGCCATGACAATGTTCGGGTGACTGAGCCGGGCGATCGTCTCAACCTCCCTCTGGAACCGGTGGGCGAATTGTTCCGTGCCCACCACCTCGCGCGACAGTACCTTCAGGGCGACGACCCGCTTCATCCGCCGGTGGCGAGCTTTGAAGACGGTGCCCATCCCGCCGGCCCCGAGGCGGTCCAGGATCTCGTAATTGCCGATCCGTAGGTCTCCGAACCGGCGGCTCAAGACGGCATCCGCCTGGTAACGTGTCAGCTTCCCGGCGGCGACCAGCTCCGCGGCGGCCACCAATCCGTCGGCAGCCCCCTGCGACCCGGAGCCGGGCAGCAGCTCGGCGGAATCGAGCAATCCGCTCTCGGCCAGGCTCCGGCCGAACTCCCCGCGCGAGACCGTCGGTGATGCCAGTTTCTCGCCCGCCATCGGTAACCCTCCCGGTGCCGCGATCGTCACTCACGAGGGCGAACACAAGTGGACCGCGAAATCCCCCGCGTCCGACTCAAACAAGATCACCCACCGCCCGCCCCCGGCCACCAGCCCGCCGGTCCAGATCTTCGGGGTCGACAGGACGAAGTGCGACGGGCTCCCGACCAGAAGCGCTTTGGCCTGCCCTGCCATCACGTTCGCCAATTCACCCACGCAGTCGCGGACCATGTCGGCGTCCACCTCATCGACCGACCCGGCAAGAACCCGCCGCGTCAAGCCTGTCGCCGTCCGCTCGGGGAGGCTCAGAATCAGTAGGCCGTCGCCTCCGGGGGTGACCAGTGGAACGACTGCCGACAGGTCGGCGGGCTCGTCGGCCGCGGTCGCCGGTCGCGCCTTCGTTGCGACTGCCTCAACCCCGGCCATTTCCCGTAATGCGAACGGCACGGCCGCGGTGAACGCTTCGACCAACTTATCCGGTGTGTCCACGGCCCCCTCCTCAACCGACGAGTTGGTGGAACCCGCCCTTCAGGTGGTCTACGCGGCGGATCGAATCGGTCAGGTTGAGCGTGCTTTCGGCCGCGCCGAGAAGTAAGTAGCCGTCGGGCCGCATCACTCGTGATACCCGGCCGAGGACAGCTTTCTTCGTGTCCGCGTCGAAATAGATCATTACATTTCGCAGAAAGACCAGGTCCATCCGCGGGAGCGCCGGGAACGGCCTTGTCAAGTTCAGCTCCCGGAACTCGACCATCCGGCGGACGCTCTCGCTCAGTTCCCACGCCGCCCCGCGCTGGCGGAAGTACTTCACCAGCAGCCGGGCCGGCAGCCCGCGGTTCACCTCAAGCTGGTTGTAAACCGCGGCGTTGGCTCGGCCGAGTGCCGCGACCGAAATGTCGGTAGCCAACAGGTCGAGCCGCCAGCCGGCGATTTCGGGGAAGTGCTCGCGGAGCAGCAGGGCCAGGCTGTACGGTTCCTGCCCGGTCGAACAGGCCGCGAACCACACGCCCAGGCGTCGCTCGTCCTGCCGCCGGCGGATCAGGTCCGGCAGGACGGTCGTTCGGAGGGTCTCGAACGGGTGCAGGTCCCGAAAAAACGAAGTCTCCGTCGTGACCATCGCCTCGACCACCCGCGAGGCGAGGCCGCCGTCCGGCACGGCCCGCAGCCGGCCGACCAATTCGGAGACCGACCCGAGTTCGCACTGGCGTGCCACCGGCGTGAGCCGGGCGTCCACCAGGTACTCCTTACCCGCCTCCAGGATGATGCCGCTCCGGTCCCGGACCAGTCGGCAGACGTAGTCGAACTCGCCGGAAGTCATGGGCTGCCCCCCGGCCTGGCCCGGACCCGCCGGACGATTTCGGGGGCGACCAGGCCGAGCGGCAGCACGCGATCGGCGAGCCCGGCCCGGGCGACGAACCCGGGCATCCCCCAGACGACGCTGGTCGGCTCGTCCTGAACGATGACCTGCCCGCCGGCTGCCCGGATCGCCTCGCACCCCCGCAGCCCGTCTTGCCCCATTCCGGTCAGCACCACGGCGAGTGACCCCGGGCCGAACGTCTGCGCCACCGAGCGGAACAGCACATCCACCGCCGGGCGGCACGAGTTTTCGGGCGGATCCTGGTTGAGCAAGAGCCGCACCTGGTTGCCGTCGCGGGCCACGGCCATGTGGAAGTCACCGGGCGCAATCCAGACGTGGCCGCGTCGGAGCAAGCCGCCAGTCCGACCCTCCTCGACCGCGACCCCGAACTCGTGGGAGAGCCGCTCGGCCAGCAGCCGGGTGAACATCGGGGGCATGTGCTGGACGATCACGACCGGGATTTGGAAGTCGGCCGGGAGGCCGGCGAACACTGCCGCGAGGGCGTTCGGCCCGCCCGTCGATGTCCCGATCGCCACCACCTCCACCGCTGTACTTCGTGGGCCGGTCGCCAATCGCGCGGTTGGTGCCGCGAGCGGTGGCGGCGGCACGCTGGTCCGGCCGCATAGTGCCTTGATCTCCGGGATCAGCTCGTCCCGGATGATCTGGCGCGAGGCGTCGAGCCCGCCGACCCCCGACGGCTTGGCGAAATAATCGCTCGCCCCGAGCGCGAGGGCGTCGAGTGTGACCGCCGCCCCACGCTCGGTCAGGGCGCTGAACATGATGACCGGCAGCTTTGGCTGCGACTTGCGGATCTCCCGGAGGGTCGCCAGCCCGTCCAATACCGGCATCTCGATGTCGAGGATGACCAGGTCGGGATTCACCTGGGTGAGCTTGGCCAGTGCGATCCTGCCGTTCGCTGCCGTCCCGACGACCTCGATGGCCGGGTCGGCGGACAGCTCCTCGGCCACGAGCCGGCGGAACACGACCGCGTCATCGACGATGAGGACCCGAACCTTGGACACGGCTCAGTCCCCCCCGAGCATGGCGAGCAGGCTGAGCTTGGCGATCAGGATCTCTTTGGTGAAGGGCTTCATCAGGTACTCGTTCGCCCCGGCTTCCAGCGCCCGGATCACCTGCTCTTGCTCGGTCTCGGTCGTCACCATCAGGATCCGAACCGGGTCGTATGCCCGCTGCGACCGAACGGCCTTGATGAACTCGAGCCCGTTCATCTCCGGCATGTTCCAGTCAACGAGGACGAGTTGCACGTCGTGGGCCTCGCGGAGTTGTTCGAGCCCCTCCCGGCCGTTCTCCGCCTCGACTACCTCCATTCCTTCGTCGCGCAGGATCTTGCCGATGATGGTCCGCACGGTGCGGGAGTCGTCGATGACCAGCACGCGCATGTTCGGCTCCCTACCGCTCAGTGATCAGTCACCAGTGAGCAGCAATCAGTGAAGAGAAAGCGGCGAACAGTGATGATTAATGACTGATCACTGCTGACTGATCACTGATCACTTCCTCAATACCGGAACTGGGCGACCAGCTTCTGGAGGTCGTGGGCCATCCTCGACAGCTCGTCGGCCGACTTTCTGGTGTCGCTGGCCCCCTCGGTCGTGCCGCGGGCGGCCTGGGCCACGCCGGTCACGTTCTGGGCGATCTCGCTGCTGCCCCGGGCCGCCTCGGCGACATTGCGGCTGATCTCGCCGGTGGTCGCCGTCTGCTCCTCGACGGCGCTGGCGATGGTGTTCTGGATGTCGTTGATTTGGTTGATGATCTTGCCGATCTGCCCGATCGCCTCGACCGCCCCCTTGGTGTCGGCCTGGATGGCCTCGATCTTGCGACTGATGTCCTCGGTCGCCTTGGCCGTCTGCTTTGCCAGCTCCTTGACCTCGTTGGCCACGACCGCGAACCCCTTGCCCGCCTCGCCGGCGCGGGCGGCCTCGATCGTCGCGTTGAGGGCCAACAGGTTGGTTTGTTGGGCGATCGAGGTAATTACCTTGATGACGTTGCCGATCTCGGCGCTCGACTCCCCGAGCTTGGCCACGGTCGCGTTCGTCTTTTCGGCGACCTTCACGGCCGTGGTGGCAACCCGCGCTGCCTCGTGGGCGTTCTTGGCAATCTCCTTGATACTCGCCCCCATTTGCTCGGCCCCCGTCGCAACGGTCGTCACATTCCGGCTGACCTGTTCGGCCGCGGCCGACGCGACGCCCGCCTGGGCGGCCGTCTCCTCGGCGTTGGACGCCATCTGCTGGCTGACTGCGGTCAACTCCTGCGAGGCGCCGGCCAGAGTCTGGGCCGTCTGGGCGATGTTGGCGACGTTCTTGCGGAGGGTGCCGAAAAACCGCCCGAGCCCCTCGCCCATCTGGCCAATCGCGTTGGCCCCGGCGACCGTCACGTCCCGGGTCAGGTCCCCGCGGGCCGCGGCGTTGACCACCTCCAGGATGCTCTCCACCTTGGTCCGGAGTCCCTCCGCCTGCTCCCGCTCCCGCTCGGCGGCCTCGTGCACCTTCCGCTCGGCGGCCAGTTTCTCGGTAATCAGCTCCCAGGTGAGCATCGGACCGAGGTAGTTCTTGTCCCCGTCGTAGATCGCGGTCACCAGGAGGTCGGCAACCTCCGGGCCGATGTTGATGTTCGCCCGGACCGGCAGGTTTTTCGGGTCGGAGAGGAGTTTGCGCTGGTAGGCCGGATTCCTGTGGAAGATGTCAACGCTCGACCCGCGCACCTCGTCGGCCTTCACCGGCAGATGCTTCTCCACCTTCCGGAGGGTGTTAAGCGAGGCCGGGTTGACGTAGACGATCTTCAAATCCCGGTCGGCGAGCATGACGTTGGTCGGGGCGTTCTCCAGCATGGACATGAGTCGGGTCTGCTCCGCCTCCACCCGCCTCCGGTGCGTCACGTCCTCCCAGTGGACGATGTACCCGAGTACTTCGCGGGCGGGGCCGAAGATCCCATTGATCCGGGTCTCCAGCGTGACCGCCCCGAACGTGAACACTGTCTGGTGGGGCAGTGCCGCCGGGTTGTGGAGGATCCGCTCGACCATCCGCGCATCGCGGTGGAACCGGTGGATCGATCCCCCGACGAGTTCGTCCACGCCGATGCCGAACGCCTTGCGGACTTCCCCCTCCACCCCGCGGAGGGTCTCCAGCGCCCGGTCGTTGGCGTAGATCAGATTCAGCTTCGGGTCGGCGATGAAGACGTTGGTCTGGAGGGACCCAAAGGCGGCGCGGAGGAAGTCCGGGGAGGCCAGCGGCCCCCTGGCGGTCGGTGCGGCCGTGCGCTTGGCGGGTGATTTCATGGATGCATGCTCCAGTCGGTGTGCGGCCGGGGCCTAGCGTTGCTCCCCCCGGGACTCCGCGAGGTTGACGGCCCGCTCGGTGTCCAGGATCAGGAGCAGGCGGGCGTCGAGCTTGTACGCCCCGCGGATCAGGTCCCGGGCCGCGCCTCGAAGCGTTTCCGGCCGCCGCTCGAACGCCTCCTCCGGGACCTGGAGCACGTCCCCGATCTCGTCCACCAGCAGGCTGACTGCCCCGTCGTCCGTGTGGACGACAACGTTGACCGGCAATTCACCCTCGGGGCGGTCGGGCAGGTCGAGCCGGCGGCGGAGGTCGATCGCGGTGACGATCTGGCCCCGCAGGTTGATCAGCCCGCGGACGACCGGCGGGGCCAGCGGCACCCGGGTCATCTCCTGGTGGCGGATGACCTCCTGCACCTGGAGCACGTCGATCCCGAAGTAGTGCCCGTCGAGGAAGAACGTGCAGTACTGGCGATCCTCCGGCACGGATCAGGCCCCCACGGCAGTCGGCGAGGTTTTTGCCGCATTGCCCATGCGGATCACCGCTTCAACGTCCAGGAACTCGGTCACGCGGTCCTGAACCACGGCCGTGAAGAGCACCCCGGGGCGCACCGCGGGCG
>DATFWZ010000279.1:0-17886 GCA_035258765.1 Gemmataceae bacterium
ACTCCGGACTGTCCACGGCCGCGACGAGCCGGTCGAACCGGGCCCGCGGCAGGACCAGCTCTGCGGGCCGCACCCGGGACGAAAGCAACTTGACCGCGGCCGCCGGGTCCGCCACCAGCGCCCACTGGAGGCTGTACGCCGCGGGGGCGTCTTCCGACCCCAGGGCGTCCCACAGGCCGTCTGCCGGTCGATCGATGACGGGCAACTCCTTCGGCGCCAGGGACCAAAGGATCGGCGCCGGGCCGGCGTTGCCGATGAGCCCGCGGCCGTCGCGGGTGAACGCCATTTCCCGGACCGGCGCATCGTGCCCGGTAATCGTGCGGACCTTGCGGCCGCTGGACAGCTCCCAGACGTAGATCGTCGCCGCCTCGCGGACGGCCACCCACTTGCCGTCCGGGGAGCAGGCCAGCCCGCCGGGCTCGGCCGACCGGTCCGAGCCCCATTTGATCCGCGTCAATTCGCGGCCGGCCAGTGGGTCCCACGCCCGGAGCGTCCCGTCGCTGTGGATGCTGAGCAGCCGGCTTCCGTCCGGGGTGAACATCCGGTCCATCGTCGCGGACGCATCGACTGCGACGCTGCCGCCCTCGCCCGGCTCCCAGCTCGGCTCGATTGGCATGGCGCGGACCACGCGACCGGTGGCCGAGTCGAAGAGGGCCAGTCGGGCCGGGTCATCCAGGATGCCGGTCAGGACCCAGCGCCCGCGCGGGTCGGCGGCCAGGTTGTACCCGACCCCGTTCACGTTCCAAAGCCGCTTCCCGGACGGAACTTCCCAGGCGGTTGACCCGTGATCGCCCGTGTCGCTGTAGATGTCGATGCCCGTGTACAGGGCCTTGCCGTCCGGGGCGAACGCCATGCGCTCCGGGATGCCCGGCCGGGACCTTTCGGCGGCGCGCTTTAACGGGATCGTCCCTGCCACCTTGCCGGTCGCGAGTTCCCAGAGCTGAATGTCTGGTCGCGTCCGCCCGCACGCCAGCCACCGCCCGTCCGGGGACACGGCCATCGAGTGGATCGGGTCCGGGCCCGGTTCCTGCAGGCGTTTGACGAGCCGACCCGATGCGATGTCCCACAGATCGATTCGCCCGGTATAGTCGGCGACGACGAGCTGCGTCCCGTCGGGCGTGAGGGCCATCACCGTCCGCGTGGGCTGCGGTCCCGCTTCCTCCAGCCGGGAGACCCGCCGCGCAGTCGACTCTGTTTTGGTGGCGACTGGTAGTGGTGGAGGCGGCTTGCCGAAGCGGCGGATGGCCCCCTCCGGGAGCGGCGGCCCGGCGAGCCAGACCGGCAGCCGCGGGCCGGACTGGGCGTGGGCTTCGGTCGCCGGCTGAATTGCAAGGCCGACAAGAAGGGCGGCGAACAGGCGCGATTGGATCATGGCACGACCCACCGGGGCTGGCCGCAATTGTAGCCGAGTCGCGGCCGCGAAAGCGCGGGAGAAGGGAGAGATGTTACCTGGTCCTGTGGTCGAAGGAGGAAAGGCCGGTGGCAGGCTGTCTCGGGACATCTCTTTTGCCACGGCGAGCGCGAAGGTCCCGCCCGGCACGCGGGACCTACCCGGGATGCACAGCCAATTTTGACTTGGCCACTTCATCGTCCGGCAACAACTCGGGGGCCGGCCTGACCCCGCGATCGCGCAGCCGTTCCAGCACCGCGTAGAAGACCGGCGTGAAGAAGATGCCGAACACGGTCACGCCGAGCATGCCGCTGAACACCGCGGTGCCCAGCGCATTGCGCATCTCGGCCCCGGCGCCCTTGCCGATCAGGAGCGGGACCACCCCGAGGATGAACGCGAAGCTGGTCATCAGGATCGGCCGCAGCCGCTGCGTGGCGGCGGCCACCGCGGCGTCGTAGCGCGACATCCCCGCCTCCCGCTTCTGCTTCGCGAACTCCACGATCAGAATTGCGTTCTTGGTCGCCAGGCCCACCAGCACCACCAGCCCGATCTGGCTGAAAACATTCAGGTCGAGCGTCGTGATGAGCAGTCCGGCTACGGCGCACAGGAGGCACATCGGCACGATCAGCACGATAGCCAAAGGCAAGAGCCAGCTCTCGTAGAGCGCCGCCAACACCAGGAAGGCCACGACGACGCTCAGCCCGAACACGAGAAGCGTGGTGTCGCCGCGAAACGCGAAGACGCCCGGCAACTCCACCTTCGTGTTCGCCGCCAGCTTCTGCTGGTAGGCCATGTCCGTCCACTCGAAAGTCAGCCCCGGCGGCAGGTCGCGCCGGGCCAGCGCCTCCATCTTGTCGATCGCCTGGCCCGACGAGATCACGGTGGGGATCGTGAACCCGTTAATGTCGGCCGAGGGGTACATCTTGTACCGGTTCACCATCGTCGGCCCCTGGTGCGGGGCGGTGGTGAGCAGCCCCGCTATCGGGATCATCCCGCCGTCCGGTGCGCGGACCTTGATCCGGCCCAGGTCGTCGGGCGTGCGGCGGAACGGCCCATCGGCCTGCACCGTGACCTGCCAATTGCGGTTGTCCAGGGTGATGTCGTTGACGTAGACCTGCCCCATGTACGACTGCAGGGCATCGTTGACCGCCTGGACCGACACACCCATCTGCTGCACCCTGTCGCGGTCCACGGTCAGGAACAGCTGCGGGTTGTTCGACCGGAACGAACTGAACGCGACCGGGATGCCCCCGCCGGGGTTCTTGCTCGCCTCGGCGGCGAGTGCCCAGGTCATACCTTCCAACACCTCGGGCCCCAGATTGCCGCGGTCCTCGATCTGCAGTTTGAACCCCCCGGCGTTGCCCAGCCCCAGGATGGGCGGGGCGCCGAACGCGGTCGCCGTCCCGCTCCGGATGTTGGCGAATCGGGCGTTCAGGTCGCGGACAATGGCGTCCGCGGGCCGCGCCTTGCGCTCTTCGAACGGCTTCAGCCCGATGTAGATGCCCCCGTTATTCGGGATGTTCGCGCGGTTGAAAATGGAGTACCCGCTGATCTGAACGGTGTGGGCGACGCCGTCGGTCGCGAGGCACGCGTCGGCCACCTCCTTCATCACCCCGTCGGTTTGTTCGACGGAGTAGCCCGGCGGCAGCTCCAGGTTCACGACCAGGTAGCCCTGGTCCTGCTGCGGAATGAACCCCCCGGGCACGGCGCGGAATCCGAGGTAGGCCAGTGCCAGGAGGCCGCCGTAGACGACGAGCACGATGACGGCCAACCGGATCAGCCATCCGACCGACCGGCTGTACAGCCTCGTCCCGCGCTCGAAGGTCCAGTTGAACCCGCGGAAGAGCCACCACCCGACCAGATAGTACAGTCCCCGGTCGATCCAGTCCTTGCCGGCGTCGTGGCCGCGCAAGAGCAAAGGGCAGAGGGCCGGACTCAGGGTCAGCGAGTTGAATGCGGAAATGACCGTGCTGACCGCGATCGTGACCGCGAACTGCTTGAAGAACTGCCCGGTCAGTCCGGGAATGACCGCGGCCGGCACAAAGACCGCACACAGCACCAGTGAGACGCCGACGATCGCCCATGCCACTTCGGACATCGCCTTCTTGGTCGCGGCGAGCGGCGCGAGGCCGCGGCCAATGTGGAACTCGACGGCCTCGACGACTACGATCGCGTCGTCCACGACGATGCCGATGGCCAGGACCATGCCGAAGAGCGTCAGGTTGTTGATCGAGTACCCGAGGGCGTACATCGCCGCCATGGTGCCGACGAGCGAGACCGGGACCGCGATCATGGGGATGAGGGCCGCCCGCCAGCTCTGGAGGAATACCAGCACGACGACAAAGACGAGCAGGATCGCCACGAAGAGCGTGTTGACCACCTCGTTGACGCTTGCCCGGACGTAGTCGGTCGGGTCAAACACGATGTCGTACTCGATCCCGTCCGGCCACTCCGGCGACGCCCGAAGCCGCTTCATCTCCTCTCTGACGTCCCGGGCGGTGCTGAAGGCGTTGCCGCCCGGGAGTTGGAAGATCGCCAGGCCGACCGCCGGGCGGTTGTCCAGCGCGCTCGACGAGTCGTAGCTCTTGGCCCCGAGCTCGACGCGGGCCACCTCGCCGAGCCGCACCAGCGCCTCGCCTTGCGGCCCGGTCTTGACCACGATGTCCTGGAACTGCTTCTCCGTCCGCAGTCGGCCAAGGGTGTTGACGACGAGTTGCCGCGTCTGCCCGCGCGGCACCGGCGGCTGGCCGATCTGCCCGGCCGCCACCTGTACGTTCTGCTTGCGGATGGCGTCCACAACTTCGCCGGGGACCAGGTCCCGGTCATTCATCCTCCCGGGGTCCAACCACACCCGCATGGCGTAGTCGCGGTTGCCAAACATGAATACGTCGCCCACGCCGTCGAGGCGGGCCAGCTCGTCCTTCACCACATTGTTGGCGTGGCGGCTCACGGCCAGTTGCTGCTCGAACACCTCGGCGTCGGTCGCCGCGGGCCGGGTCGCGTACATGTTCACGACCAGGAGGATGGCGGTGGACCGCTTCTTGGTGACGACCCCGAGCCGGCGGACGTCCTCCGGGAGCTTCGGGGTCGCGATCGCGACGCGATTCTGGACGAGGACCTGAGCCAGATCCGGGTTGGTGCCGAGTTTGAATGTCACCGTGAGCTGCATGGTGCCGTCGTTGGTGCACTGGCTCTCCATGTAGATCATCCCCTCGACCCCGTTCACCTGCTCCTCGATCGGTGCGGCGACGGTCTCCGACACGGTGCGCGCGTCGGCCCCGGGATAATTGGCCGTGACCACGACCTGCGGGGGCACGACTTCCGGGTACTGCGCGATGGGCAATTGCGTCAGCGCGAGCACGCCGCCGAGCGTGATCAGCACGGAGAGCACCGCGGCGAAGACGGGTCGGGTGATGAAGAATTGCATCGGGATGAAGGGTGAGGGGTGGTTCAGCCCATAGGACCTATAAGTCCTATGGGACCTATGGGACCTATAAGCTGCTAACGACCGACGTCACTTGACAGTGACCGGAACCCCCGGCCGCACGCGGAGCAGGTTGTCGACGATGACCGAATCGCTCTCATCCAGCCCGGTCGATGCGGAAGCCGATGCCCGGCGGTTGATCTCAACCAAGCCATCGAACGCGGCCCCCGGCTCGACTTCGCGGAGCTGGGCCTTGCCGTCCGCGACCACGTACACATACTGCTTGCGCTGCTGGCTGAAGACGGCCCCCTCGGGAATGGCCAACACCGTCCGAGGGGCCCCGGCGGTGACTCGCACCCGCACCGAGTCGCCGGCCGACAGGGGCGGCGTCAGCCACTCGCCGTTCGGCCCCTTCTTCGCAACGTTCTCGAGAGTCGCCCGGATGGTACGCGTGCCCGTCGCCCGCACGATCTCGGGGTCCAGGAAGTCCAACGGGCCGTTGCGGCTGCGGTCATTCGCGTCCGTGGTGAAGTCCTTCTCGTGCTTGAGCTTGACGGTGACGATGAGCCGGGTCGCGGGGTCGCGGGGGTCGGGGATCGCCCCCAACCGGATCTGCTCGCGGTACCAGTGCGACGTGGACTCGTCGATCTCCCAGGTGGCGTACACCGGGTTGATCGGGTACACCGACACCAACTCGGTCTTGTAGGCGTCCACGAGCGTGCCGGCAGACACGAGCGACTGGCCCAGCCGCCCCGAGGTCGGGGCGTAGATGGTGCAGTATTTGAAGTTCTCTTCCGCCTTGATCAGCGCCGCCTCGGCCGAGAGCTTGTTGGCCTTCGACACGTCGAGCTGGGCCTCGGACACCTTCACGTTCGCGGCGGCCTTGTCGAGCTCCGACTTCGTGACGGCCCCGCCGCCCTGGCGCAGGCGCTCGTGCTCGGCCTTGTCCCGGTCGATCTGGGCCTTCCAGTTCTCGATGTCGGCGATCGCCCGGGCGATCTCGGCCTTGGTCCGTTCCACGTCGGCCTTGTAGAGCACCGGGTCGATGCGGAACAGGACGGTCTTGCCCTCCTCGACGTAGTCGCCGTCCTTGAACTCGCGGGCGAGCAACCGCCCGGTGATCTGGGGGATGACTTTGACCGGGTCTTTCGTGACCAGCCGCCCGGTGAACTCCTTCGTCGGCCGGAACGGGGTGAGCAGCGGCTTGACGACTGCGACGGTCGGTGGTTCCGGCGGCGGCAACTGCGGCGGCCCCTTACCGCACCCGACGGCGGCGGCAGCAATGACCCCCGCGAGGAGGACGGGACGCAAGAGAATGCGTGACGGGCGCATCGGTCGTTCCCCCGGGACGAGATGCGGGCGGAAGAGGATTAAAGAGATAGTACCGACCCCAGGCCGGTCTAACAGAATAAAGCGGGGCGGGGGTGGTCGGCTGCACCGGACGGCCGAATGTCGAAGTTCTGGGATTACGCGACCTGGTGGCGTCAGCCCCGAATGGAGATCGGCACTTCCCGCGGCGCCGGGCGTGCGTTACACTTCGGGCGCGGCCGGAAACGGCCCGGGCCATTCGTCGGCTCAATTCAGCTTGCTCGGAGATGCCTAATGGCCAAGGTGCCGAAGGGTCGCGGTTTCGTGCTCCATCTACCGGTCCTGGGGGTGGCGGACCGGAAGACACTGTGGCACAAGGGGCTGCCGGCCTCTCTCCGAACAGCCGCCTTGCCGCGGACCAAGCAGCCGATTCTTCTTCTGTTCACGGACCGCTCGCTCGCCCGGCGGTACATCCGAGCCCGGTCGCTATCCGGCTCGGCCGCAATCTCCCTTGAACCCGCCAGCCTCTTGCGGGCCGTATTGGTGGAGTTGTTGGAAACGGGCGTGCGCCAGGCCGCCATCGATCACCCGACGGCCGCGGGCCACGCGTGGCGGCCGGTCGCCCTGGCAACCATCATCGCCGCCATTGACGAGAAGTTGCCGCCATTCGCCGAGCGGTTCGAGCCATAATTCGTGCGGCGCCTGGAAACCCCTCCCCCGGCTTTGCGGGGAAGTTGGGAGGCGTGAGGGGGTCTTGGCGAGCGGCGCGGCGTCAGCCGCCCGATGATGTCATCTTCGGGAGTCTGACGCCGCTCCGCTCGCCTTGTCCTTACTCGTCGGCGGTCGGTTGAATCTTCAGGTCCTTTCCGGCCGACTCCGGGATTACGAAGTCCCTGGTCGAGGCACCTGTCGGGACGTCGATGGCGTCATCGACCGGGTTGAAGATCTGCTTCCCCTGACCCCAGTATGGGATCTTCTTGCCGTCGAACCCGCCGATCCGGATCAGGTTCCGGCCGGGGAAGATCCCGGGATCCGGTTCCTTGGACGAGTCGTATACCCCGTCCTTGATCTGGCATACCTTCACCGACCCCTTGCCCGCCTCCGGCGTGAACGAGATCCAGCCGGCCGGGACTGGCTGTCCCTTGAAGGTGACTGTGCCGGACAGCTGGGCCATCTGGGGCTTGGAGGAGCATCCGGCCGCGAGGGCGAGCAGGACAACCCCGCCGCGCAGCCGGCGAATCAGACCGTGCATGGGAGACTCCCAAACGCGGAGGATTACCAGTCGTTGGCCACCACCTCGCCGCCGTTGGGGGTGGCGGCCCGCTGCCAGGTGAGGGCGCTGATCGATGAGGAGACGGTGCGGACACTGCCGTCGGCCAGGCCGGCGATCGCCACGTTGCCGTGCAGGGCCTGGAGCCGGCGGTAGTCGCACTGGAGGGGCCGCGGGTTCCCCTGGATGCCGCCCGGATTGACCACCCCGCCGTCCCAGTTCTGGCGGAAGTTCGGGTCCGTCCGCGGGCCCGGCCCGGCGTTGAGGTTCGCCGGGTTGCGGTACGGGTGGTCGAACATCGCGACGTCCCACCACGTGTACCCGTCCGGGGACGCGGCGAAGGAGGTCGGCGGGAGCGGCGCGCCCGGGGCCCCGTCCAACCAGTTGGCGATAGTCGTGTTCTTGCCGCCGCGAGCCCAGATGCTCCAGGTCACCGACCCGGGGGCCAGCCGCGGGGAGGTGTTTGGGTTCGGGTAGTCCGGCCCGGAACAGAACGCCATCCGCTCGGCGAACAGCAGGGTATTACTCGTCCCATCGGTAATCGTGCTCAGGGTCATGCCGCCCCGGATCGGGTGGCCGTTCTCCATCATGGCGGCGGCAACCTGGCCGTTAATGGCGTACGACGTCGCCCCGTACGGGACCCCGTTGACCGAGATGCGCAGCGGGGCGGTCCCGTTGAACGGGTAGTTGACCGCCTGGGAGGTGAACACCCCGCCGCCGGTGATGGTCGGGTCCTTGGGGCAGGCAAATATCTTCACGGGCGAGGTTCGGACGTTGAACGAATTGCCGTTCGCCTGCCGGAAGAGGTTGTCCTGCTCGATATACGGCAGCAACAAGTAATGGGCGGACCCGAATTGAACCGTAGTGCCGACGGCCCACGGTGGCAGCGTCCCGTTGGCGCTCTCGTAGTTGTGGCAGCCGAGCGCGAGTTGTTTGACGTTGTTGGTGCACTGGATCCGGGCGGCGGCGTCGCGAACTTTCTGGACGGCGGGCAGGAGCAGTCCGATGAGGATGGCGATGATGGCAATAACGACCAGCAGTTCGATCAGGGTGAACGCCGACCGGGATCGGATTCCACGCAGCAGGGGAGAGGGCTGGCGCATGTCTCACTCCAGAAACAGTAAGCGAGATGATGAAAAGAACTGGTCCGGTGGCGGAACCGGCAGTTCCTCGCCGGAGCCGATCGGAAGCGCAAAGAGCTGTATTCAACGGGGTAGTTTGCCGGTCCCGGCAATTTCTCACCAGACTTTCAGTTTTTTTGCCCCGAGTGATGAGAACGGCGGCCGTTGCGGCAAACTAACATTGGGGCCGCCGGCGGGGAGACTGATGGGCGATCGGTCGGAAGTTGAAGCCGTCCTCGACGAGGTCGCCCGTGGGCGGACCGAGGCCTTCGGGCGGGTCGTCCGCGAATTCGCCCTGCCCCTGCGCAGCTACCTGGCGAGCCAGGTGCACCACCTGGCCGATGTGGACGACCTGGCCCAGGAGGTGTTCCTCGCGGCCCTCGAGAGCCTGCCCACCTTTCGCCGGGGGGACGACTTCGGCGCCTGGCTCCGCGGCATCGCCCGGAACAAGCTCCTGGTCTACTTCCGCACCCAGTCGCGGCGGAGCCAGGCCCTCCAGCGGTTCCGCGACGAGGTGACGGCCCTGATCGAGAGCGACCTCGAGCGGGCCGCCGCGACCGACCGGGCCGAGTTGATCGAGCGGCTCCTCCGCTGCATCGGGCAACTGCCCGAGCGGCTGCGGCGGGTGGTCCGGGCTGGCCTTGACGGCGACAAGCCGGCCGAGCTGGCCGAGGCGCTCTCGACCTCCGTCGGCGTGATTTACAACCTCCACTACCGGGCCAACCAGCTGCTCCGAGAATGCCTCCAGAAAGGGGTCGGGTAATGGACCAGGACCTGCAGGACCTGCTCGCCCTCTGGCGGGGCGACCACGACTCCGGGGAAGGGCGTCGCGAGGCGCTGCTCGCCCGGCTGCGCGAGGACGACTCCTTCCGCCGCGCCTTTGTCGAAGAGATTCGCCTGCTCGGGATGCTCAAGGCCGTGCAGTCGGCCGAGCCGCGATGGTTGCGGCTGGAGGACGAAATCGGCTGGACCGCCCGACAGCGGGAGGAGGTCGAGGCGCTGGCGGAACGCGTTGTCCACGAAGGGAAGCGGCGGCTCCGGATCCGGCGCCTGGCTCGTTGGGGAGCCGCGCTGGCCGCGGCCGTCGTGGTCGCCGGCGCACTGGTCCTGGCATTCCGACCGGGTGCGCGCGCCCCCGAACCGCCATCGGAGGCCGCGCACGCCGGCATGGAAATCGCCACCGCGATCAAGGTCGAGGACATCCGCTGGGAGCCGGGCGAGGGCGCGACCCCCGGGGAGGGGACGGTTGTCACCTCCGGCCGGCTGCGCCTCGCGAGCGGGCGGCTGACGCTCGCCTTCTTCAGCGGGGTCGCTCTGACTGTCGAGGGCCCGGCCGACCTGGAGTTGCGCGCCGCCGACCGCGTGTTCTGCCATTATGGCAAGCTCCGGGCCCGGGTGCCCCGCGGGGCCGAGGGGTTCACCGTCCTCACCGCCGGTTACGAGGTCGTGGACATGGGCACCGAGTTTGCCCTGAACCTGGAGCCGGGCGGCAAGTCGCGGGTCATGGTCTTCGAGGGGGAAGCGGGCGTGTCGGTCCTGGGCAAGGACGGCCGGTCAGTCGGCGGGGCGCTGCTCGAGCGGCAGCGGTCGGTCGAGGTCGATCCCGGTGTCGGGCGCATTCAGGACGTCGCCCCGCAGCCGGACGACTTCGTCGAACTCGGCGAGTTTGTACCGCCGCCACTGCGGTTGGATCCCGGCTACGCCGAAGCCATCCTGACCGCCAAGCCGTGGGGTTACTGGCGGTTTGAGACCCTGGTCAACGATACGGTGCCGAACGAGATCGCCGGCCGGCCGGGTTTGAAGGCAACTGGCAGCGTGAACATCGAGCCGTCGACGGACGGCAACCACGCGGCCCGCTTCAGGCATGACGATCACGCGCAAGCGTTCCTGATGGACGGCGTGTGGACCCCCCCACGATCCGAAGGCTACGCGATCGAGGTGTGGGTCCAGGCGGACATCCCGACGCCGAAAGCTCAGGGCCGCAGCGCCCTCGTCGGCCTCATCGACCGCGAGGACGGGCAAAGCGAGAACCACCTGGCCTACCTGGAGCTAACCGCCCGGGGCCGACGGTCGCCGCACGAGCCGTGCACGGTTCGGTTCCTCGACCGCTGGCCGGCCGCGACCAGCGGCGGGGCCGACGTCTTCTCCCGGCGGACGGTCGTGACCACCCTCTGGCGACACGTCGTCGGGCAAAAGAACGGCGACACGCTGGAGCTGTACGTGGACGGCGAGCTCGTCGGCACGTCGCCTGCCAGGCTGAACGCCCAGGCCCCGGAGGACGCGGCGACCACGGCCTGCCGCCTGTTCGTCGGCCGGCTGAAGCAACGGAGTCTCCCTCCGTTTGAGTCCGAGATCCGGGCCTTCGAGGGCCTCCTCGACGAGCTGGCTGTGTACGACCGCCCGCTGACGCCCGAGGAGATCCGCCGCCACGCCCACCTGGGCAACCGCGCCGCCCCGTAACTCCCGCTGAACCCGGCTGAAGAGGAGCGAATGATCCGGCACTTTGTCATCGCATCGACATGGACCGCGGCCTTCCTGGTCGCGACCACGGGCGCGGCCGACCCGGCCGTGGATTACGCGCGCGACATCCAGCCGCTCTTCACCCGGTCGTGTGCCGAGTGTCACGGCCCGACCAAGCAGAAGGCGGGGCTCCGGCTGGACACCGCGGCCGGCGTCCGCGAGGGCTCGAACAACGGCCCAGTCGTTACCGCGGGCAAGTCGGCCGAGAGCCGGCTGGTCCAGGCCCTTAACGGGGCGAACGACCTGAAGCAGATGCCGCCCAAGGAGCCGCGGCTGTCCGCGGCCGAGGTCGCCCGGATCACCGCCTGGATTGACCACGGGGCGAAGTTCCCGGCCGGGGCCGACCAGCCAAGGAAATCAACTCACTGGTCGTTCCAGCCGATCCGGCCATCGGCCCCGCCCGCGGTCAAGCGAACGGATTGGGTGGGCAACCCGATTGACGCGTTCGTCCTTGCCCGGCTGGAGAAGAACGGGATCTTCCCGTCGCCGGAGGCGGACAAGGTCACCCTGCTCAGACGCGTGTCGCTCGACCTGACCGGTCTGCCCCCCACCCTCGACGAAGTGGCAGCCTTCCTCAAGGACTCCTCCGCCGACGCCTACGAGCGCGTCGTGGAGCGGCTGCTGCGGTCGCCGCACTACGGGGAGCGCTGGGGCCGCCACTGGCTCGACCTGGCCCGGTACGCGGACTCGAACGGCTACAGCATCGACTCCCCGCGGACCATTTGGCCATACCGCGATTGGGTCATCCGCGCCATCAACGAGGACAAGCCGTTCGAGCAGTTCACGGTCGAACAACTCGCCGGCGATCTACTCCCCGGAGCGACGACCGACCAGAAAGTCGCGACGGGCTTTCACCGGAATACGCAGATCAACGAGGAAGGCGGGATCGACCCGGAGCAATTCCGCGTCGAGGCCGTAATCGACCGCGTGAACACGACTGGGTCCGTCTGGCTCGGGCTAACGGTGGGTTGTTGCCAGTGTCACAACCACAAATTCGACCCGCTGGCGCAACGGGAGTACTACCAGCTCTTCGCGTTCTTCAACAATCAAGACGAGCCGACCTTGCCGCTCGGCCCGGCCCCGAAGACCGACACGCCTGCCAAGGGCAAGAAGGCCCCGGCCGGGCTGACCACGATGGTGCTGCAGGAGCGGGTGACTCCACGAGAGTCACACATACTCAAGGGCGGCGACTTCACCCGCCCGGGGGCGGAGGTCACGCCCGGCACCCCGGCGGTTCTGCCGCCGTTGCCCGCGGCTCCGCAAACTCCAAACCGCCTGGACCTCGCGAAATGGCTCGTGTCGCCGGACAATCCGCTTACTCCGCGGGTCATCGTGAACCGCATTTGGGGCGTCTATTTCGGCACCGGCCTGGTCGAGACGGAAAACGACTTCGGCACGCAGGGTACCCCGCCGTCGCACCCGGAGCTGTTGGACTGGCTCGCGGCCGAATTCGTCCGCCGGGACTGGTCGCTCAAGGACATGCACCGGCTCATCGTCACGTCGACCACGTACCGGCAGTCGTCCGCGAGCCGCCCGGACCTGGAGACGACCGACCCGCGCAACCGGCTGCTCGCCCGGCAAGTCCGGTTGCGGCTGGAGGCCGAGCTGGTCCGCGACGCGTGTCTGGCCGCGAGCGGGTTGCTCGACGCGCGGATTGGCGGCCCGAGCGTCTTCCCGCCGCAGCCGGAGGGGGTCTTCCGGTTTACGCAGGTCAGCAGGACGTGGGCGCCGAGCGACGGCCCGGACCGGTACCGCCGCGGGATGTATACGTACTTCTGGCGCGCCTCGCCGCACCCGGCCCTGATGTCGTTCGACGCCCCGGACGCCGGCACCACCTGCACCCGCCGAAACCGCTCGAACACCCCCCTGCAGGCGCTCACGCTCTTGAACGACGCCGGGTTTACCGAGTACGCCGCGGGCCTCGCGTCGCGAGTTTTGCGGGACGGCAAGGCGACCGGGCCAGATCAGGTGGACCACGCATTCCGATTGGCACTGGGTCGTGAACCGATCGAATTGGAGCGGCAGCGGCTCGCGGCGTTCCTGGAGAAGCAGCGCACGCACTTCGCCGCCTATCCGGAAGAGGTGACCCCATTGCTCGAGGGGGCCGGGCCGGCGGGCAAGATGCTGGCGAAACTGGAGGAAACGCCCGCGGCCGATCGGGCGGCCTTGCTCCTCCTGGCCCGGGTCGTTTTGAACCTCGACGAGTGCATTACGCGGGAATGATCGTGATGAACCCTCCTGATCCGCTTCTGCTTCAGACCCGCCGGCACTTCTTCCGCGACTGCGGCGTTGGCCTCGGGGCCATGGCCCTCGGGTCGCTGCTCGGGCGCGAAGCGCAGGCGGCGCCGGCCGCCAACCCGCTGGCGCCGAAGAAGCCGCACTTCGAGCCCAAGGCGAAGAGTGTCATCTTCCTGTTCATGGCCGGCGGGCCGACGCAGTTCGAGCTGTTCGAGGACAAACCGGAGCTGCAGAAGCTGCACGGGCAGCCGATCCCGGAGTCATTCATCAAGGGTCGGCGGTTCGCGTTCATGAACACGTTCGCCAAGGAAACGCCAAAGCTCCTGGGGACGAAGCACAAGTTCGCCCGGGCCGGGGACGGCGGGCTGAGCGTCTCCGACCTGTTCCCGCACTTCGCGAAGGTGGTCGATGAGGTCGCGTTCATCCGCACGGTCGCGACCAACGTGTTCAACCACGCCCCGGCGAAGTTGTTCCTGAACACCGGCTCGCCGCAGTTCGGCCGCCCGGCGATGGGCTCGTGGCTGACCTACGGTCTCGGCAGCGAGGCCCAGGACTTGCCCGGGTTCGTGGTCTTGCAGTCCGGCCCGCGCGGGCCGCGGGGCGGGGCGCTCAACTGGGGCAGCGGCTTCCTGCCGAGCACCTACCAGGGGGTGCCGTTCCGGGCCGGCGGCGACCCGATCGTCAACCTCGGCCGCCCGGCCGGGATCACCGCCGACCGGCAGAAGGACACCCTGGACGCCGTCGCCGACCTGAACAAGGTGCGGCTCGACCGGACCGGTGACCCGGAGATCGCCACCCGCATCGCCGCGTACGAGATGGCCTACCGGATGCAGACGAGCGCCCCTGAGCTGATCGACCTGTCGAAGGAGTCGAAGAAGACGCTGGACATGTACGGGGCCGAGCCGGGCAAGCCGTCGTTCGCGAACAACTGCGTCCTGGCCCGGCGGCTCGTCGAGCGCGGGGTGCGCTTCGTCCAGCTGTACCACGCCGACTGGGACCATCACGGCGACGCGAACCTACACCTAGACGGCCCGCTGGAGACAATCTGCCGCGAAGTGGACCGGCCGACGGCCGCCTTGCTCATGGACCTGAAGCAGCGGGGCCTTATGGACTCGACGCTGGTCGTCTGGGGCGGCGAGTTCGGGCGGACGCCGATGGGGGAGATCCGCGAAAAGGTGGGTCGCAACCACCACATCGACGCCTACCCGATGTGGCTGGCCGGGGCCGGGGTGAAGCGCGGCCTGGTGCACGGGGAGACGGACGAGTTCGGCTTCGGCCCGGTGACCGGCCGGGTGCACGTCCACGACATCCAGGCGACGATCCTGCACCTGCTCGGCCTGGACCACACGAAGCTGACCTACCGCTTCCAGGGCCGCGACTTCCGGCTGACGGACGTGCACGGGGAGGTCGTGCGCGAGGTGCTCACCTGAAAGTCTGTTTCCGGTCCCGTATGTCTTTACGCCGAAGGCGTTGCATCTCATAGCCGGGGGTTGGCCGCGCAGCGGCCTACCCCCGGTCAGCCACCCCGCAGACGGGACCAACCGAACCCCAACGGGGTTCTATCACGCGCGTTGGATCGGCCGCGTGATAGAACCCCGTTGGGGTTCGACGGATTGGTTGTTGGTCGTCGGTATACGGGGGTGCGCTGCTCGACCCCCGGCTCTGAGATGCAACGCCTTCGGCGTATAGACAGGTCGGCTACTTCGGCCCCTCCCCGGTCGAAACGTGCTCGTCGTGCTTCCCGTGATTCCGTCGCTCGCAACCGGCCTTGGCCTTCTCATCCCCGGCCGGCCGGTGCTCGACGCACCACATCTTCACCCGGCCCCCCGCGAGGGTCAGCTTCCACACGTTCGCGCCCTCCGGGGGCGGGGTGGCTAATAGGGTCGTCGTCTTCTCATCGACGACGACGCGGGACGCGGTCAGCGAGCCCGGCTGGGGGTGTTCCGGGCCGCCCTCGCCGATGCGGACGACCCCCGCCCCGGCCGACCAGTCGAGCGGCGGGGCCGGTTTGGACGCAAACACGGCGGGCAGGCGGGCGACGAAGGCGCCGGCGATGAAGGCCAGCAACAGCGGGGCGACGCGAGGGGTGCGCGACATGACTGGTGGGCTCCGCGACTGACGGATTATTGACCAAGGGTTTACCCGGTCGGCGCGCGAATTTGAAGAAAAAAATGAGAATGCGGTTACCTTGCGAATACCTGTAGCGCCAGGACCCGGACTCGCCTCACGCTGCGCGACGGCGGAACAGCCAGGCCGCGGTCGCCAGCGTGGTTGCCGCAATCACCACCAGCGGCCACAGGTTGTCCAGGATTTCGTCTGGCGACATCGCCTTCAGGAACACCCCCTTCACGATCGTCATGAAGTAGCGCACCGGGTTCGCTCGCGTGAGGAACTGCAGCCACGGTGGCATGTTCTCGATCGGGCTCGCGAATCCGGACAAGAGGATCGCCGGCACCATGAACACGAACGCCCCGAGGATCGCCTGCTGCTGCGTTCGGGCCAGGGACGAGATGAACAGTCCCACCCCGATCACGGCCCCGAGGTAGACGACCATACTCAGGTAGAAGAGCGCGGCCTCCCCGCGGAACGGGACGCCGAACACGTACATCCCGACCAGCGTCATCCCGGTCGCCTCGGCCGTCCCGATAATCAGGGCCGGGACCGTCTTGCCGAGGATGATTTCCGTCGGCGACAGCGGCGACACCAACAGCTGCTCGAACGTCCCCAGCTCCCGCTCGCGGGCCACCGAGAGCCCGGTGATCATGATTCCCATCATCGTCGTCAGGATGGCAACGAGGCCCGGGACGGTGGACCACCGGGGGTCCATGTTCGGGTTGAACCAGATGCGCGGGACCACCTCGCTCGGCGGGGGCGGGATCCGGCGGTCGCGGGCCAACTCCTCGTTGTAGGAGCCGACGATCGCGGTCGCGTAGCCGGCCACGAGCTGGGCCGCGTTCGACCGCCGACCGTCGAGGATCAGCTGGACGTCGGCCGGTCGTCCCGCGTCCAGGTTGCGCGAAAAGTCCGGTCCGATGTGGACCACCATCAGGGCCCGGCGGGCGTCGATCGCGGGGGTGATGTCTGAGTTCCCCGACAGATACTCGATCCGCGTGAAGTTCGGCGACCCCTGCAGCCGGGCGATCAGGTCGCGGCCGTGCGTCCCGTAGTCCTTGTTCAAGATCGCGATCGGGACGTTCTTCACCTCCAGCGTCGCCGCGAACGAGAAGATCACCATCTGGATCAGGGGCGGCCCGATGAGGATGAACCGGCTCTTCGGGTCGCGCCACACGGCCAGCAGCTCCTTGACGACCAGCGTTCGGATGCGGAGGAGCACGGGTCACTCCAGCCGGGCGCGCGTGGCCCGGGTCAAGAGGGCGAAGAAGACCACCGCGAACGCGAGCATGACGAGCGTGTTCGGGATCAGGACGTCGCCGACGTCGCCGGCCAGGAAAATGGTTTGCAGGCTTGACACGAAGTACCGGGCCGGCAGGACCTGGGTGATCATCCGGATCACCCAGGGCATGCTGTCGATCTCGAAGATGAACCCGGACAGCTCGAACGCCGGCAGGAACGCCGAGATGAAGGCCGCCTGGCTGGCCGCGAACTGGTTCCGGGTCACCGTGGAAATGAGCAGGCCCAGGGCGAGCATGTCCACGAGGAATGCCGCGGAGACGACGGTCAGCGCCAGCACCGATCCGCGGAAGGGGACGCCGAACAGGAACACGGCCGCGGCCGCGGACAGGCCCATCGCCAGCATCCCGAGCACGAAGTACGGGATAATCTTGCCGAGGAGCAAGTCCGCGCGGCCGACCGGGGTGGCGAGGACTGCTTCCATCGTCCCGCGCTCCCACTCCCGGGCGATGACGAGCGCAGAGAGCAGAGTGCCGATGATCGCCATGATGACCGCGATCGCCCCGGGGATCAGGTAGTCGCGACTGCTCACCTCCGGGTTGAACCAGTACCGCGGCTGCGTCGAAATCTGCGGGCCGGCCCGCGGCCGGGCGGTGAGTCCCGTCCCCGACACGGCCTCCTGCTCGAGCCAGTTGGCCCACACCCCCTGGACGTAGAGTTGGACCAGGCCCGCGGTGTTCGGGTCGCTACCGTCCACAATCACCTGGACCGGGGCCGCCTCCCCGCGCCCCAGCCGGTCGCTGAAATCGGCGGACAGGACGATCATCCCCTTGAGCCGGCCGGAGATCAGGCCCTCCTCGACCTCGGCCCGGTGACGTGCGACCGTCACGTCGAAATACCCGGAGCTGCGGAACGAGGCGAGCAGGCTTTCCGCCTCCGGCGTCGATTGCTCGACGACCAGCGCGACCGGCACCCGCCGCAGGTCGAGGGACACGCCGAACCCGAAAATGAACAGGAGCAGGAGCGGGAGGACGACGGCGATCAGGTAGCTACTCGGGTCGCGAAGGATCTGGAGCGACTCCTTGCGGACGAGGCCGAGGACGCGGCGGAACCGGCCGGAGGAAGCGGGGAATTGAGTCATCAAGATTCTCCCGGCGTACCGTATGGTGGGGCCAACGGCGCTTCGCTGCGGCGACCCGGACGCTGGCTAAACCGTCCACGCCCAGGCGGGCGGAACGACGGGCGGCGGAGACCGAAGCGCAGC
>DATFWZ010000280.1:0-2527 GCA_035258765.1 Gemmataceae bacterium
GGTTCGGGTGGCAGTTCCAGTCGGTCAGCCGCGAAAGGTCCTGACGACGCTCACCATAACCGGCTATCTGCTGACGGTGAATGGAAACAGCCCGTGATGCCCCGGCGGCTGATCGTATTCAACGTGGTCCTCGGCCTCGCGAGCCTGACCTTCACCGTCGGTATCGTGCGCGCCCTCCTCGTCAAGCACCCGATCCCGCCTCCCGCCACGGCGCGGACGGCTACGCCGGCGCTACCTCCCCCCGCGGCCGCGCCCGCCCCCAAGAACCCGGAAGCATACGCGATCATCACCGATCAGAATCTCTTCAACCCGGCGCGAAGCGAGAAGGCCACCGTCGCCGTCGCCGTCGTCAAGCCTATACTCCATGGCATCGTCATCGAGGGGACGAAGAGCCGCGCCTTCCTCGAGGATCCGACCATGAAGCGGGTCGGGGCGTACTCGGTTGGCGATGCGGTGAGCGGCGGCACCCTGCAGAAGATCGCCGATGATCGGGTCGTGATCGCCCGCCCGGAAGGCCTCGTCGAGGTCCTGCTCCAGGACCCATCGAAGCCAAAGCCGGTGCCGGTCGCTGCCGCCGGGCCTCCAGTGACGGCTGCGCCGCGCGCGGCCCCGCCAGAGGGCACTCCCTCGGGTCCGGCGGTGACGGTCCAGCCACCTGTGTCGGGCGCGGTGCCTCCTGGCCCGACGGCCCCGGTCCAGGTCCCCCCGGTCCAGGTCCCCCCGGCTCAGGTCGGCCCGTCTCCCACGAGCGCCCCGCCGGCTGATCAGTCATCCGCAGATCTGCCCCAGCTCAGGCGACGCCTTCTACGTCTGCCCCCGCCAGCGAATCAATAGCGCGAGGCTCGGCACCTGGGTGCTGCTGGCGGCCCTGTCGCTGGCCGCCTGTACCTCGGGATCGTTGCGCCGCCCTTCCGCCCCGCCGGCCGCTGCTCGCGAGGGGTCGGCGCCCCTCACTGGCCGGGCCGCGGTCGTTTAACCATCCCAAGGACTCTGGCGGGATAGCCGGCACGACGAGGAGCTTTGTTGGCGTTCCCCTCGGCCCAGGCACGGCACTGCGCGGCGATTGACAACGCAACTTATGTCAGCTATGTTCCGTCCCCCGCGAGGGAGAGCGTTCATATGCCGTTTGGCATCGGGTGGAGGGCCGTGATGGTCGCCTTCGTCGGCGTCGGGTCGCTCTTGCTCCCGACTCTTCGCGCGCCAGCCCCCATTCGCGCACCCCCAGGCTGCGTCCTCCGCTCCCGTGACACGGCGGCTTGATTCACCCCCCCAGCGTCGCGTCGTTGTCTTTTCGGGACCGTGGGCCTTGTGGTGGTGGTATGGGCTCGGGACGTGGGGCTGGGACAGAGGGAACACAAGCCTGCGCGCGGTTGACGTTCGACTGAGCCCCCCGAAGATGGGACGGCGGGGCCGGAAGAGGACGACCCAACCTATGAAATCTCGTGTTGCGTGGATCCCGCTCGCGTTCGCGCTCGTGATGCTGGTGGCGAAGTCGCCGCCGGCGTTTGCCGTGGTCCTTTCCAACCCGATCTGCACGGACAACACAGCGTTCTACAGTCCAGGCACGGCGAAGGACATCGTTGTCCCGGAGGGCTTCAAGGTCTCGGTCTTCGCCTCGGGCCTGAACTTCCCGGTTGGTATCGCCTTCACGGGCAACAAGAACAACTTCCAGGTGTACGTGCTCGAATCCGGGCACGGCCTGCCGAGCAGGTGCAACGACGAGACCAGCCCCATAGTCGGCGGCCAGTTCTCGAAAACCAATCCCTTCACGCCCGACATCCTCGTCTTCAATCAGAACGGCGTAAAGATCGCAGGACCCCTGGCCAAGCCGACGGCGGCCGGTGTAGGCCTCTTGCCGCACGGTCCGTCGGTCGGGATCGCGTTCGAGAAGGGTTTCCAGGGGGGCCGCCTCTTCGTCACCGACTCGAACCAGGCGATCCGCTCGACTCCCCCGGGTGGAAACCCGAACAACACCTCTCGCATTGTCATGGTGGACCCGAATTCCGGCGTTGTCACCCCGTTCATCGCGGGGCTGCCGACCGGCGACCACCCCGCGGAGCAGATGGAGTTCAAGGCTGGGTGGATCTACTGGTCACAGGGGTCGACGACCAATTCCGGCGTGGTCGGTCGCGACAATGGCGGCGGCCTGAATCAGCAGGACATCCCCTGCCAGGACATCACCCTCAGCAACAACGTGTTTGACTCGGGTGGCGGGGTGAAGACGAGCGGCTACTCGCCATTCGGCACCCAAAATCCGGGTGGCACCGTCAAGGCCTTCACGAGCGCAACCGGGAAGGGCATCTGCGACGGTGCGATCCTGAGGGCAAAGCTCAACGTCGGCGACCCGAAGAGCACGATCGAACCGGTATCGTGGGGCTACCGTAACCCGTACGGTATCCGCTTTGCGCCAAACGATCATCCGCTCAAGGGCGGGTTGTTCGTGGCGGAAAACGGCGAGGACGAGCGCGGCGCGCGCCCGACCAACAATGCGCCGGACCGGCTCGCGCTGGCCCAGCAGAACCCTGAT
>DATFWZ010000281.1:0-8853 GCA_035258765.1 Gemmataceae bacterium
GGAGATTGGCTGGCCGACGCGAAGACGGTATCGGTGGCGGTCGATGGGTGGGCCGTCGCCGCCCGTGTGGTCGGCCGGCCGAGGCGGGGGGTTGGGCCAATGGTCGCGTCGTAAGTGGCGTGGGAGACAGCGGCTCGATTCAATCCCCATAGGGAGCACTGCCGGGGGTTCAGTTCAACCGGAATCTATGCTGCGTGCTCCGGCCGCGACGCCCCCGACACCCGCCCAGCCTTTGCCCCGGAGCACGCAGCATAGATTCTTTAGCGGTTGAACTAAACCGCTCCGCGGTGGTGAAGAAGGTCGCGGGTGGGGACAACGGCTCGTCGTGTGGGTGGCCGTCCAGTGGCCCGACCCGCCGACGGTGGTTGGAACCGAGTCCCTGGCCGGCGGTGCGGACGCGGGCGTCGTCGCGGGCGACCCACGCCCGGCGACGGAGGTATGCTGGGAAGTCGGGGGAGGTGACGGAGAGCGGCCCCGAGCAGCGACCGCTCCCGGCCGCCGGGTGATTGGTTCGCCGACGCGAAGACGGTATCGGTGGCGGTCGATGGGTGGGCCGTCGCCGCCCGTGCGGTCGGGCAGCGAGGCGGGGATTGGCCCAATGGTCGCGCCGTAAGTGGCGTGGGAGGAAGCGGGTCGATTCAATCCCCATAGGAAGCACTGGCGAGGGTTCAGTTCAACCGGAATCTATGCCGCGTGCTCCGGGAGCGACGCCCGCGACACCCGCCCAGCCTTTGCCCCGGAGCACGCAGCATAGATTCTTTAACGTTCGGCGGCGCGGAGGCATCATGCGTGCGATCAAGTGCGGGCTGCTGACGGCGGCCGTGGTCTTGGCGGCCGGAAGCGCGGTCGCCGACCCGCCCGGCCGGTCGGAGTTCGACCCCGGCTTGCGCCTGAAGTGGCCCGGCACGTCGAGCGAGTCCAGCACGGTCCTGCCGGGCGACCAAGTCGAGATCCGGACTTACTCGGCCATCTACACGGGCAAGGGGCCGGACGGGGCGGTCGTCTATTCGGCGGTGGTCCTGGAATACCCGCAGGCGGCCGTCAAGGACGCCAGCCCCGAAGAGTTGTTGGCGGCCTATGTGTTCGCGACCCGGAAACATGAGGTCAGCCGCAAGTCGATCGAGCACGGTCCGGCGAAGCTCCCCGGGCTGGACATTGTCATCCGCCGGGACGGCCGGGTAACTCGCCGAGTGGTGGTGGCGGCCGGTCAGCGCCTCTATGCAGTATCTGTGACCGCCAAGGGCGAGGCCCTGCCAGACGCGGCCGAGGTCAAGGAGTTCATCGATTCGTTGGCCGTCGGGAAGTAAGGCCGCCGAACCCCGCGGTGCACCGGACCGCGGCGGCAGAAAGTAATTGCGACAATTACGTCGCCGCGCCGCTGCGGCCGGTGACCTGATAGTTCGGCGGCAAAGTGCATCCGCGCAGAAGCAACAACGCCGCGGGTTCGGGTACATTGCCGACCTACGGCGTCGCTTCGACCAGACCACCTCCGCCTTGGCGGTCGCCCTCCCGGAGGCGTTCACTTGAGTAGTTCATCGAGGAACTTCCCCACCTCCGTCGGCTTTTTCAGGTTCCAGTCCCCATTGGTGACCGTCGTGCCCTGGGACCAGCACCACCACTTCCGTTGATGGCTGATCGTGATGTAGAGGGGATCACCCTTCTCGCGATGAAGTGTGATTTGATACGCTGCGCCGTAGCCCCTAGCCCCGCCGCCAGGAACGGCGGCGTCGGGCTTCTTCTTCGTGCCCACCTCTGGAAAGAGGGCCAGCAACTGACCGATCTTCTCGTCGTCCTCGATCGTCATCTCGGCACGATCCAGTTCCTGTTTCTCATTGGTCACGCGGACGACCTTCATCTTGACGATCTCTTTTGCGAGGGCCGGAACCTCCTTCTTGGCCGGCTCCTTGGCGGGCTGTTTGGCTGGGACGACGGGCCAAAAGCGAATCGTCCCGTCGTCGCCGCCGCTGGCCAGCGCCCGGCCATCGGGCGAGAAGGCCACGCACCACACAGGGCCGTCGTGGCCTTTGAGGGTAACTCGCGTCTTTTCCTTCGCCAGGTCCCAGAGGGAGACGCTCCCAACCACGTCAGCGGTTGCCAGCGTCTCGCCGTCCGGGGAGAAGACCAGCCGCGTAATATGACCACCGCCTTCGGGCTTCAGCTGGTGCTTGAGCTTCCCGGTTTGCATGTCCCACACCCGGATCACCTTGTCATCCGACCCCGCCGCAGCCCCCGGCCCTACCGCGGCTACGGGCTTTCCGTCCGGCGAAAAGCCGATGGAATTGGCCACCGGCCCGGCTGTGGCTACCTGCTTGCCGTCCGGCGAAAAGGTGACGGCACTCATTGGGGGCAGACCGGCCCACTCGTGCTTTACTTTCCCCGTCGCGACTTCCCAGACAACCACCTTGCCCTTGTACGTGGGGTCTCCCACGTCGCCAGCGCCGGCGATCCACTTGCCGTCGTCTGAGATAGCGGCTGCGGAGTACAGCAGGCCCTCAGCCTCAAGCGTCTGCCGCACTTCGCCCCTCTGCACGTCCCAAACAAACATCTTGCCGTTTGCTCGAGGGTAAACGCGAGCCCCGCCGATCACCTTTGCGCCGTCGGCCGATAAAGCCACAGCCCCTGCGAGCCCATCGAGCTCGAAGGGCTTCACGAGCTTCCCGGTCCGGGCGTCCCACACCTTGATCGCCCCATGCCACGCACCGTCCTTCGGTTTGCCCAATTGACTGGACGCGACGGCGATTGTCGTACCGTCCTTGGAAGAGGTTACGTTGGAGAACAAGCGAGCGCCAATGTTGTCACACTCCTCCAGGGTATGTTGCACCTTCTCCGTTTGCACATCCCACAAGACAACCGAACCACCTTCCCTGAAATCCCGTCCATTCCAAAGCACGAGCGCTACCCTCTTGCCGTCATTGCAGTAGGCCAGGGAACGCACGCTCTTCGCGCCGGGCTTGACGACTTTCACGGCATCCTGGTTCTCTGCAGGCCCCTTGCCCGGCTCTTTGTCCTTCTTCTCCTCCGCAGGCTTCTTGGTCTGGTCGTCCAACCTGTACCCCTCCGGCGGGCTGAGGCTGAACAGATCGTCCAGGGACTTGAACCCTTTCAACTCGGGATCCCACTCGAAGTCGCTGAATTCGATCCGGAGGCGGGCTATCCCCTCGCACAGTCGTTCCACTTCCACCACCATCCGGACCGGCAACTGCGTGGCCGTGTCCACCCAGAGCGTCGTCGTCTCCTTCGCGTCCACGACCGTATACCGAAGCGACTTCCCCTCCTTCGTGACCTTCACGTCCTTGTGCGTCTCCAGTTCCCGCAGTTCGTCGGGCAAGGTGCGCTGCTTCGTCACTTGAGAGCCGGGGGTGGCCGAAAGGGTTTGAAGGACGGCAGCCTTCTCTCCCGCGCCGGTGCCGTCTACTGGCTGGTTGCTGTAAACACAGAGGAGGCGGTCCTTGGCGTGATCGTACACCGTATATGCCGACGACCGGAACGGGCCGCGGACTGCCTCCGGCACCTCCTGCCGGAACCGCGGGGCCCGGAGGTCGGCGTACATCATCTCGACCCTCGTCTCCGGGTCGGGGTTGGCCTCCGGGTCGTACGTGAGGGTCACCGTGGCCTTGTACTTCACCAGCTTGTGCTTCTCGGTCGCCTTGAGCACGTCGGCCAGAGCGATGTTCGCCGAGCTGGTAAAGAGCACGGTGGCGCCGATAGCCGCGAGGACCGCGGCGGCCAGGGACCACTTTGCGATGCCCATGATCATTCTCCTTCGGGCCAAGGTGACGGCTTGAGCCGCAGGCGAAGGGCCGGCGGGCAACCGGGCGAGCAGTTCGGCGTCCGGCGGGCGGTCCGGGACGGGCTCCCGGCGGATCGCGTCGAACACTGCGTCGAGGGGATCGGGTTTGGGATCGGTACTCATGATGGCCTCCAGGTGTCGCTCAGATCGGGCGCCAGGTGTTCTCGGAGCCGCTGCCGGCCGCGGTGCAAGAGCACCCGCACCTCGCCGGTCGGGATGCGGAGCTGGTCGGCGATTTCTCCGTGGGTCAGCCCTTCCACGCAACTGAGCCAGACCACTTCGGCCTGCTTCCCCGGCAGCCCGGCGAGGCCGGCACACAGACGGTCGACGAGTTCGGCCAGGCGAACGGGTTGAGCCGGGTCGTCATCGGTCGATGGCTCCGGGACCGCGTCGAGCGGCTCCGTCCGGGCGGATCGGGCCCGCGCCCGCAGCCGGTCGATTGCCTTGCGAGTGGCCAGGCAGGTGAGGATTCGCCCCCAGTCAGCGGGGTGGCGCGGGGCAATTTGGCAGGCGGCCAGGAAGGCGTCCTGGTAGCAATCGTGGGCGTCGGCGTAATGCTTCAGGATGCGGAACGCCGTCCGCCAGACTCGGGGTCCGTGTTCCGCCAGCAGTGCCGCCCAGTCGACCATCATCCGCCTCGCCAGGGTCTCACAAGGAATATCGTTCGACCCCGGTCGGGCGTTACAGAATCCCGGGGCCGACCGCGGAAAGCTACCACATGCGAGCACCCGGGTGTCTATTAGCGCTCAACGCCGAATCCCATTATGGCCTCATCGACTTGAATGAAAAAAACGACTCCTGACCCGTCGTCGCTCGCGCGAACGGCGTGGGGCGTTTTGGTCAGTCAACCTGCCTGAGCCTGGCTTCCGATTCTTCGCAGCTCCGGGATGGTTCGCGCGTGGTGTCCGCTCGGGGTCGGGCCGAGCAGCACCAAACCGCATTTCGAGGTCAGGCCCCCTTCTCCATTCGAGAAGGCGACAGCCGCGGTTGACCGGCGACGCCTCAGAAACCTCTCCGTGCCGACGAGCCGGTCAATCGAAACGGCGAGCTCGACCTCCGCAGAGTGACGGCGTCGGGAAGGCGAGGCACCGGAGGAATCGAGACCTCCGTGGGTTCGGGGCACCTTCCGTCAGCCGCGTCGGCTCAGTTCGTCGGCACTCGGTCGTCGGGCCGCATCGGGTGGGCGAAAGCTCCAGGGGTTGAGATCGCCAATCCGGTCACCGGCATGGGGGCCAATCCCTACTCGGGCGGGGTCGGGCATGGGCCGCCGTGAGACGATGAGGATCGCTGTCCCAGAAGAACGTCTCATTCATCGCGGTCGCCGTTGATGCCCCAGTTCGGCGGGCAGCTCCTCACACCGGGCCGGAGTGTCACGGGTTCAACGCATCACGGTCCGTTCATGTCTTCCTCTTCGCCAGTGTTTTGGGTGTTTGGCGACTCAGCCGTTCAGGAACCTCTTCGCATCGAAGGGCACCTGCTGGCGCCACAGGTGGTACACGGTGCGGCCGAGCTTCGCCTCCAGGATCGACAACGCCTTCTTCTTGCCACGCTTCTTCTCCTGCCTTTGCATCCACGCCTTGGCCGCCGGCAGCGCCCGCAGCATGAGACACGCGGCCTCGCTGAACGCCCACTTGAGGTGGGCGTTGCCGATCTTCTTGCCGCCGGAGCCCTTCACCTTGCCGGCACTCTCGTGGGCACAGCGCACCAGGCGCGCGTAGGAGAGGAAGTTGCCGGCCTCCGGGAAGCGTGCGATCGGGTCGATCTCGTAGAGCAGGATCAGCCCCAGGATCGGACCGATGCCCGGCGTCGTGCGCAGCAAGCCGAACGTCACCGGGTCATCGACCCGGGCGTTCTGGACCAGGTGCCGCTCCAACGCGGCGATCGGTTGGTCGTAGGCGTCGATCAGTCCCAGGTCGGCGCTGATGCTCCGGCGCGTGCTCGGGTGCTCGAAGCGTTCGGCGATGTCAGTCGAGCGGTTGGCGGCATAGGTGAGCTTCTTCGAGAGGGCGGGCCGGTTGAACTGAGTGTTGGTGTTCTGGATGTGGGTGAGGAGCTGGGCCCGTTGCCGCACGAAGAAGGAGCGTCGGCGCAGCAGGTCGCGGGTCGGCCTTTTGGCCGCGGGTAGACATACGCCATCGGGAAGAGTCCGCCGCGGAGCAGGCCGGCGAGCTTGGCGGCGTCGATGCGGTCGGTCTTCGACTTGCCGCCGTGGATCATGTGCATGTCCAGGGCGTGGCCGAGGACGAAGGGGATGTCGTGGTCCGCGCACAGGTCGGCCAGCCAGTACCAGGCGAACATGCACTCACAGCCGACGACCAGGTTGGGGCGGAAGGGCGCGATGGCCTCGAGGAAGGCGTCGGGGTCGGCCGGCAGGTTCTTCGCGAACACCGTCTTGCCGGTGTGGTCGAGGACGTGGATGTCCAGGGTCCTGGCGTGCAAATCGACGCCGACGTAGAATCGGTGCTGGCCGGAGTAGCAACGCATCTCATGCCTCCGTGGTGACGGGCCGTCCTGATCCCGCTTCGTGGTTGCCGATGCCCCGCGCATCGGCCGAAAGATCCACGTTGGGACCGGGAGCAATCCCGCGATCCCTCTTACCATTGGCGACAGGCTCCGGCCCGTCACCATCGAGGCCATGAGAAGTATCCAACGGCTGAAGCTGACCGGGGCCGCCATCCTGGTTTTCCATGCTTCAACGTCTTTGCAGGCGGCCCCGGCAGCTTAGCCGTAGCGTTCGGCCGCAGAGGAGTGCGATGGACGAGTGCCTTCGGTATTTTCAAGGCGCGATTGAACGACCCGACTCAGTCCCGGCCTGGGATGCGTGGTGGGGCAAACACGCGGAGTTGGTCCGCGCGCACTTTGACCACCGCGATTACCTCCGGTTGAAGCTTCGCAAGCTCGACGCGGCTCGGGAGATCTTGAAACGCATGGGTCTCCTTGGCTCCACGCCGTTCGCGGACCCTTTGCACGTCTTTACCCAGGGCGAATTGCACGGGCGTTTGCCGCCGGGTGACGAGTCGGATTGGATCCCTTTCACGCAGTTGCCGATCGTCAGCGGGAACCTGCGCGTCTCCGACGCCGGCTACTTTGACGATGAAGGCGGTGCCCCGCCGACTTTCAGCGTGTCGTGCGGTAGATACCGCGTATTGGTCAAGATTATGACTTATCCTCCAGCCCAGGGGCGGGATCGGCTGGCGGCCCATCTCGCCGGCGATCGGCGCGTGTCACGGTTGCGCGTCGCGCTGGCCGAACCTGCGACGTTGGGCCAACGGCTTGACTATGTGGGCGTCGATCATGCTTTGGTGGCTGTGTTTGACCCTTCGGTTGCGATTCCGCAAGAGGCAATGAACAAGGAGCAACACAAGAAGTTCTGTGCTGAGCTGAATGTAGATCACTACGGGGTCGTCCACTTTCGCAACGATGAAGAGGCGGTCATGCCTGTCGTCGCTTCGGGGTTTGGCGATGGCGGGTATCCGATCCATGAGTTGTTGCGCGACGGCAACCGCGTCGGGGTCGAGGTTGTCTTTATCGGCCCTGAGGTGCTCGTGGCCGAACCCGGTGCTGCAGCAGACGGCGGCCGCGATTCTGGTTCATCGTGACATCAAGACCCCCGCCGCCGCCGCTGCTGAGCTGGTTCGTTCGGCCGCCAGGGATGTCGTCTGAAGTTTGCTCAGGCCGGTGGAAAGGTCCGCTATGAGTCGTGTCCGCCAAGTCACGTCCAACCTGCTGCGCCACTACCGGCCCCTATTCCTGTTGGCCATCGGGGCCGTAGTCGGCGGTAACCTGGCGGTGGGTCTGACGGAGCCCGGCGCTTGGCCGTGCCTGGTGCTGGCCGGCCTCATCGGCTTGGGCCTGTCGCTGAACGCCACGGCGATCGCGCTGAACGACGGGTTTATGCCTGCCCGCGCGGTCGCCATCCCGCCGGGCTGCGAGCTGAAGTACAGGCCAATGGACGCCCAGACGCGGGTCCGCTTGCTGGGCGACTGGCTCCCCGTCGGGCGGCTGCTGGTCAGCCCGGGGGACGTATGCCTCGTCGCGGCCGCGACCCTGCCGTTCGTTGTGGTGGCGACCCGGCTGGCAGTCGGTCGGTCCTGACCGCGCCGAGTCGAAAGATGGGAGGTCGGCCGAACCTCACGGTGCACCGGACCGTGGCGGCGGGAAGTGACTGCGGAATTCTCGTCACCGCGCTGCCGCGGCCGGTGACCTGTTTGTTCGGCGACTAGAGGGTTCCCCAGATGGTCAGTACATCCATCAATCTCGTCCCGGCCTCGTCCCGGCCGAGGCGGTTGTTACTGTGCGTCCTGGCTGGCGTCGCCGTCGGCGGGGCCGGCGTGCTGACTGCCCTCGGGTCGGTTGGGGGCCACCTTCCGCCGTCGGTTGGTTTGCCCACCGTCCCGGGCCTGCTGTTCGGGTCGCCCGTGCTGTTCCCCGCGGCCCTGGCCGCCGTCGGGCTGGCGGCCGCCGGCTCGGCCGTCCGGTCCCGGGGCCGATGGGCCGCTCCCGTGTCAGTCGTCGGGCTGGCGGCCGTCCTACTGGCCGAGGCGACGGTGGCTTGGTCGTCGGCCAACTTGCTGATCATGTACCAGGAGAGTTTGTACAGGCAGATCATGGCCGGCGGACCGGCCGCTGGGTGAGGACAGCCGAACCCGTCGCTGCAACCGACCGGGCCGGCATGAGCTAATTTCAGGCGTGTAGCCTCCTCAGCCGGCCCGGCGGCTGAGCTCGTTGTTCGGCGGCGGAGTTGTTCGGTGAATGTCGCGATCAACGCCTCCGCGTAACGCACTGGCGCTTGGTCTGCGAAAACCACCTGCTAGATGTAGTCGGAAGCACGGGGCCAGAACTGCGTCGCCCTAGGCCTCCCGCCAGGCCGGCATTTGCCGCCGCAGGCTCGGCCGGTCATACTTCGGCGGAACGGATCCGGCCCACGGTGGCCCATGTCCAGCATCAACGAGTTCGCCCGGTCCTACTTCTGGCTCGTCATCCCCGTCTTTCTGGGAGTTACGACGTTTCGGATCGCGTGGCGTCAGGACTGGGGCTGGGTCTGGGGGTTGGTGCTGACCGGG
>DATFWZ010000282.1:0-5940 GCA_035258765.1 Gemmataceae bacterium
GGTGCCGGAGTGAGCGAAACGTCCGCATCAGGTCAGCGTACGGGAGGGACGCGGGCGCAGCGAGCGACCCTGGGAGGGCGGCCATCCGGGCCGCAAGGGCCACACTTGCGGACGTCGGGACTGGGGGATACTCTGCAACCGGCCCAAATGCAACACCGGCAGGTCCGCCATGCCCGCACCCTCCTACGCGCATGGAAGTTGTTCCGTCCCCCTTCTCGGGGAGACGATCGGTGAGAACCTTCGTCGAACCGTCGAACGATTCGGCAACCGCGAGGCGCTCGTGGTCCGACACCAGTGGTACCGGGCGACTTATCGGGAGTTGTGGGAGCAAGTCGGTCGCGCCGCCCGCGGCTTGCTCGCTCGCGGGGTCAAGGCCGGTGATCGCGTCGGCGTCTGGTCGCCGAACCGCTTCGAATGGGTCGTCCTCCAGTACGCGACCGCCCGGACCGGGGCGATCCTGGTCAACATCAACCCCGCGTACAAGGCCACGGAGCTGGAGTACGCCCTGAACCGCAGCGGCGTCAGCCTGCTCTGCCTGGCCCGCGGGTTTCGGCAAACGGACTATCTGCAAATCCTCGCCGAGGTCCGCGGCCGGTGCCCGCACTTGCGTGACGTGTTGGTGCTGGACAACGACTGGGACGAGTTCCTGGCTGGCGGGGACGCGGTGAGCGAGTCGGCGCTCGCGGAGGTCGAAGGACGTCTTCAGTTCGACGAGCCGATCAACATTCAGTACACGTCCGGAACGACCGGGTTCCCCAAGGGAGCCACGCTCTCGCACCACAACATCCTCAATAACGCCTACTTCATCACCGAGCGGCTCGGGTACACCGAGCGCGAGAGGGTTTGCGTCCCCGTTCCGTTTTACCACTGTTTCGGGATGGTCATCGGCAACCTCGGGTGTACCTGTCGCGGGGCGTGCATCGTCGTCCCGGCGGAGTCGTTTGACGCCCTCGCGGTACTGGAGGCGGTCGCGGCAGAGCGCTGCACGGCGCTGTACGGCGTGCCGACCATGTTCATCGCCGTGCTGGGCCACTCGCGGTTCGCAGAGTTCGATGTCTCCTCACTCCGGACCGGCGTAATGGCCGGCGCCCCCTGTCCGGTCGAGGTCATGCGACAGGTGCAGACGCGCCTGCACATGCGCGAGGTCGCGATCGCCTGCGGGATGACGGAGACCTCACCCGTTTCCACGCAGACTGCTCCGGACGACCCGATCGAGAAGCGAGTCGAGACGGTCGGCCGGCCGCAGGCCCACACCGAGATCAAGATCATCGACCCGGCGACGGGGGCGATCGTCCCGCGGGGCACGCCGGGCGAGCAATGTACCCGCGGCTACCTGGTGATGCTCGGCTACTGGGACGACCGGGCCGCGACCGAGCAAGCGATCGACGCCGCCGGCTGGATGCACAGCGGCGACCTCGCGGTCATGGATGACGAAGGTTACGTGCGAATCGTCGGCCGTCTCAAGGACGTGATCATCCGGGGCGGGGAGAACGTCTACCCGCGGGAGGTAGAGGAGTTCTTGCACACTTTGCCGGCCGTGGCTGAAGCTCAGGTGATCGGCGTCCCGTGCCCGCATTACGGGGAGCAGGTGATGGCTTGGGTGCGATTGCGCCCCAGCGTCACAACGACCGCGGACGAATTGCGCGCCATGTGTACGGGTCGCATCGCGACGTACAAGATCCCACGATACTGGAAGTTCGTCGATTCGTTCCCGATGACCGTGACTGGTAAAGTGCAAAAGTTCCGCATGCGCGAGATTTCAGCCGCGGAGCTGGAGCGCGCCGGGACGGAATGACGTGTACGGGCGATCACGGCCAGAATCCTACGTACATTCCACAAGTCGATGTCGCCGCGTAACATCGCGAGCATGAACCATCTCACTTGTGCCCTCTGCCGAGCCGCGCACGTGCCGCGTGACTCTTATCCGGCCCTCACACTCACCACCGATCCGGCGCTCGGTTGGCCGCGACTCGTCGATGCCCGGGTACTCGCCGAGGCCTTCGAAGCGCTCGACGCCGTCATCCAGTGCGAGCCGTTCGCGGACGTTTCCCCGCCGGGAACGGAGGGCTTCGACGTGTACGAGCTAGTCACCGCCGCGCGCGAGAAGCTGGCCCACATCCTGGGCGTGCCCGAGCCGGACGGGGTCGTTTGACGGGTCCGGCTACAGGCGCCCGGATGACGACCCTACAACAGCCACGTCGTCCGTTCACCACCCACAACTCGCATGACTGCCGAACGCGACCGGCTGGCCGACTCGACCGCCGACTGGCACCGCTGGGGGCCGTACCTGAGCGACCGGCAGTGGGGCACCGTTCGCGAAGACTACTCGGCTGACGGCAACCCCTGGAATTACTTCCCCTTCGAGCACGCGCGCAGTCGCGCCTACCGCTGGGGCGAAGACGGACTCGGCGGCCTCTCGGATGCGCAGGGCCTCCTCTGCCTCGCGGTCGCCCTCTGGAACGGCAATGACCCGATCCTCAAGGAGCGCCTGTTCGGCCTCGGCAACGAGGAGGGCAACCACGGCGAGGACGTCAAGGAGGAGTACTTCTACCGGGACGCGACACCGACCCACTCCTACCTGCGAATGCTGTATCGCTACCCGCAGGCGGAGTTCCCGTACCAGCGGTTGCGGGACGAGAGCCGCCGCCGCGGTCGCGGGCAGCCGGAATTCGAAATCCGCGACTCCGGCGTCTTCGACGGCGGGCGGTACTTCGACATCGAGATCGAGTACGCCAAGGCCGGGCCGGACGACGTACTGATGCGCGTCACCGCCCACAATCGCGGCCCGGAGGCGGCCGACCTCCACGTCATTCCGCACGTCTGGTTCCGAAACACCTGGTCGTGGGGGGCAGACGGCGTCAGGCCGATGCTGCGACGCGTAGACGACGGCACCATCGAGGCCGATTCCCCCGCGCTCGGTCACTACCTGGTCAGTGCCGACGGCAATCCCGCGCTCCTGTTCTGCGAAAACGAGACGAACGGCGAGCGCGTGTTCGGCCAGCCGAGCGCCATGCCCTTTCCCAAGGACGCGTTCCATGACCGTGTGATTCGCGGGCGCGTCGAGGCGGTCAACCCGCTGGCGGTCGGGACAAAAGCCGGGGTCTGGTACCGATTCAGTGTCCCGGCCGGGGGCCGCGTATCCGTCCGGCTCCGGCTGGCCTCGGTCGATGCTCCGGACCCGCCGGAGGACTTCGAGACCACGTTTTCCAGGCGCCAGCGGGAGGCGGACGAGTTCTACGCCGACCTGTCGGGCCGGGTGACCGACCCGGTAGCGAGGGCGGTTCAGCGGCAGGCCTGGGCCGGGCTCGTCTGGAGCAAGCAGCTCTACACCTACGACGTGGCGCTCTGGCTGACCGGCGACCCCGGCCAGCCGGCCCCGCCCGCGGGCCACCAGCGAGTTCGCAACTTCGACTGGGATCACTTGCGCGCCGGCGACATCATCGCCATGCCGGACAAGTGGGAGTACCCGTGGTTCGCGGCCTGGGACCTGGCCCTGCACGCGGTCGCTTTCGCCCGGCTCGACCCGGCCTTCGCCAAGCGACAGGTCGAAGTGCTCACCCACGACGAGTACCAGCACCCGAACGGCCAGCTCCCGGCCTACGAGTGGGCGTTCGGCGACGCCAACCCGCCGCTGCACGCCTGGGCCGCGTGGAAGGTCTACCAGGCCGACCGAGCGGTGACGGGCGAACCGGACCCGGTCTTCCTCGAGCGGGTGTTCCACAAACTACTCCTCAACTTCGCCTGGTGGGTGAACAAGAAGGACGTGACCGGGCGGAACGTCTTCCAGGGCGGGTTCCTCGGGCTGGACAACGTCGGCGCGTTCAACCGCAGCACGCTGCCCCCGGGGGTGGTTTTGAACCAGGCGGACGGGACGGCGTGGATGGCGATGTACGCCCTCGGCCTGATGCGGATCGCCCTGGAGCTGTCCGTGTTGAACGGGGTGTACCAGGATCTGGCCGCCAAGTTCTTCGAGCACTTTCTGCTCATCGCCCGAGCAATGACCAACCTGGGCGGCACCGAGGTTGGGCTGTGGGACGAGGCGGACGAGTTCTATTACGACGAGCTGGTCGAGCCGGGCGTGGGCATGACCCCGCTCAAAGTGCGGTCGATGGTCGGGCTGGTCCCGCTGTTCGCCGTCGAGGTCATCGGCCCGGAATTGCTGGTGCGCTTGCCGCGGTTCCGGGCCCGGCTGGAGAGGACGCTGGTTACACGACCCGAGCTCGCGTCCCTGATCTCGCGGTGGCACGATGAGGGGCAGGGGGACCGGCGGCTCCTGTCGCTGCTCCGCGGCCACCGGATGAAGCGACTGCTGCGGCGCATGCTCGACCCGAACGAATTCCTGTCCGACTACGGCGTGCGGTCGCTGTCGAAGGTCTACCAGGCGCGGCCCTACGAGCTGAACTGGGGCGGACAGCGGTTGACGGTGTCGTACGTCCCGGGCGACTCGGACACCGGGATGTTCGGCGGCAACTCGAACTGGCGCGGCCCCGTCTGGATGCCGTCGAACGTGCTGATCGTGGATGCGCTGCGGAAGTTCCACCGGTACTATGGGGACGACTTCCGCGTCGAGTGCCCGACGGGGTCTGGGCAAAAGTTGTCCCTCGCCGAGATCGCTGACGAGATCACCCGACGCGTGGCCCGGCTGTTCCTGCCCGGCGCGAATGGGATTTGCCCGGGCCCCTGCAGCCGACTCGGGGAGCCGCTCCTCTTTCACGAGTACTTCGACGGGGATACAGGTCGCGGGCTCGGGGCGGCGCACCAGACCGGATGGACCGCGCTGGTGGCCGAACTGCTCGCCTGAGGGGCGGATTGAACTCGCCCGCCGAGAGTCACTTGCCAGAGATGGCCAGAAGCAGAAGCGAACCGAACGCGGCAATTACCAGGGAGACAGCAACCAACAGACCCGGAGTCGTCGGCCAGCAGAGAGGTGGTAATTCCTTGTCGGCATAGTCGTCGTGGGGGTGCATCCCGCGAGTATGGTCGGACCCCCTGGCGGTCGCAAGCGGTCATGACTGTTTAAGCGCTTCTTGGTCATGACGACATGTCATTGCAAGGGTGGACTTTCCGGGTCCGAGCATTTGCGCGGAGTTGGCAACCTGAGTGGCAACCTGATCCACTACTCTTTTGCCTGCAAGTAGTTGCGGAATGCGCCTCAGGTTGCCAAATGGCCGAGGTGGTTGGCAGCCTGACCCACTCGCGGTCCGCCGACCGGGTAGGTTGCTCGGGGCGTTCATATCGGTCATAAAACGAAAAAACGGGCCGGTCCCGTTGAGGGGAGGACCGGCCCGTTGGCGGCGGGACCCGCGTTTAGTTACAGCATTGGCCGGTGAACCCAGCCCAGTTGAGGAGATTGTAATAGCCTTCCGACGCCTGCAAAGGCGACTTGGAAGAATCCCTCCAGATTTGTTTGACAGGAATCCATTTGTGTTCTAGCGGGAATGGGATTCCGGCCGCTTGTGACCCGCGGTTGGGTCGGTTATGCTGGCCGCCGTCGCCTGCCGAATCCCACCCCGACCTCTCTTGCCATGAACCGGTCCCTCTCCATCGTAGCCGGCCTGGCGCTCGCCGGGCCGTTGGCCGCGGCCGACACGATCAAGGTGCTGATCGTGGACGGTCAGAACAACCACAACTGGCGCGCCACCACGCCGGTCCTCAAGGCGGTCCTCGAAGAGTCCAAGCTCTTCACCGTGGACGTCGCGACCACCCCGGACCGACCGCGGTCGCCGCAGAAGCCCAAGGACTCGTCCAACGCCGAGGCCGCGGCGAAGTACGAGGACGACCTGGCCAAATTCAAAAAGGCCGAGGCGGTGTACAAGGAGAGCTTCGCGGCGTTCCGGCCGAAATTCAAGGACTACCAGGTCGTCGTGTCGAACTACAACGGCGACCTTTGGCCGGCGACGACGCGGTCGGACTTCGCCGAGTTCGTCTCGCACGGGGGCG
>DATFWZ010000283.1:0-10741 GCA_035258765.1 Gemmataceae bacterium
CGGCAGGAAGACAAGCTTGTTTTCAAGAAGCCACATGATGAACACGACCACTAGGTAACCGCCGACGAAACGGACCAGCCAGCGGCGAACGAACCGCCGGCCGCGGCGTTCAGGCAACCTTCCGGCGGCACAGCCCAAGGACGAACCCTCCGAACACGACCGCCCACGCCGACACGGGCAACCAGTCCCCCAGCCGGGCGTAGAGCGTCGTCCGCGTGTCGATGGGAACTGGCCCGCGGACGACGCCTTCGACTTTCTTCGATTTCGCCCACGTCTCCCCCGGCAGCGCGACGACCCGGCCGTCCGGGTCGATGATCGCGGACACTCCCATGTTCACGGCCCGGACCACGCTCCGCCGCGTCTCGACCGCCCGGAACCGCGAAATGGCCAGGTGCTGCTCGTGCTCCGCGGTCCCCTGGAACCAGCCGTCGTTGGAAATGTTGACTATAAAATCGACCCCCGCGGCCCCCGGCCGGACGTACTGCCGGGCCAGCGTCGCGTCCGTGTCCTCGTAGCAGATCACGCAGGCGAAGTGGTAGGTGCGTTCGCCAACAGTGAGCGGGAATCGCGTCCACTGCTCCCCGGGCTTGCAGCCGTAGTCCCGGTCGTATGGCGTAAAGACGCGCAAGAACGGAAATGTTTCCTTCAGGGGCACGTACTCGCCGAACGGCACGAGGTGGATCTTGTCGTACCGGGCAACCGGGTCGCCTTGCGCGTTTACGAGCAGGGCGGAGTTGTACTGCCATTCGCGGTTGTCCGCCTCCCACTGGTACGCGTTCAGACCGTAGAGCATGGGGGTCCGCGACGCGAACGCGTAATCGCGAACGATATCCCGCGACCCGTTGTAGTTCTTTTGAAAGCCGCGAGACAGTGACTGTACGTTGACACCCGGGACCACCTCGTACCATGGCCAAACGTACGACGTCTCCGGCCAGACGCTGAGGTCCGGCATGGGCTCACCTGCCGGCGGGCGCAGCGCCTGGTTGACCAGGTTGAGGAAGTGCTGCTCCATCTCCTCGCCGCGGGAGTTCTTGACGTCCTGCGGCAAGTTCCCCTGGATGAGTGCCAAACGCGGCCCGCGCTCGAATGGCTCATGGTTCAATCGGTCGTAACCGTAGATAATCGTGGCGACCATGAGTGCCGCCGCGATCAATGCTCCGACCGCCGGAAATGATGGGGCGGTCTGCGGCAGATGCAAGCGGACTCGGATGATCGAGCTTCTTTCGATGGCGGTCCAGACGACGGCATTGACCATCGCGACCAGGAACGTCAGCCCGTAAACTCCCGCCAAGTCGGCCGACTGGATCAAGGCGATCCAGTCGTGTTGCGTGTGGCCGAGCATGTACCACCCAAACCCGATCGGGTGCCGGGCGCCGAAGTTCTCCAGCCAGGTGAACCCGGTCGGGAAGTGCGAGCGGAAATACTCGACCGAGACCCACACCACCGGTACCGACAGCCATGGCGGCACGCGCACGCGATCGAGCCTACGGACCAGCCAGATTGACGCGGCCAGCGCCAGCGAGCAGTAGACCGCGAGCACCAGCCACGAGACGTACATGGCCGGGTGGGCGACGCGCATCCACTGGATCGCGGGCAGGTAGCAGACGAGACCGCCGACGAAGGCGGCAAAATAGATGCGCCGCGGCCGCGCGTTCGCGCGCACCAGCGACAGCAGTGGCACCAGCGCGACCCACGCCAGGAACCCGGCCGCGATCGGAAAGTAGCAGGCGTAGAGAATAAGCCCGCTCAGAATGGCGGGCAGGAAGACGCGGCTACGCGGGGCGGTCGGGTCGTACATCGGGCAATCCTTGCGGGCGGAATCCTGCCCCTAGTTTACCGGTAACGTCGAGACGATGTACCCGCTGGCATACTTGACCGATCCGGCCGGAAGCCGAATCAACGCATCCGCCCCGGCTAATCCGCGAAGGTCCGCGGAGCCAAACCACGCGGCCCCGCGAACCCGCTGACCCTCGGAGCTGACCTCCAACCGACCCGGCGCATACGTCGGCCGATCGTTGCTCGCCTCCAGCGGCGCCGCGAGCGGGAGCCCGACGAATACCGGTCCCGGTATGGCGTAGCCTGACATTTTCCGCAAGGCCGGCCGCACAAACAGCTCGAAGCCCACAAAGGAACTTAGCGGGTTCCCGGGCAACCCGAACACCAGGGTCTCACCCCGCGTGCCGAAGAACAGCGGCTTCCCGGGCTTCATGCGGATCTTGTGAAAGTGCGCCTCGACACCCAATTCGCGAAGCACGTCCGGAACGTAGTCGTACTTCCCGGCCGACACGCCGCCGGACAGGACCACAATGTCACTGGCCGCGAGCGCATCATCGAGGAGATTGCGAAGGGCATCGCGATCATCGCGGGCGATGCCCATGTAGCGCGCCTCGGCCCCGGCGCGCGTCGCCTGGGCCATGAGCATCGGACCGTTGCTGTTGCGAATCTGGCCCGGCCCGGGCGCCGCCGGCGGCTCGACCAGCTCATCGCCAGTGGGGACAACCGCCAGTCGCGGCACCGGCTGAGCGATGACCGTTGTGCGGCCCACCGCCGAAAGTAGTCCCAGGACCGCGGGAGTTAGCACGGTCCCCTTATTCAGAACCACCTCGCCCGCGGCCATCTCGCGGCCACGGGGAATGACGAATTCGCCCGCCGCGACAGGCCGCCGCAGTTGAACGGTGTTCTCGGTCAGTTCGGTCTGCTCGTGGGGAATGACCGCGTCGGCCCCGAACGGGATCGGGGCACCGGTCATGACGCGCGTCGCCTGTCCGGGGCCGATGGTCTTGGTCGGCGTCTTCCCGGCGGCGACTTCCTCGATGACCGTGAGCGCTACGGAGCTCGTTGCGTCCGCGGAGCGGACCGCGTAGCCGTCCATCACCGACTTCGCAAATGGGGGCGAGTCGAGTTCGCTCGTAACGGACTCGGCGAGGACGCGGCCGAGCGCCCGGGGGGTCAGAGCCGTTTCAACCGGCGTTCGCGGCCGCGTCCGGTCGAGAACGATAGCGAGGGCCTCTTCGACTTCCAGCATGGTCAATCCATCCGGGTTGTGGGCCCAGAAATTGGGCAAGTGGGGTTCCCTAGTCCGGGAACCCGGTGGTAAGATACGGAAGAGGAGAAGACTCCCCAATTTGCCTCCGCCCGGCTTGTCCGGACTCCTCTTTCGGGAGGAGCCTTCTCCTTGTGGGGCGTAGTTGCCGGGCTTCACGGCCTGTCAGCTACGCCTTTTTTCGTGGGGGACCCATGACGGACCGCCCCATCTACCTCGACTACAACGCGACCACTCCGATCGACCCAGCCGTGCGGGCCGCCATGCTTCCGTTCATCGCGGAACACTTCGGCAACCCGTCGAGCACGCACGCCTACGGCAAGGAGGCTCACACCGCCGTGGAAGTCGCCCGCCGGCAGCTCGCGGCCCTGATCGCGTCCGAGCCGGACGAGATCGTATTCACCGGCGGCGGGTCCGAGGCGAGCAACCAGGCCATCAAGGGGGTGGTCTTCCGCAAGTCGGGCGGCTGGTTCGGCCGCTGGGCCCGCGACGCCCACATCATCGTCAGCGCCGTCGAACACCCGGCCACCGCGATGCCCTGCGAGTTCCTGAAGACCCTCGGCTGCAGGGTCACGGTGGTGCCCGTGGATGGCTTCGGCATGGTCGATCCGGACGACGTGCGGAAGTCAATCACGCCACGGACGAAGCTCGTCAGCATCATGCACTCGAACAACGAGGTGGGCACGCTCAACCCGATCCGCGAGATCGCTCGGGTCGCCCGCGAACGCGGCGTGCTCACGCACACGGACGCGGCCCAATCGCTCGGCAAGGTGGACGTGAACGTCTCCAATCTCGGCGTGGACCTGCTGACTGTCGCCGGGCACAAGTTGTATGCCCCGAAGGGTGTGGGAGCGCTCTACGTGCGTCGCGACGTGGAGTTGGCCAGCCTCATTCACGGGGCGGACCACGAGCACGGCCGCCGGGCGGGCACGGAAAACGTCCCGTACATTGTTGGCCTCGGCAAGGCGGCCGAGCTGGCGGTCTTGTCGCTGCCGGCGGCAACCGCCCGGCTCAAGGAGCTTCGCGACCGCCTGCACGGCGCGCTAACGCGCGGGCTGGGCGAGAAACGCGTCGTCCTTAATGGACATCCCGAGCAGCGACTGCCGAATACGCTCAACGTCAACTTCGTGGGCCACGTCGGGGCCGAATTGTTGGCAAATGTACCGGGGATCGCCGCCTCGACTGGGTCCGCGTGCCATGAGGGCAAGGTGTCGCAGTCGCCCGTATTGTGCGCCATGCGCGTGCCGCCGGACATGGGGCAGGGGGCGGTGCGGCTGTCGGTCGGGCGGTTTACCACGGAGGACGAGGTCGATCGGGCCGCGGACCTCTTGATCCGCGCCACGGGATGACGGATTATCCAGTGTGCATGCCCAAACCGAACCCCCCGTCGCGAGCGGCCCATGACACGTTCCTCCATACTTCGTGCCGGCGTGATGCGTCGCACGGTTCTGGTGAGCGTCGCCTTGGTGGTGGTCGTGATCGGATTACTTGTGCCCGCCACTTGACGGGTCCGCCGCAGCGCGGCCCGTTTGCAGTGTGCAAACAACCTGAAACAACTGGCGCTGGCGGTTCACAATCATGTTGACAAGGATCGTCACGCCCCGCCCGGGACTCTGGGCGACGTCGCCCTGCCTGCGACGGAGCGGATGAGCTTCTACGCGAAGCTTGCACCTCTTCTCGAAATCGATGATCTGCCCGAACTGGACCGACAATCGAGCGCCGCCGCGGCCGCGCTTCTCGTCGAACCGAAGCCGACCTACCGGGTCTTTCGTTGCAGGGACTGGGAACGGGAATTCGTGCCGGCTCCCCGGCACGCGACGGCCTACATCGGGCCGGCCGGGATTGGGATCGACGCGCCGACACGACCCATCGACGACCCCGCGGCGGGCTTCTGGGGCTTCGACCGCGCCACTTCGTTCGGGGACGTGAAGGATGGCCTTAGCAATACTCTATTGTTCATTGAATCCGCACGCGACAACGGCGCCTGGTACCAGGGCGGTCCCGCGACTGTTCGCGGCCTCGATCCGGGCGAGACACCGTACCTCGGCACAGGTTGCCAGTTCGCCGGGACGCACTTTAGCGAGAATTGGATCTTCATTCGCGGTCGGGCCTACGGAATGAACGTCGCGATGGCGGACGGCTCCGCGCGGGTCATTCGACACACAATCGATCCGCGGGTGCTGGAGAGCCTGCTGACCATCGCCGGGGGCGACCGCGTGGAAGGCGACTGGTAAGAGGTCCGCGGCGAGATAAAACGGTCCCGGTGCCCAATCCTTCGTGGGGGCTGGCGAAGTGCAAGTGTGAAACTATCTCCGACCCCCCGGGGTACTTGAGGCATGGGACCGCCGTGACCGCCGACGACGCCTCCCTCGTGCGCCGGTGCCTGCGAGGGCACCCGGACGCCATGCGGGAACTGATCGAGCGGTTCCAGGCCGAGGTCTTCGGCCTGTGCGTCCGGCTGCTCGCCCACCGGCACGACGCCGAGGACGTCACCCAGGAAACCTTCGTACGGGTCTTCCGCAGCCTCCGCCGGTGGGACAGCCAGCGGCCGCTGCGGCCGTGGGTGCTGGGGATCGCGGTCAACCGCTGCCGGACCTGGATGGGCAAGCGGGTTCGCCGCCCGGAGCTAGCGGACTACTTGCACGAGACGCCGGCTCGCGACGATGCCGATGACTCGGGGGAACTGGTGGCCGAAATTCGCAAGGCTTTGGCCGTATCGCGGCCGGAATACCGCAGCGTGTTCGTGATGTTCCACGAGCAGGGGCGGTCGTACGAGGAAATCGCCGACGCCCACGGGCGGCCCGTGGGCACGATCAAAACCTGGCTGCACCGGACGCGGCTGGAAGTCTTGACCCATCTCCGCCGGCGTGGCATGGTGCCCGCGGAGGAGCCAACCGAACCGCCGGCCAGTCGCCGATGACCGACTTCGACCCGAACGACGGAAATACGCTATCGCGGCCCGGCTGCGAGGCCAGTCAGGCCGCGCTCCAGCACCTTCTGGACGGACTTCCCGATTGGGATTCGCCCGCCGCGGCCGCTCACCGGGCGATCTGCCCGGCATGCCGCGAGGAATTGGCCCTGGCACGCTCCTGGAATCAGCTGGCGATTGCTCCGGTTTTGGTCCCGCCTGAACTAGGTCCGCGCCTGTTGTCGGCCGCGGTGCGGGATCGGCGGCGGCGCAGGCTGATCCGGGCCGCTGGCGTAGCGCTAGCACTTGCGGCATCGATCCTCGTGGTCGTCGTCGGGTTTTGGCCGTCGCGGACGCCGGGACCGCCCGAGCAGGGGCCCGTGGTCGTCGCCCCGCCGGCGCCGGGCCCGGCGCCTTCGCCGGAGGGGCCGAAGCCGATCGGCGACGCGGTCGCCGAGGCTCGTGATGCGCTCGTCACGTTGACCAGGCGGACTGCGGCCGAGACACGCGACGGCTCGGCCCGGCTCCTGCCCAGCCCGAAGATGCCGGAGCTCCCGGACACGGGCGAGCACCTCGAACCGCTCGCCGACGCCCGGACCGGGGCCGCCCGGAGCGTCGAACCATTGACCTCATCTGCGCGCCGCGCCGTCAACTTCATCCTCGGGGCCGCCGACCCGCCGTCGCGGCCGAACGAGCAATAACCCGCATGCCATCATTCTTTCTCCGAGCCGTCGCGGTCTTTGCCCTGTGGTCGGTCCCGGCCGTCGCGACGGCCGGGTCGCGCGACGACCTGCTGCGGCTGGTCCCGGACGATTACACATTTTGTGTCGTCGTCCAGAACCTCCGCGAACACGCGAAATCCGACAACGATTCCACGTTCCTCAAAGGACTGGCCGAGTCGCCAATTCTCAAGGCTCTGCAGGGCTCGCCGGAAGCCAAGAAGTTTCAGCTCGTCTTGGACACACTTCTCAAGGACCTGGAGATCACGCCCCAGCAGCTTCGCGACGACCTCCTCGGCGACGCGATCGTGTTCGCCTATCGGAAGCCGGCGACGCCGGGCAAGCCGGAACAAGAGGACGGGCTGGTCCTCGTCCACGCCCGGGACGAAAAGCTACTGGCCCGCGTCGTCGATCGCATCAACGCGCTGCAGACGAAAGCGGGAGAGCTGAAGGCCGTCGAGGCCGTGGACGGAACTGACGGCAAGTACTTTCGACGCGTCAAGGCGGCTGACGCGGGGACGGCCGGCTTCTACGCGTTGCGCGGAAACCAACTGCTCTTTTCGGTCCAGGAAGCTCTGTTGAAAGAAACCCTCGCGAAGAGGGCAGCCACGGGCAAGGGCGAGCCGCCCATTGCAGGCCGACTGAAAAAGCTCGGCGTGGACGACGCCCCGATCACATGGCTGATCAACCCGCGGGCGTTCGACGCGGACCTCGCCAACAGCGCCCGGACCGGGAAGGGCTCGGAGCTGGCTTTCCTCAAGGAGTTCGCCAAGTACTGGAAGGCGGTGGACGGCGTGGGGGTCTTTCTCAACTTTTCGCCGGCCCTGGAGGTGGGCGTCGCAGTCAATGTCCGAAAGGACGACCTGCCGCCGGCGGCGCGGAGGTTCTACACGGAGGCCGGAAAGCGAAGCCCGCTCTGGGATCGTGTGCCGGACAACGCGCTCGTCGCCTTGATCGTCCGGACCCACACGGAATCGATGGCCGGGATGCTCGGGGCGTTCCTGACGGAGGAGGATCGCAAGAAGGTGCTCGACGGGCTCGCCCAGGCGGCCCGGCCCTTCCTGGACCGAAAGGACCTCGGCCCGGTCGCCCGCGGGTTCGGGCCGGACGCAGGGTTCTGGCTCTTCCCTCCCGACCCGAAGGGCAAGACCTGGTGCCCGCAGGCGCTCGCGGCGGTGCGCCTGGCCCCCGGTCAAGACGGGCGGCAGGCCGAGCGCGCCGCGATCAAGGGGCTCGACTTCCTCACGCGCCTCGCCAGCCTGTCGAACCGGGAGCTGGACGTGTTCGAGGAGCAATACGGCGGCATGGTGGTGACCGGCCTGGCCTCGCCGACGTTATTCCCACCCGGGTTCCGGCCTTGTTTCGCTTCGAAAGGTGGGTACATCGTCGTCGCCGGTTCTCCGGAGACAATTGTCGCATTCGACCCGCCGACTGGGGAGGCGACGGACGCGGGTGAGGTTCCAGTTCTGCGCATCTCGGTCGCGGCGTGGCGGGCGTATCTCAAGGAGCACCGCTCCGGCTTGACCGAGTTCCTGGCGGGTCTGCACAAATGCGATCCGGCGACGATGGCCAGCCAGATCGACGCACTGCTGCCGCTGCTCGAAGGGTTGGACCGGGTGGAGTTGGTCCAGCGCACCGGGCCGGAGCGGGTGAGTCTTGTCTTGCGTTTCACCGAGGCCAAGAGGTAGCCCGGTGGCGGACATCTCTGTTGCACGCGTCGCGTGTCGCGTGATCTCTCCGCAATGCAATTAATTGCCGGCTCAGGGGACGTCCCCCCCGCGGTGGTGGCTGATCCGGGAAGGCGTGGCCCGATTCCGCTCTCCTCAATAAGCCGAAGGCCGAAGCGTGAGCGAGGCCTCGGAGGGAGAGTGCGGTAGGCGTTGGCGATCCCCCGCGGCCTCGCTCACGCTTCGGCCTGCGGCTGCTTCGACTTGCGACTAACGCCGGTGGCTGATCCGGGGGACCTCCGGGGACACCGAAAAATGTCCCGAACATCCCTGACCATCCGGCGCGTTGACGCGGGCTTCTGTCATGGGGAGAATGGCGACTCTCCCCGGAGGTCGCCATGATCCGCGTCTCGGCCGTCGCTTCCCTTTTCTTTGCCATCCTGGGTCAAGCCGCGGACACGAAGTTCATTCCCGACGGTGCAAAGCTCGAAAAGCTCTGGGGTGAGGGGGAGTTCACGGAGGGTCCGTGCCTGGGGCCCGACGGCTGCATTTATTTCAGCGACATCGGTAATCGCATCATGAAGTTCGACCCGGCGACCATGAAGACCGCGGTGTTCCGCGACCCGTCGGGCCGGTCCAACGGCCTCAAGTTCGACAGGTCGGGCCGCTTGATCGCGTGTGAGGGGGCGAACACCCGCGGCAACCGGCGGATCAGCGTCACCGAGAAGGACGGGACCGTCAAGACGCTGGCGGATTCCTACGCGGGCAAGCGGTTCAACAGCCCGAACGATCTGGCCCTGGACGCGAAGGGCCGGATCTATTTCACCGACCCGCGGTACGTCGGCGATGAGAAGCGGGAGCTGGAAACTGAGGACGTCTACCGCGTCGACCCAGACGGGACCGTGACGCGGATCATCACGGACGTCCAAAAGCCCAACGGCATCGTCCTGTCGCCGGACCAGAAGACGCTGTACCTGGCCGACAGCAGCGGCGCGCCCAAAGGGAATCGCGTCCTGCTCGCCTATCCCCTCAAAGACGACGGCTCGGTCGGCCTCGCGAAGAAGCTCTACGACTTCGGCGACGACCGCGGGATCGACGGGATGACCGTCACGAGCGACGGACTCATCGTCGCGACCGCGGGCAAGGACAAGACCGCGGGCGTCTCCTTCTTCCACCCGGACGGGAAGAAGGTCGGTTTCATCGCCACGCCGGAAGACCCGTCGAACTGCTGCTTCGCCGGCAAGGACCTCAAGACCCTCTACGTCACGGCCGGGAAGTCGCTGTACCGGATCGAGACGACGGTATCCGGCGTGTCGCGGCACGAAGCCAAATGACTTCGGCCTTACTGGTGAAGCGCCAGGTTGCCGACTTTCCCGTCCAGGGTGTTGGTCCCCAGCCCGCCGACGAGCCAGTCGAGGCCCTCGCCGCCGACGAGGTTATCGTTGCCGGCCATGCCCCAGAGGTTGTCGTTCCCGGCCCCGCCTTCGATCCGGTCGTTGCCGTCCTCGCCGTTGAGCAGGTCATTCCCGGCCCCACCAGTCAGCGTGTCGTCGCCCGCGCCGGCGGCGATGTTGTCGTTGCCGTTGCCGCCGTCGAGCCGGTCGTTGCCGACGTCGCCGACGACGAGGTCGTTGCCGTCGCCCGCCGATACAACGTCGTCGCCGATGCCGCCGTAGAGCTCGTCGTTCCCGGCGCCTCCGGCGAGGGAGTCGTTCCCCGCCTCGCCCTGCATGATGTCGATCCCGAGACCGCCGTCGAGTTGATCGTCGCCCATGCCGCCGGCCATTTGGTCGTCACCAGCGTCGCCGCGCAGGTTGTCGTTCCCGGCCCCACCCCAGACCTTGTCCGCGCCGTCGCCGCCCGCGGCCGTGTCGTTGCCGTCGCCGGCGGCCAGGGCGTCGGCGCCCGCGCCGCCGCTCAGAGAGTCGTTGCCCGCCTGCCCGAACAGGGTGTCGTTGCCGACACCGCCATCAAGGGAGTCGTTGCCGGCGCGCCCCATGAGCAGGTCGTTCCCGCCGTCCCCGGTGATGAGGTCGTCACCGCTGCCGCCCCAGACGGAGTCGTTCCCATTGCCGGCGTGGATCGCCGCGGCGAAATACGTGTCGTTGACGACGACGTCATCGCCGTCGCCCGCGTTGATCGCGACGGATTTGATGCTAACCTTCGGAATGAGGCGCGACTCGATTTGCGTGCCGGTCTGCCGGACGACGGCGACGCGGGTCGCGTCCGAGCCGTAGAAATACAGGCGGATCGTGTCCGCGGCGGCGGTCCCGTCCATGACCAGGTTGCCGTCGGCGAAGCTGATCCCCGCGGGGTTGGTGCGGCCCTCGAGTTCGTGGACGGCGGGACGGAAACGGGTCGGCGTCATGACCGGATTCCTTTCGCTTGCGGCGGCCCGGGCGCG
>DATFWZ010000284.1:0-5409 GCA_035258765.1 Gemmataceae bacterium
CGTACCGCGTCCGCCCGGACGACCGGGGCCGCCGGCCCTTGAGGGACCAGACCCGACGGGCGATCGGCTGGAGCCCGAGCCTCGCCTCGTCCTCGGCCCACACCTCGACCCGCTTGCCCGGGTTGGCCCGCCGCAGCCGGGTCACCCGTTGATCGATTCGTGTGCGCTCCAACGGGCTATCATGAGCTCACATCCACAGGCCGTCGCGTCTGGTAGCGGAGAAGCAACGGGACCACCCACACGGTACAGTCTCCAGGGCCGCCCGACCCAATCCGGCGACCGAGGGGACATCGTCCGGCCGAGGCAAGCGGAGTCATGTCAGTCGCTCACCTGCTGGGCGCTGCGGCACCGGGGCGGTCGTAGCAGGAGGACCCGCATGAAGGTTGTCGAGAGGAAGGTCTCGGCCGGGGGCGGCGAGATCTTCGACCTGGACGAGTTTCTGTCCCGTCCGCTCTTCGCCCACCTGGCCCACGTCTCCGAACACGGCCCACGGGAGTCGCCCGTCTGGTTCCACTGGGACGGGGCCACGGTCTGGGTCATCGGCGGCGACTCGTTCCCTGCCAACCTGAAGCGCGAGCCGCAGTGTGCGGCCGGGGTCATCGACTTCGACGTGGCGACCGGGCGGTGTCAGCACGTCGGGATGCGGGGGACGGCCGAGGTGCTGCCGTTCGACGTGGCGGTGGCCCGGACGATTTTCCGCCGCTACATGGGGCCGGACGAGGCCGACTGGGACCGGCGGTTCGACGACGTGTTCGACGGCTCGGCGAAGCTGGAGTTGGTCCGGTTCACGCCCGACACGGTCGTCATCCGCGACCAGTCCTACACGCCGACCGCGTGGGCCCGAGAACGGAAGCAGGGACCTGACAAGCCGTAGTAGGAGAGCGTGGTTCGCCGGGGCTGGGGGGATTCTCGGAAAACCGGCCGCCGCGCGGGTCCGGCCGGGGACTATTCTGGTGGCGGCCGGTCCCGACGTCACTCGGAGCGTGTCGTGCGCACCACACCCCCGAATCCCGCAATCCGGTTCGTCCGACGACTCGCCATTCCGGAGGAGATCCAGACCCTGCCGGACCGGGAACTCCTGTCGCGGTTCGTTGCCCGCCGGGACGAGGGCGCGTTCGCCGAACTCGTCCGCCGGCACGGCCCGGCGGTGTGGGGGGTCTGTCGCCGCGCCCTGCCGAACGAGGCTGACGCCGAGGACGCCTTCCAGGCCGCCTTCCTCGTGCTCGCACAGAACGCCGGGGCGATCCGGAAGACGACGTCGGTCGGCAGTTGGCTCTACGGCGTGGCCTACCGCCTCGCCCGCAAGGCACAGACGAAGCACGCCAGACGGCAGAAGCACGAGGCCCGCCGTCCGACAGGGCCGGCCTCGGCGTCCGACGACCGCACCTGGGGTGAAGTCCAGCAGGTCATTTACGCAGAACTCAACGAGATCTCGGAGCCGTACCGCGCCCCGCTGGTGCTCTGCTACCTCGAGGGGAAGACCCAGGACGAGGCGGCCGCGCTCCTGGGTGTGTCGAAGGCCACGGTGAAGAGCCGACTGGAGCGAGGGCGGGCGCTGCTCCGGGCGCGGCTGGTGCGGCGCGGCCTGGGGCCGGCGGCGGTGCTGGCGGTTTCCGCGTGGCCCCTCGCCACCGCCTCGGCGCGCCCGTCACCGGCGCTGGTGAATTCCACGGTCAAGGTCGCGGCGGCAGTCGCGGCAGGTAGTGCACCGAGTTCGGTCGTGTCGGCCGAGGTCGCCGCACTGACAAAAGGAGTGATGGGTGCCATGTTCGTGACCAAACTTCAGGTTCTCTACGCGGCGCTGATCGCGGCGGCCGTCCTGTGTGCCTGTGTCATCACCTGCGCACAGGACGCGCCCCTGCGCGCCTCCGCCGAGTCCGGACGGGCGCCCGGTGACGGGAAGCCCGACGAAAAGGACAAGCCGAAGGCCGTAGTCAAGCCGGTCGTCGTCACCGAGAAGGCGGCGATCAACCGCGTGGTGTGGGACGCGAAGGGCGAGACCGTGGTGACCGTCGGCTGGGCCTTCGAGGTCGCGGAGATCACCGTTACCGGCCTGGACCCGCTGAAGGTTCTGCTCCCCAACAGCACCATCAGACTTTGGGACGCAAAGACGGGGGAACTCAAGCTGTCGCTGGGCGAAGAGAAGGGAATCGCCATTAGCACCCTTACCCTGTCTCCCGACCGAAAAACTGCGGTCGTCACGGCCATCAAGTTTACCGACGAAGACGGAAAGCCATCAGGTGGCAGCCGCGGAACGGAAGTGAGGCTGATGGACGCAGAGAAGTGGGTGCTGAAACGCACAGTGGACTCCGACGGCCTGGACGCCTCGGTGAAGCCCCTGGTGCATGCCGTCGCCTTTTCTCCTGACGGAAAGACACTCGCAATGGGCGGCGCCAGCCCCCGCGTGAAAGGCGGTTGTTTCCTGAAGCTGTGGGACGTCCAGAAGGAAAAGCTGATCGGCGGCACGAAAGAGACCAAGGAGGCTGAGGAGGGTTCGGGCTTCCCCGAGGCGGTGACATCCCTTGCCTTCTCCCCGGACGGGAAGCTGCTGGCGGCCGGGTGCGCGGATGGCAAGCTGAGGCTCTTCGACGGTCGGACCGGCGAACTCAAGAAGGTCTGGGACGACGACATTGCAAGGGCCTGGTGGGTCGTCTTTTCCCCGGACGGCAACACGCTGGTGAGCCAGAGCCGGGACAAGACGGTGAAGGTCTGGGACGTGCAAACGGCCAAAGTGCTCCGGACACTGCAAGGAAACAAGGCTTGGGTCATGGCCGCGGCGTTCTCGCCCGACGGCAAGCTCTTCGCGACGGGTGGAATCGTGAGGGAAAACGACAAGGTCACGGGGGGAGAGGTCATCCTGTGGGACGCACAGACCGGGGATTTGAAGCACACTCTGCCCGGCCTGACCGTGCCGGTTTCGACGCTCTCCTTCTCTCCCGACGGCAAGACCTTGGCCATCGCCGGCGGCACCAGCGGCGACCTCAAAGACGGCGGGAAAACCACGGGCGAAATCAAACTCTTCCCGCTGGAGTCTCTGAAGAAGGCCGAGCCCAAGTAACCGAGCCGTGGAGTCAGTCGCGAAGCGGCCCGTGAGGACGGCCTGCTCAACCCGGAGCACCGTCCGTGTAACGGTGCGCCGTTCTCGCGGTAGGCGTTTCGTCGCCTCGCGGAACGGGATCGCCGCTGTCGAATCATTGAGGCGGGGCAACCCATGTCACAACCTTCCCGGAGACGGTTCTTGCGGACGGTCGCGGGTGCCGGGGCCTCCGCGGGACTGGGCGAATGGGCCGGCTTACTGCCCCTGAGCCCGGCGAGCGCCGACGACGCCAAGGTCACGCCCGACCTCGTGCGCTTCGGCCCGGACATCGAGCCCGTCGTTCGCCTCATCGAGGACACCCCGCGCGACAAGTGCGTCGCGATGCTGGTCGATCAGCTCAAGAAGGGGCTGCCGTACCGCAACTTCCTCGCCGCCCTCTACCTCGCCAACATCCGCGTCAACTTCGTTTACCACACCCTCGGGTCGCTCCACGCCACGGACCAACTCGCCCTGGACGCGCCCGTGCAGGAGCGACTCCTGCCCGCGTTCTGGGCCCTGGACAGCTTCAAGTTCCACCAGGACCGCGGAAAGAAGACCGAGTTCGCGCCGAGCCTCAAGCCGCTCACCGGCAAGCTGCCCTCCGCGGGCGAAGCCGAAAAGGAGTTCCACGAGGGCATGAAGGCCTTCGACCCCGATCGCGCCGAGCGGGCCATCGCCGTTATGGTCCGCACGCAGGGTGCCGCGCGGGTGATCGAGCCGTTCTGGCACTACGGGGCGCGCGACTGGGACTTCATCGGCCATATCCCGATCTGGGTGTCGAACGTCCTGCGGGCCCTCCCCACCGTCGGCTGGCAGCACGCCGAATCAACCATGCGTGTCCTGGCCCGGACTGTCCCGTGCGAGGGGTTCGGAAAGCCGAAGGACCAGGTGATGAAGACGCAGCCCTACGCCGCCAACCTGGAGCGGGTGCAACAGTCGCTCGACAAGCTCCCGGCCGACTGGGCCGCGGGCGGCGCGAACCCCGCTGTCACGGGCGAGCTGCTGACTCTCATTCGAGAGGGTCGGCCGAACGCGGCGGGCGAGCGGGCGGCAAAGCACCTCGTGGACGGCAAGGCCCGCGCGGGAGCCGTCTGGGACGCCGTCCACCTCGCGGGTGGCGAAATGATCATGTGCGCCCAGAACACCGCGGAACCGCTCCACGCCAACACCGCCGCCAACGCCCTGCACTACGCCTTCCAGGCCAGCGGCGAGCCGGCCAACCGGCTCCTCATTCTCCTGCAGGCTGTGAGTTGGATGTGCCTCTACCGCAACGCCATGATCCGCAAGAAGTGGATCACCGAGCCGAAGATGATCACCGAACTCGTCGCGGCCGAGATCCCGGCGAGGCAGGAGGAGGCGATCGAGGCGATCCTGGCCCACCTGACTTTCGGTGGAGCGCAGAAGCCGAAATCGGACTCGGACCAAGGCAAGGACGACTTCCACCAACCCTGGCGGCAGGAGGGCGCGCAACGGGTGTTCGCCTTCGCCAAGCGGTTCGCCGACCCGCTGCCGCTGGTCCGCGCGGCGAACCGGCTGCTGCCCCTGAAGACCGGCTGGGACCCGCACCAGGTCAAGTTCTCGGTCGCCGCGTGGGAGAACGTCGCCTGGGTCAGCGACGAGTGGCGCCCGCACATGCTGGCGGCGGCGAGCTTCTCGTTCAGCGGGGCGGACGCGCCCGACACGGACCTCGCGAAACAGGTTCGCGAGGCAGTCCGCAAGCTGTGACATCTGGGCGTGAGGAACCAGGTCGCGTCCTTCCGGCCCGACGATGTATTTGCGACCAGCAACGGGGAGCGTGCCATGACTCGGGCTGTGACGGTACTCGTGGCGGCGGCGTGTCTGGGCCTCACCGCGTTCGGCGGCGACACCCCGGCCGACGACTTGGTCCTGGGCGGGCTGTTCAATGACGTGTCGGCGGCGCCGGGGACCAACATCAAGAAGAGCGGGGAGGGCGTGGCGATCGTCACGTTCAACTTCTTGAAGAACGGCAAGTACACCGTGTCGATGGACGGTCCCGGCACGCTGTACCTCGTCGGCATGAACGACTACAGCTCCGTCGTCGTGAACTCCAAGACCGGCGACGGCGACCTGGTCTGGGTGCCTATGTATCCGGACGATTACTGCGCCGGGCCCACGGTGAAGGGGAAGATCGACGGCAAAGGGAAGATCCGGTCGGGCACCCAGAAGGAGGTCAACCGCTGGAGGACGACCTTCCACAATCGGCTCCGGGGACCGTTGCTCCCGCCCGCGTCGGCGGTGATCAGCAACTCGGTCGCGGCCGGGTAGAGCGGCCGGCCCATCGCCCGCCACCACCGGCGGATCGTCGCGGCCGC
>DATFWZ010000285.1:0-3869 GCA_035258765.1 Gemmataceae bacterium
GGTCCTGGGGCGGGCGCGCCGGCGGTCCGGCCAATCGCGGCGGGCGTGGCGGGGCCGGACGGTCCGGACGCGGTGGCCGCGGCGGCGGAGCCGTAAACGCCGGCCGCGGTTGCGGCTTCCGCTCCTGGCCCGGCGCCACCATCGTCAGCGACGCCCGCTTCCGCTCGTTGTCCACCTCGACAACCCAGACCGCGACCACGTCGCCGACGCCGACAACCTCGTACGGGTTCTTGATGAACTTGTTGGCCATCCGGCTGATATGGACGAGGCCGGTGTCCTTCAGCCCGATGTCCACGAATGCCCCGAACGGGACGACATTCACCACCGTCCCTTTCAACTCCATCCCCGGCGTCAGGTCTTCGAGCCGGAGCATGCGTTTTTTGAGGACCGGGGGGGTGCGACTGTCCCGAGGGTCGGAGTACGGGTCGGACAGGGCGGCGACGACGTCGCGAACGACCGTCTCCGTCGATCCGAGCCGGCCCGCGGCATCGGATGCGATCACCTCCGCCAACTTTGCCTTGATCTTCGGAAGTTTCTCCTGATCGCGCAGGTCGGCGTCGATGAAACCGGCCTCCGCGAGAAGCTGGCGAGCGAGCGTGTAGCTCTCCGGGTGAACCCAGGAGGCGTCGAGCGGATCGTCGCCGTCGCGGACCTTAAGGAAGCCAGCCGCCTGTGCGAACCGGGTTTCGCCGAGATTCGGCACTCCGAGGAGCTGCGCCCGCGATCGGTACGGCCCGTTGCCGTGTCGGTACTGGACCACTTCCTGTGCGGCCGCCGGGTTCAGGCCGGAGACGTAGCGGAGCAGCGAGACGCCAGCCGCGTTCAGGTCTACCCCCACCTCGTTCACGCACGCTTCGATTACTTCATCGATCGATTCTTTCAGGTGCTTTGGCTTCACATCATGCTGATACAGGCCGACGCCCACGTGCTGAGGGTCGATCTTCACCAACTCCGCGAGCGGGTCCTGGAGCCGGCGGCCGATGGAGATGGTTCCGCGGGTCAATCGATCGAGGCTGGGAAACTCTTCGCGGGCGACCGGGCTGTCGGCATAGTCGGCGGCTCCGGCTTCGTTGGCGATGATGTACGACAGATCGGGAACCGCAGGTTGACCGTCGGTCGGGTTCTCCAATTCGCCGATCAAATCGGAGACGATCTGCTCCATCTCGCGACACATGGCCCCGTTGCCAATCGCGACGACCGATACGCTGTGCTTGCGGATCAGGTTGGCGAAGGCCGTTTTCGCTTCGGCCACCTTGTTCTGCGGCGGCAGTGGGTGAGTGGTAACGTCTTCGAGCGGCATGCCGCGGTCATCCAGTGCGACCGCCTTACAGCCGGCGCGAGTGCCCGGATCGACCGCCAATACACGTCGCTTGCGCAGCGGCGGCGTCAGCAAAAGCGAGCGGAAGTTGCGGGCGAAAATCTCAATTGCATGTCCGAGGGCCTCTTCCGTCAGCTCCTTGCGGATTTCCTTTTCCAGGCTCGGAAGGACGAAATGCGTGAGCGCTTCGTCCACGAGGGGATCAAGCAGGTCGCGGTGTGGGTGGTCGCCCAGGTGGAGGTTGGACCGGGCGGCGGCTTTGACCCGGTTCACGTCCCAGTCGAGCTTGACCTGGAGGACGTGTTCCTTTTCCCCGCGATTGACGGCCAGGATTCGATGCGGGGGGATCGCGCGCAAGCCTTCGGTAAACTCGAAGTAGTCGCGGTATTCGTCCGCCTTCTTGTCGTCCTGACGCGGCTCCCGCTTGGGTTTCGCAGGCGGTGCTGGCGGCGGAGTGGCGGGCGCAGCCGGTGGCGTTTCCGCGGGCGAAGCGGGCTGACCCTCGCCCGGCGCCGGGGCGGCCGCGGTTGGCTCGCCGGGGATCGGCGTCGGTGTCGGGACCGGCGGGGAGGGCGGCGGCTCGGGCGGCTTCGGTTCCGGCTTCGGTTCGGGGGTCGGCGACGGTTTCGGAGCAGCTTTTCGCGAGACGACCCGGCCGGTTTCCCAAAGCGCGAAGCGCACCGGGGCTCGCACCTCTGCCATTTCCGCCAGCATTTCGGTCAGGATCAGTTTGACGCCGCCCAAGACGTCGTCCGGGGTGTTCAGACCCTTCTCCGGGTTCACCATTCCGCTGGCGACTTCGCCCAGATTCGCAACTGCCGGGTCCCGCGCCCAGATTGCCCGCGCCAGTTCTTCGAGACCTTTTTCACGCGCGTCCGCGGCGGGCGTCCGTTTCTTCGGCTTGAAGGGCAGGAAGAGGTCTTCGACGCGCTTGGAGGTCTCGGCGACCTGGATCGCGTGCCGCAGTTCGTCGGTCAGCTTTCCCTGCGCGTCGATCGTCTTGAGGATCGTTTGTTTTCGTTCGGCCAGGTGGCGCAGGTCGCCGACGCGATCTCGGATGACGCGCAGCCGGTCCTCGTCCAATCCGCCGGAGCGATCTTTGCGATAGCGGGCGATGAACGACGGAGTGTTGCCCTCGTCCAGAAGCTGGACAGCCGCCTCAACCTGGACCTTGCGGAGTTGGAGGTCCTGAGCAATCCGGGACAAATCGAGAGATGGCGAGTCGGCAACGTTCGACATGGTGCGGGTCACTACGTGGGTCCCAACGCGGCTGCGCGGGAGAGGACAAACAGATGGGGCCTGATGGCGGGATTATGATACGCCCGTTCGGAAGGGGCGGCAAAAAGAAAGGGAATAGGGGTTTTGGTCGCGACCCGCGAACGGCGCGTTCGCGGCGAAAGTTCATTCCGCCTTGATTCCCCCCGTCATCGCGGTATCTCCGGCGGCTCTCGGTATTCCGTAGAAATGTCCGACCGGGCGAGGTCTGGGATGACGCGACGACTTCGGATCGCGAGCACCGCCTTCGGAGCCATGCTCGTGCCGGCCTGTGCGGGTTTCCAGCCCGACCCGCCGATGATCAAGCCAGTTAACCCGCCCATTCCGACGGCGGCGGGATATCGGCCCACGCCGCCCACGCCGACCGCGGTGGCGGCGCAGCCGCCCAAGCCGCGAATAATGGAGAGATTTGCCGACGGCCGACCGGACCCGGCGCCCGCGCCGGTCTTTGTCCGGGAGCCGTTGCCGGCGATCGATCCATCGAGGCATACCGAGGTGACCGCGATCGAGCACCGGTCGCCGGAGACGACTCCGGGTCCTCTTGATCCTCCACGAATCAATCTGCCGGTATTTTCCGGCGGACTTTCAACGCCGCCGCCTGAACCAGTACCAGACCTCGATGGGGTGATCCGTACGCCACACTGGCCCGTGATCAAGGGGTTCAGTTCTGATCCGCTGATCATGCCGAAGTCGGTCCCGAATATAGTCGCTCCACCGCCGGGCGAACTTCCGTCTGTGTTGATCCCGCCGAGCGCGCCCGCGGAGCGGTCGTCCCTCAAGCCCGAGAACATTCCGGCCGCGCTGGTTCAGCCGCCGGTGACTGCGCCCGCGGCCCCCGCGACGCTGCCGCCGGGAGTCATCGGCTCTTCCGTCCATCAGTCCAATGCGTCGCCGGCCGGCGCCGTCGGCGTCGACTCGCCGTTGCCCGCCGAATTGACGATGACGGACCAGATCCCCCAGTCGGGCGAATCGGCGTTGCTCCTGGCTGTGCGCGCGTGCCAGCAGAACAAGCCGGACGAGGCGGTCGAGTACCTCAAGAGCTATGACCCGGCCACGCAGCAGATCCTCCTGGCGCTCATGCCGGCGCTAGTGCGGTTCAGTGAGGGCAAACTGCAGCAGATGAAGCCGGAGGAGATGGACGTCCTGCTCGAGCAACTCAATCGCGTGCCCAACATGCTGCGTTCGCGGGCGTCGCTGCAGGCGAACAACGTCCGGCTGTGTCGCGAGGTCCACAACTTTGCTCACGTCGAGCCGTTCCCGGATCGGCACGTCTTCC
>DATFWZ010000286.1:0-4785 GCA_035258765.1 Gemmataceae bacterium
CCCGCCGGTCCGGGCAGGGCACCCCTAGCGACGGGGGGAATTGTAGGCAAGTGAGCGGAAACGGCGAGCCTCCGGAATCTCCGACGGTTCACCCTTCGGCCGGCGACATAATGCTAGACACCCTGGCACGGAGACCCGTCCCATGAAGGCCGCCGCCCTGTTGCCCCACGTCCGGGCCCTGGTCGCCGACCCGCCGGCGGACGCGGACCTGCTCGCCCGGTTCGTCGCGTCCCGCGACCAGGCCGCGTTCGCCGCTCTAGTCCACCGCCACGGCCCGCTTGTCCTCGCCACCGCCCGCCGGGCCGCCGGCAACGCCGCCGACGCCGACGACGTCTTCCAGGCCACCTTCCTCCTGCTGGCCCGGCACGCCGCGGCGATTCGAAATCCCGGGGCCGTGGCCGGCTGGCTCCACGGAGTCGCGTCCCGCATGGCCCGCACCGCCCGCCGCGCCGCCGCCCGCCGCCGCACGCACGAGTCGCGGGCCAACCCGGTCGCACCGCCCGCTCACGACGACCTGTCGTGGCGTGAGGTCCAGGCCCTGTTCGAACAGGAGCTGGCCCGGCTGCCGGAGCGGTATCGCGTGCCGTTCGTCCTATGCGCGCTGGGCGGCGAGCCGCGGGCCGATGTTGCCCGCCGGCTCGGGATACGGGAGGGAACCATCTCCAGCCGGCTGGCGGAAGCGAAGCGGCGGCTTCAGGACGGGCTCAGCGGTCACGGCGTCGCGCTCGCGGCGGTGCTCGGGACCGTATCGTTGCCCGTCCTGGGTGTGTCGGCGGAGCTGATCTCCCGGACCATGCGCACCGCGGGCACCGGTCCCGTACCCGCGTCGGTCGCGGCGCTGCTTCGAGGTGGAGTCATGAGCGCCCGGAACACTCTGTTCGTCGTCGTCGCCCTGTCGGCGGGCGTCATTCTCGCCGCGGCAAGCCGGGGGAGCAGCCCGCCACCACAGCCCGCGGTCAAGGAACTCCCGGCTTCCTCAAAGGAACCAGCGAAACCCGAGCCGGCGAGCGTCCGCGGCAAGCTCCTGGACGCCGAAGGAAAGCCGCTGGCGAATGTCCCCGTGAGACTCTGGTCGTTTCGGAATGGAGACAAGCTGCCTGAGCCGACCATGACCACCGACGCGGCGGGGGCCTTCGAGCTCAAACCCGGGAAGCAGGAAATAGACGACAACGCCCTCGTTCTCGTATCGCCGCCCGGCCTGCCCGCGGAATGGGTCCCGTTGTCGAGGTTTCGGGGCGAGTTGACGATCAGGCTACCCAAGGACGATGTCCCGTTTACCGGTCGCGTGCTGAGCCTTGAAAACCAACCTCTCAAGGGGGTGACGGTGGAAGTAGTCCGCGTCGGCACCGCCGCGGAAGGCGACCTCGACCGGTGGGTGGACAAGAACGTGACGATGCGGAAGGAGCGCTACTGGCTCAACGAAAACGGTCTGATCACTCTGTCCGGCCAGATGGTCTTGCCGGTCGTCAGGGCAACGACGGACACGGACGGCAAGTTCAAGATGACCGGCTTCGGGCGCGACCGGATCCTGACCGTCCGGGTCCATGCGCCGAACCTGGAGACCAAGTTCTTTTGGGTAGTCGCGCGGCCCGGCGGCCCGGCCGATGGCTATATCAAAACGCCTGATTTCAGCCACGGGCTCTACTCGCCGGACGTGACCGTTCGCTTAGCGCCGTCGCGGCCACTGGTCGGAACGATCACTGATGCCAAGACCGGCAAGCCCGTGCAAGGTGTGGTCGTCAGCGAAGTCAACCACCACATTTCCAAGGTGACGACGGACAGAGACGGCCGCTACCGGTTGGAGGGGGTGCCGAAGAAGAAGAACTACGGGATCACCGTGACCGGGCGCAAGGGGCTACCGTACTTCGACCACACGCACCTGTGGGTCGCGGACGCCGCCGGGCTCGATCCACTGGAAACGAACCTGGCTATCGAGCGCGGGCTGGAGCTGTCCGGACGCGTCGTGGACAAGAACGGCCGCCCGGCCGGGGCGGACGTCTACTACCACCCGGCCGGCAACAATCCGAACGTCAAGGACACGTCGAAGGGGCTCATCAGCAGCGACGGCGGGCGGACCAAGCCGGATGGGAGTTTCTATCTGACCGTCTGGCCCGGCAAGGGGGCGATCGACGTCCGGGCGCGTGAATCAGGCAAGCACGCCTCCATCGACGTCGAGAAGATTCTGACCGAACTGGGGATCCGCTCGCGGCCGATCGGACCGGTGCACGCCATCCTCGCGATCGACGCCGACGAATCGAAGCCGGAGGCGCTGAAACTGACGATCACCCTTGAGGACGCCGTGGTCCGCAAGGGGACCGTCTGCGGACCGGACGGCAAGCCGTTGGACGGGGTGATCGCGGCCGGCGTGCAAGGAATCGACCCGCCCGGGGCGGCAATGTCGTCCAGTGACTTCGCGGTCGGCGGTATGCGAACCGAGAGCCACCGGCTGCTCTTGTTCCTCCACAACGGGCAGAAACTCGGCGCCATCCAACCCGTGTCCGGGGATTCGATCGACCCAATCCGGGTGACGCTCCAACCACTCGGACAGATGACCGGTGAAGTCCGCAAGGGAGACAAGGAGGTGTGGGCGCGCCTGTCGGTGACGGCTTTGCCGATGGTCCCGGACGCGAAGAAGTACGAGAACCTGCCAACGGAACAGTCGCAAATCCAGGGGTTGTTCAACATCCAACCCGCCCCGTGGTGGAAGCTCACGAAGCGGACCGCGAAGACCGACGAGAACGGTCGCTTCCAGTTGGCGGGCTTGCTTCCCGGTCTCGAGTACACCGTGTACGTCAGCGACGGAGACGTCGAAGAGAGCGGCACGCTGGTCGTCGAGCGTCGGAAGGTGACCATCTCGGCGGGAAAGACGACCGATCTGGGCGTGCTTATGAAACGGGAAGGCAAGTAGAGTTGCTACCAGCCACCCAATTTTGTCGGGCGGGCCGCCGGCCCGCGCCACGAGGTTGTTACGTCCAATGCCGTTGACAGGGCCCGGCCGGCCGCCCATCTTGTGCCGTCATGCGGCACACTCGGCGCCGACTGCTGGTTGCCCTCGCGATCCTGGTGCTCGTCGTCGGCCTCGCCGTCTATGGGGTTCAACAGTTCACAGCCGACCCGGACGACTACGCCCGCATTGAGGAGGGCCTCTACATGGGCCGGGCGGTATCCGTGCCGCCATGGCGGACCCGGGCCGTCCTCAACCTGTGCGAAGCCGACGACCCCTACGTCTGCGAGGTACACCTTCACGATCCGATCCCGGACGCTGAGCCGGCACCCTCGCTCGAATGGCTCCGGGCCAAGGTCGATTGGATCGCCGAGCAGCGGCGGGCCGGGCGCAAGACTTTCGTCCACTGCCTGAACGGCGTCAGCCGCAGCGCCCTCGTAATCACCGCCTACCTGATGGCCGAGTACAGCTGGACGCGCGACGAAGCCCTGGCGTTCATGCGGTCGAAGCGGCCGATCGTGCGCCCCAACCCGGCGTTCATGTCCCTGCTGGCCGAATGGGAGCGTGCATTGCAACCGGCCCGAACCGGAAAGGCCGATTAGCTCTGAAACGGCTGCCGGAATCCATTCTTGTCTTCCCCGCGGGAGGGGGTTAGATTCATTAACTCCTCCTGTCGGGCCCTCGCATGCCCCGTTCGGACGACTATCGCCTCACCTTCTGGATCGGCCGGCCTGGACTGGCAGGTCGCTCCGCGCTGCGTTGTCTCGAGGGGACCGGGGTATGACGCGGCCGTCGTTCCAGTCCCGCACCCTTCCGGACCCTCCGGACCTGGACGCCATGCTCACAGACCTGAGCGAGCGGGTGGAGTCCGACGTCCGGGCCGGCCGCCGGCCGCCGCTCACTGACTACGCGGCCGGCGCCCCCGCAGTCCACCGCCGACGCGTCTTCCACGAACTCCTGGTGGTCGAAATCCAGGCTCGGCGCCGGGCCGGGGAGGACGTGACCGTCGAGACCCTGCTGCTTCAGTACCCGGGCCAGCGCGCGGACGTCGAGGCCGCCCACCGCAGCGCGTGCGGGACGGCCGGATGGCCCGGCACCGGCCGCCGCGACCTGCGGGCCGGCGACGTGGTCGGCCGGTACCGCCTCGTTCGCCTCGTCGGGCACGGCGGAATGGGCCTGGTGTTCCTCGGCGCCGAGGTCACGACGGGGCAGCGCGTGGCCTTGAAATTCTTGCCCCCGGAGCTGCTCGGCGCCAGCCCCGAGCTGGCCGCCCAGGCCCGGCAGATGTTCGCCCGGGAGGCCGAGGCCGCCCAAAAAATCGAGCACCCGAACGTCGTCCGGGTGCTGGACCGGGGGGACGAGGACAGTTTCGCCTACCTCGTCATGGAGTTCATCAACGGGCCGACCCTGCGCGATCAGTTGCGCCGGACCGGGCCGCTGCCGCCGCGCGACGCGGCCGAGATCGTGGAGGCGGTCGCCCGCGGGCTCCAGGCGGCCCACGGGCTGGGCATCTTGCACCGGGACATCAAGCCGGCCAACGTTCTGCTGGAACTGCGGATGCCCGAGTCGGTCGCACGCAGTGACGACCCGACCGCCATTGTCCCGACTCTTGTTCTGGACGGGCGGTCGGACGCCTTCCCGCGGACGCAGCAGTCCGTGCTCGAGGTCGTCGTCCCGAAGCTGGCGGACTTCGGATTGGCCAAGCAGCTCGACGCGACCCGGTCCGAGGCCACGCTGACCGTGAGCGGGATGGGGACGCTGGCGTACTCGGCCCCGGAGCAGGCGGGTGGCGACCACCACACCGGGCGACGTGCGGACGTGTACTCACTCGGTGCCACCCT
>DATFWZ010000287.1:0-6309 GCA_035258765.1 Gemmataceae bacterium
CGGTCGCGAAGCTGACCCGGACGAACTTCTCGCCCGACGATCCAAACGGGTGGCCGGGGTTCACGAGCACGCCCGTCTCGCTCAGCAGCCGCTGGGCGAAGGGACGCCCCGACTCCTCGCCCGGGACCGGCACCCAGACGAAAAACCCGCCCGCCGCGTCCCAGGGCTTCAGGCCCATCGCCGTCAATCGCTCGCGGACATAGCCGCGTCGGACGTTGAACTCGTCCCGCAAGTCGGCCATCCTCGCCTCACCCGACCGCAACGCGTGCAGGGCCACTTGCTGACACAGGGCGGGGACGAACGGGGCGGACATGGCCGCAGCCAGGGCGCACGGGCGCACCAGGTGCCGGTACCCGGTCAGCCACCCGACCCGGGCCGCGGTCAGGCCGTGGCTCTTGGCGAAACTCCCGCACGTCAGGATGCGCCCCTCCGCGTTCGGGAGCGACGCCATTCGGGCCCGGGCCGGCTCGGCGCGCCAGCGCTCGAACGAGGCGTCGTGGAACACCAGGGCATCACACTTCCGGACCCAGAAGGCGATCTGCTCCAAGTCCTCGGGCGCGAACACGCAACCCGTCGGGCTTGCCGGGTCAGCCAGAACGACAAGCTTGGCCCCGCGCATCGCCCTCGCAAACGCATCCATCGCAAATCCGACTCGGCCGCCGTCCGACCACGTCGGCACCCGGCGAACGACCGACCGGCGGGACTTGAGTCCGATGGAATAGATCGGCGACGTCGGGTCGAAGAGGACCACGCGGTCCCCCGGGTTGACGAACGCGTCGATGGCGGCGGCGAACGCCCCGGTCGCCCCGTGCGTGATCAGGACCTCATCGACCGGGTCGTGTTCGGCCCCGTGGTCGAGGTGAAACCGGGCGGACAGCTCCTCGCGCAAGGTGTGGTCACCCCAGGCGCTGGCCGGTCGGCGGTGGTCGAGGTTCCGGGCAATCCCGAACGGCATTTCGCAGGGCGGGGCGCCGGCCGCCAGGTTGATCGAGTCGGGCGTGGCGACATCCGGGAGCAGGCCCGGGTCGAGGAGATCGACGAGCGGCGCGGCCAGTGTGCGGTCGCTGTAGAAGCGCAGGTGATCCTCGGCCCCGTGCAGTTCGCGGCGCAGGGCGGGGATGTACCGGGCGAGGCCGGTGCGGGCGAGGAGCTTTCGCCAGAAGAAGGAGTCGATCACGTCGCGGCCTCCGTGCCGGCGGTGCGGGGCCCGGGATTGTGCCAGGAAACTCCGGCCGCGGCAAGGCGACTGGCCAAGTCGTCCTAAGACAGATCCGACGATCGAATGGCCTACTCATCGCAGGAGATGGACATGAACATGTTCCGGCGGGCCTGGGCCCGGTTGACGGGCCGCCCCCGCCGCCCGCCGGGGATCCGGGTCGGGGCCGGGGTCCACGTCGGGGATTGGACCCGACTGGACTGGAGCCACGGCCGGCACATCACGATCGCCGACGGGGCGACACTGGCGCCCGGGGTGCGCATCCTGTGTCACGACGCGTCGTCGTTCGCGCGCACCGGGATCACGTGGGTGGCCCCCGTCCGCATCGGCGAGCGCGCGTTCGTTGGGGCCGAAGCAATAATCTTGCCGGGAGTGGAGATTGGCGCTGACGCCATCGTGGCCGCGGGGGCGGTCGTCACGATGTCAGTACCCGCTGGCGTGATCGTGGCCGGCGTCCCCGCCCGCGAGGTCGGGACGGTGATAGAACTGGACGCCCGCCGGCAGGCCGAGCAGAGCCGTTATCCCTCATTCCCGAGCGCCGAGTACGAGGTTGAAGCTCTACCCGCCGATCGGGCCCGCGAGCTCGACCAGGCGATCGCAACCCACGGCGGGTATTTCCTGACCAAGCCGCGTCCCCACGGCGGCGGAGCCGCAACTCTTACTCCCTCTCCCCCCGCTTCGGGGGGAGAGGGCCGGGGTGAGGGGGGTTGAGGCTGGTGGGAACGGAAACGTCGTTCTCGACCCAGCGAGCGCCTGCCCCCTCACCCCCGCCCCTCTCCCCCGCAAAGCCGGGGGAGAGCGGAGAACTGTCGCCAGCCGCGGCCGGTGTCCGCCTCCCGCGCCTGGCCATAAACTCTCCCTCATTCCACGAATCCCGGACGAGGATCCTCCCCGACCATGAGCAGCGCACCGACGTACGAAAAGCTCACGCCCCCGACGACCGGCACCCGGGCAGTCAATCACAACGGCACGTGGAAGATCCCGGACGACCCAATCGTCTGCCTGATCCGCGGCGACGGCATCGGCCGCGACGTCGCCGGGACCCCGGGGATCACGACCTGCGCCGTCCGGGTGCTCGACGCGGCCGTAAAGAAGGCATACGGCGGGAAGCGTAAGATCGCCTGGTTCGACGTCCACGCCGGCGATGTGGCTCGCGAACTGTACAGTCCGCAAGTCAAGGACGAACAGGTCGGCTCCCTGAGCGAGGACGACCAGCGTAAGCTCTACCTGCCGGACGACTCGTTGAAGGCATTCGAGTACTACGGCATCGGCCTCAAGGGCCCGCTCACGACGCCGATCGGCGGCGGGTTCCGGTCGATCAACGTCTACCTGCGGATGCGCTTCGACCTGTACGCGTGTGTCCGCCCGACGCGATACTTCAAGGGCGTGGAGGCCCCGAACACGCGGGCGAACAAGGTGGACATGTGCATCTTCCGCGAGAACACCGAGGACGTGTACTGCGGGATCGAGTTCAAGAGCGGTAGCGACAAGGCGAAGAAGCTGATCCAGGTCCTGCGCGAGATGGGATACCCGGAGTCGCAGCTCCCCGCGACGGCCGGCGTCGGGATCAAGCCGATCAGCCCGGAGCGGTCCAAGCGACTGATCCGCATGGCGATCCAATACGCGATCGACAAGAAGCTCCCCAAGGTGACGCTCGTGCACAAGGGGAACATCATGAAGTTCACCGAAGGGGCGTTCAAGGACTGGGGCTACGAGCTGGCCAAGGCCGAGTTCCGCGACAAGATCGTGACCGAGGACGAGGTGACGAAGGACGGCAAGTCGGCGGCCGGGAAGGTGCTCATCAACGACCGGATCGCGGACAGCATGTTCCAGCAGGTCCAGCTCCGGCCTGACGAGTACTCGGTGGTCGCGACGCCGAACCTGAACGGCGACTACCTGTCGGACGCGGTCGCGGCGCTGGTCGGCGGGATCGGCCTGGCGGCCGGCGCGAACATCGGCGACCGAGCGGCCATGTTCGAGGCCACACACGGAACGGCCCCGAAGTATACGGGCAAGAACCAGGCGAACCCGGGGGCGGTGTTGCTTTCAGGGGCCCTGCTCCTCGAATACCTACAGTGGTTCGAGGCGGCGGAACGGGTGAACAGGGCCGTGGAAAAGACCTTCGCGGAGAGCGAGGAAATCGCCCACTCGGGGCCGGGGAAGAAGCTGCACGTGACTTACGACATCGCCCGGCAGTTCCCCGGATACACGGACAAGGACGGGGCGAGCAGTAGCGCGTTCGCGGATCGGATTATTCAACACATTGGGTAGTGAGGTCGAGGTGAGGACACCGTTTAGCGGTGAACCGAAGGTGAACCAGTTCACAGCGACGCGGTGACAGCACGTGGGGGACGCGAATGCGACAGAGCGTCCGAGCCGCGATTTGGGCATTCATCAGTGCTCTAACCATCCTAGTTGTCGGAGCGGTGCTTCCATTCTGGACTGTCTGGCATTTCAGCTCATGGGAAGGCCTTGGGCGACCGGGCCCACTGTGGGAAGCACTCGGTCAAGTGCAAGCTACTCGAAGGGCGGCCGCAAACGGAAGCGATTTCTGGCATTTGCAGTGGGACAACCTCGTCAAAGGAGTCTCCTTGTTGACCCTCGCCGGATTCGTCTTCTGGGGCGTGTATCGCGTTGGCATCCGGCGAGGTCGGTCTGACGAGGCGTGCGATTTCGCTGATGGACCAAGCGGCTCGTTGACAGATGGGCGCGCACCGTTGTCCGGGTATCACTGATTTGCTCGGGGCCACGAGTATCTCGTCCGCCGAAGGAGCCATTCATCCCACTCGGTGGTAGGGTGGCGCGACCGTAATTCCGGTTCACCTTCGGTTCACCGCTAAACGGCATAGCCCCCCAACCGCTCACAGCACCGGCGACATCAGTCGGCACACATTCTCCGCCATCTTGGCTACAAACGGCCGGCCCGCGAACACCCCCGGATCCAACCGGATCGACACCTCCAGGTCGCTAAGGAACGCCCGCTCCAACTCCGCCTGCACCGCCTCCGACTCGATGAAACATGTCACCTCGAAGTTCAGATAGAGACTCCGGTTGTCGAAGTTCGGCGAGCCGACCGACGACCAGGCGTCGTCGATCATGAGCACCTTGGCGTGCAGGAACCCTGGCGTGTACTGGTACACCTGGGCCCCGGCCCGCAATAGCTCGGCCCAGGTGTACCGCCCTGCGAGGTGCGGCAGCCACTTGTCCGGGCGGAACGGGCACAGCACGCGGACATCGCGACCCATCCGGGCGGCCAGGCACAGGGCGTCGAACAGGCCCGCGTCCGGGACGAAGTACGGCGTCGCCACCCACACCCGCCGGCGGGCCCGCATGATCGCCGCGAAGTACACCTCGCGGATCGTCTTGATGTCCTGGTCCGGACCGGACCACGCCACTTGCACGGCCGCGTCCCCCTTGTGCTCGGCGGGCGGGTAGTAGGCATCGTCCGACAGGTCCTCGTCGGCCGCGAAGTCCCAGTCCTCGGTGAAGACGCGCTGCAGCCCCCAAACAGCTGGGCCCGCGACGCGCACGAATGTATCGCGCCACGGGCCGAAGAACGGGTCGCGGCCCAGGTACTCGTCCCCCAGGTTGAGTCCGCCGGTGAACCCGACCTTGCCGTCCACAACCATCACCTTGCGGTGGTTGCGCAGGTTGACCTGGATCCGCCGCCGCAGCGGGTTGAGAAGGGTCATGAACGGCACGGCTTTCCCGCCGTCCCGGGTAAGGATTCTCAGCACCCGCGAGTGGAGCTTCCAGGACCCGAACGCGTCGTACAGGAACCGGACTTCGACCCCGTCGCGGGCCCGCTCGGCCAGGGCCGTCATGAACCGCTCGCCGGACTCGTCGGCCCGGGCGATGAAGAATTCCATGTGGATGTGGTGCTTCGCCCGCCGGATGGCCTCGAGCATCGCGTCGTAGGTGGCGGCCCCATCGTGGTACAGGGTGACCGCGTTCCCCGCGGTCAGCGGCCGGGCACCGAGCCGGCAGGCCAGCCCGGCCAGGCCCTCGTACCCTTCCACCTCGGTCGGTCCGCCGGGCGCCCCGGGTCGGGCGCGGAACTCCTCCGCGTGCTCCTTCTTCCGCTTCAGCGGCGGGTGAATGCTCTGGTAGCCGAAGAGGACGAAGAACAGGATCCCAAACACCGGGACGAGCAACACGAATAGACACCAGGCGACGGCCGAGATCGGTTCCCGCTTGACGTTCAGGACCCAGAAGATGGTACCGGCCTGCAGGGCCAGGTTGAGGAGGGCCAGCGACCCGGTGATGCCCGGCCAGTCGATCTCGGCGAAGGGGGGCATGTGCTACAACCCGTTGGGCGGAAAACACCTATGCGGCCGGCGGACGGGACTCCCATGGGGCACCCGGTGTAACCGGTATGAAACAACCGGCATCCGGTCCGCGTCTAAAACCGTGTTCGCGCAGCCACTATCGCAAGGTAAGATACTCACGATCCCTCCCTTGCGGCTCGGAGCCCTCCATGTCCAACCCCGCGGAACCCACCCCGCCGCGCAAGCGCTGGTTGCCAATTGTCATCGTCCTCGGACTGGCCGTCGGGCTCGGGAGTGCCCTGGTATTCGCCACCCGGTTCGCGCCCTCGGAAAAGGCCCAGGCGGACGAGAAGGAGGCCAAGGCCCGGCCCAAGTCCAAGGACGACGATGACCCCACCCCGCCCCCCAAGCTGCCCAAGGCCCCCGAACTCGAAGGGGGGGTCGCCTGGCTCAACACCGGCAAGCCGCTCACCTTGAAAGAACTCAAGGGGAAGGTCGTCCTTCTCGACTTCTGGACCCTGTGCTGCATCAACTGCATCCACGTCATGCCCGACCTGGCAAAGCTCGAAAAGAAGTACGCGAATGAGCTGGTCGTCATCGGCGTCCACTCGGCCAAGTTCGACAACGAGAAGAACTCTGAATCAATCCGCAAGGCCATCCTCCGGTACGACCTCCGCCACCCAGTCGTCAACGACGCCGACCAGCTGATCTGGCGGACGTACGGGTGCGAGTCGTGGCCGACGCTCATCCTGATCGACCCCGAGGGGAACTACCTCGGCCAGACGTCCGGCGAGGGCAAGTACGAGGTGCTCGACAAGGTCATCG
>DATFWZ010000288.1:0-2784 GCA_035258765.1 Gemmataceae bacterium
CCGGCCAGTCGCGGCCGCCGATCACCGCCGCGGGCGTCGCGTGTGCCTTCAGCGCCGGCGATTACTCCTCGGCGTTCGCCAAGAAATGGATCGCCTTCTGCCACAAGAACATTCCGTACGGCCGCGGGCGGATGCCGCACGACGAGTACCAGAACTACTACCTCGCCCAGGCCGTCTACGTGCTCGGGGAGGACCGGTACAAGGCGATGTTCCCCACCGCCGCGGACTCCGATTGCCTGACGTGGAGCCGGTTCCGCGACGTGATGCACCCGTACCTCAAAGCCAGCCAGACCACGGACGGGAGCTGGACCGGCAACTACGTCGGCCCGGTTTTCGGAACGGCGACCGCGCTGACTATCCTGCAGCTCGAGAACAACACGTTACCGATCTACATGCGATAGCAAGGCGCATTTTTTTCGTGCCGAATCCACGCCAACCGCGCACCATGAATGGAGTCCTTTCCTGACAGGCACGGCATGGCCACGGCACCGATCCAGCGAATCTTCGGACAGCTCCGCGTTTCCCTCGCGGACACGCCCGATGCCGATCTGCTGCGATCGTTCCTCGCCAGCCGCGACTCGACTGCCTTTGCCACCATCGTCCGCCGCCATAGTCCGACCGTGCTGGGCGCCTGCCGCCAGGTGTTGTGCCAGGAGTCGGACGTCGAAGACGCCTTTCAGGCCACCTTCCTGGTCCTCTTGAAGAGCGGCCACGCCATCAAGAGCCGCCAGTCGCTCGGGAGCTGGCTGTTCGGCGTCGCCCACCGCGTCGCGGTGAACGCCCGCTGCCGGCGTGCCAGGCTCGACGCCCGCGAGCGTACCAACGAGGAGCCGCCTCACCCGTCCGGCGAAGCGCCCGACCTCTCCTGGCGTGAAGCAATTGCGATCCTGCACGAGGAGCTGAACCGGCTGCCGGAGAAGGTCCGGCTGCCGCTCCTGCTCTGTTACCTCGAAGGGAAGAGCCGGGACGAGGCGGCCGCCGAACTCGGTTGGTCCGTGGGCGTGGTGAAGGGGGCGTTGGAGCGGGGTCGATTGCGGCTCCGGGCGCGCCTGGAGCGCCGGGGGATCGCGCAATCGGCTGGCCTTTTGGCCGCGGTGGCCGTCGCGCCCGGCTCGGCCGCGCCTCCCGCCTGGGTGGACTCCGTAGTGTCGTACTCCGGAACTGACATCGCCCGGCCGGCCGTGTCCGCACTCGCCCGAGGAGTCTCCCCCGTGATTACAACCACTCGCGTGTTGGCCGTGGCTCTGACCGTGGCGGTATTGACCGGTGTCGGCGCCATCATCGCCGCGTCGCATTCGCCCGATTCGCCTCCGAAAAAGGACGCGCCGACTCCGGTAGCGAAAGACCAGCCAAAGGCGCCTGCAGCGAAACTGGTCGTCTCCGGCAAGGTGACCGACGCGGCCGGAAAGCCGGTCGCCGACGCTCGACTGTTCGTCCCATACTTCAAGAAGGTCCCGCCGACGAGCGACGATGACATCGGCACCCGCGAGGTGGGCCGCACCAACGCCGACGGTACCTACAAGGTGGAAATCGAGAAGACGGAGGCCTCTCGGTATTTGATCGTCGGCGCCGACGGACTCGCCATCGCCTGGGCGGACATCGAGAAGGCGACCGGAACGCCCGAGGTGGAAGTGAAACTGGCCAAAGTCCAACCGATCGAAGGGCGCGTGATCGACACCGAGGGCAAGCCGGTGGCCGGGGCGAGTGTCGTGGTCATGACCGTAATGGCCCCGGCCGAAGGCAAGTTGGACGCGTTCCTTGCCGGCTGGAAGAACGACTGGGACGAAGCCCTCCGCCACCTCAACGACCGCATGTACATGCCGCTCGAGTTCATGCATGGGACCGGAAAGACGGATAAGGACGGCAGATTCTCGCTCAAGGGCGTTGGGGCCGAGCGGATCGCGGTCGTGGACGTCACGGGCGCCGGGTACGGCAAGGCCACCGTCTACGTGGTCACGCGTGCCGGACTGGACGCCGGTCCGATCAATAAGGCGGCCCACGACAAGATCTCGCCGGAGCTTCGCATTCCCGGCCAGCCGCCGATGCTAAGCGGACCAAAGGTGGAGGCAGTTCTCGAGGGGACCAAGGTGATCGAAGGGACCGTCACCGACGCCGAGACCGGGAAACCGATGCCCGGGGTCATCGTCACGTCCGGGTCTGGGTACAACTCGCAGGTGATGGCCGCCGCGGACAAGGATGGCAAGTACCGTCTGACCGGGCTGGTCAAGAACCGCGAATACCTGCTCCACACCCTGACCCGCGACGAGAAAACGACCCCGTACCTGATGTGGTCCGCCCGGATCAAGGACACGGAGGGGCTGACCCCAATCAAGCATGACATACAGATGACCAAGGGCGTGGTGGTCACCGGCAGGCTGATGGACCGGCAGACCGGGAAGGCGGTAGACGGCGGCGTCAGGCTTGCCCCGCTACCGGACAACAAGTACTTCGGGACAAGGCCGGCTTTCAACGGATACTCGGCCGAACGGTTCTCGCACCCCGTCGAGAACGGCAAGTTCCGGGTCGTCACCATCCCCGGCACTTCGGTGCTGATGGCGCAAGCGTACGCCAAGGGCGAAACGCTCGGCGGCAAGCCGATCAACCCCTATCGGCCAGCCATCCCGGACGCGGACCATCCGGAGTACTTCGCCACGGACGGGGAGGGGGGCTACCGCTTCAACGCGGTCGGAAACTCGCTGGAGTTCCTCGGCATCGAGCACGCCGTCAAGGTGGTGGACCTGGAGCCGGACGTCGGCGAAGTGACGATCGACCTGTACCTGGAGC
>DATFWZ010000289.1:0-9764 GCA_035258765.1 Gemmataceae bacterium
TCATCGTGCTGTCGAGTAAGAAGCCCGCTCGGCGGCCGTCCCGGTCCCGGGTCCGGCGGCGGTATGACGACGACTATTGACTGGGTTGACTCGATCGGTCACCCATTCCCGGGCCGTGCGGTCGATCGACCGCCCGGCCCGGTTCGTTTCTGCCGGGTGTTCCCGTTATGCGGGCGGTGCGGGTCGGTCGTACCCGGGGATGTGCGCGGATCGTGGTGGCGTTCGCGGGTCGGGCGATTTATCGTTACCAAAGGTACGGTCCCCCGTCCTCGCCCGTCCGGTCCGCGCCATGAAAGACCGTTACGACCCCTGGTACGTCCGGCTCCCGGACGGCCGGACGATCAAGGCTAAGAGCACGACCTCGGTCCGACACCACGTCGAAGCCGGGCACATCCCGCTCAACAGCATGGTCCGCCGGGACCCGGACGAGGAGTGGGTGGCGCTGGTCTGGGTCGCGGAGTTTGCCGATTTGGGTTCGGCCGGGGGCAGGACCCTGGCCGCCCATGGCGCGCCCGCTAGCGCGCCACCGGCCGACGCCCGCTCCGGCGTGTCCGCCCGGCTGGACCCAATGCGGCTGCAGACGGTCGGCGTCCGCGGACTGATCGACGAGTTGATCGCCGCGCTGGACAGCACGCTGACCCGGTCGAAAATGGTCCCGGCGATTGTCGCGGGCGTGGTGTTGTACCTCGGGATGTTCCTGATCCGGGCCGGGTTCGACTGGGCGCTCGACTCGAAGGAAAACGCGCGGGCCTGGGCGCCGGTCGTGGCCGAGGCCGCGTTCGCGATCCTGGTCCTGTCGATTCTGAATGCCATCCTGGCGAGGCTGACACACACGGAACTGGCCACCATGCGCCCCGCCCAGCTCCGGGCGGCGTTCCAGAGGTTTGGCAGCTATACCGTCCCGACGGTAGTCGCCAACGCCATCGTGGCGGGTGGAGGGCTCGGATTTCTGTTCCTGTTGCAGCGAGTGCCGGGCTGGACTCAGCAGGGGCTGTCCGACGCGGGCATGGCGAAGACGGCCCAGGACGTCGTGTTCGCCCCGATCCTGGTGCTGGTGATCCTGCTTGCGGTTCTCGCCTGGCTCGTCATTGGATTGTGCTGGCTGCTCACGGCGGCGATCGTGGTCGAGGAGTCGTCCTGGCTCGCCGGCATCCGCGAGTGGCGGCAGCTCCTCAAGGAGCACTTCGGGCGCATCCTCGTTTACGAGGGCCTCACCACGCTGCTAGGCGTGGCGATCTCGCTCCCGCTGATCCTGGCGGTCAACCTGGCGCTGCACGGGCGGCCGGCATTGATGCCCGCGTGGCCGGTCGAGGTTAGCGATGGGGACCGGTGGGTGACCGGGACCATCGAGGCGGCGATGCACGGGCTCACCGCCGCCCCGTTGTTGGCCCTCCTCGCGGTCGCCAACGTGTTCATCTACCTGAACCTGCGCTACGAGCAGTCCCCGGGCCGGTGAGCTATTCCTCGTTCCGGTCGCCGTTCTCGTCCTCTTCCAGGGCCTCCAGCCGCAGCGGCTGCCAGACGTGGGGCCGGTTCAGCGGTTCGATATGCATGACCTCGTCGCCCTGGTGGTACACCCGGACCGTCCCCGACGTCTGACTGACGCACACGGCCACGGCGCTGGTCTTGCGACTGATGGCCGCGGCCGCCAGGTGCCGGGTGCCAAACCCCTTGCTCACCGCCGTCCCCTTCTTCTCCGCGTTCAGCGACAGGCAGGCCGCGTGGGCGATGCCGTCGGCGTCGATGAGGATGGCCCCGTCGAGCTGGGCGAATTCCTTGACCGCCTCCCGCACTTTGCGGTCGTTCAGGTCGCGCTCCTCCTTCGAATAGCCCTTGAACGGGTTGAAGTTCAGCGGGCTGGACATGCTCTGAACCTTCCGGGTGTCGCCCACGACCAGGATGGTGCCGACCGGCTTCCCCTCCCGGCCTTCGCGGCCGATTTCGGTGGCCAGGTTGATGACCAGCCGGAGCGTGTCCAGCGGGATGTTCGTGTCGAGCTTGCGCAAGTCCTGGAGGGTGAGCTGCTCCAGGTGTTCGCTCAGGTGGATCAGGCTGATCGAATCGATCGGCTCGGGCAGGTCCTCGGGATTGGCGATGCCGTTGTAGAGGACGACCACGTGGGCCCCGGGCTTCAGGTGCCCCGTATTCACGGCCTTCAGCAAGGCGAGGCTCATCCGCTCCCGCGTGGGGACGGGCTCCGGGTCCAAGCTGATGACGTCCAGGTCCTGGTTCTTTTGCAGCTTATCCGTCAGCTCCCGGCTCTCGGCAGCGATCAGCACCCGGCACCCCTTGAGGTGGCTGTAGACCTCGTCCCAGTCCAGGTCGGTCTCGGTCAGGACGAGAACAGCGTCGGCCGGGAGCTGGCGGACGATGTCGCGGGCCGAGTCGAGGAGGGAGGCCGTTTGCTTCGCAAGGGGCATGGGTCGCGCGTGGGTCCTGGGGCCATGGGATGTTGACCGAAGTCTAGTCGATGCCTGCAAATCATCAAACGCGGATTCCGCGGACGGGGCTGGTCCGACTCGCCTTGCACCCGAACGGGCCATCCGCCGACAATACCGGCGTCCACCCCCGCGAAAGGAGGCCTGCCGTGCTCGAGACCATCCTGCAATCCGTCGGCCGCACCCCCCTGGTCAAGCTCCGCAGGATGACGGAGGGGCTGCAGGCCACCGTCGCGGTCAAGGTCGAATCGGGCAACCCGGGCGGGAGCGTCAAGGACCGGGTCGCCCTGGCGATGATCACCGACGCCGAGCGCCGTGGACTCCTGCGTCCGGGCGGGACGATCATCGAGGCCACAGCCGGGAACACGGGCGTCGGGCTGGCCATGGTCGCGGCGGTGAAGGGCTACCGGTGTATTTTCGTCCTGCCCGACAAGATGTCGGCCGAGAAAATCTCGCTGCTGAAGGCCTACGGGGCCGAGGTGGTCATCACGCCGACCGCGGTCGCGCCCGACTCGCCCGAGAGCTACAACGGGGTGGCCGACCGCCTCACCCGCGAGATCCCCGGGGCCTGGCGGCCGAACCAGTTCGCCAACATGAACAACCCGGAGATCCACTACCGGACCACCGGCCCCGAGATCTGGGACCAGACGGACGGCAAGGTGACCGTGTTCGTCTCCGGCGTCGGGACCGGGGGCACCATCTCCGGCGTTGCCCGCTACCTGAAGGAGATGAACCCCGACATCAAAGTGATCGGCGCCGACCCGGAAGGTTCGGTGCTGTCCGGCGGGACTCCCAAGAGTTGGAAAGTTGAGGGGATCGGCGAGGACTTCGTCCCGAAGACGCTCAACGGCCAACTGGTGGACGAGTGGATCCGAATCGGCGACGCGGAGTCGTTCCAGACGGCCCGGTTGCTCGCCCGCCGCGAGGGGATGCTCCTCGGCGGCTCGACCGGGACGAACGTGGCCGCGGCCCTGCGGTACGCCCGCCGGCTCGGGCCCGGACACCTGGTTGTCACCATCGGGTGTGACACGGGCCGGAACTACCTGTCGAAGTTCTTTGACGACGGCTGGCTCGCCGAGAACAAGTTGACCTCCGCGGCCGCCCCGGCTCACTCGATCGGCGACCTCCTGAAAAAGCGGGGCCGGCGGCAGCTGGTGAAGATCCTCCCGGACGCGACAGCCGAGAAAGCAATCCAGCTCATGGAGGGGAAGGGGATCTCCCAGCTCCCGGTGATCGCGGCGGACGGCAAGCCGGTCGGGAGCGTCCAGGAGGTGACGCTGGCCCGCCTCCTGCACGACAGCCGCGACCCGAACACAGTCCCGATCGGCGAGGTGATGGCCCGCCCTCTGCCGACCCTGGACGTGAGCATTCACCTGGACGAGGCCTACCGGCTGCTCCTGGCCGGGTACACCGGCGTATTGGCGACACAGGACGACGCGGTGGTAGACATCGTCACCCGAATCGATTTGATTCACTACTGGGACCAGACGCGGAAGAAATGAGGCTCAAATGCCGCTGCTCGACCATTTCACTGAACCCGTCCCGTTGCCGCGGCAATGGGAGTCGTTCCACACCTATTGGGCGGCGGCCATCGGGGGGTCCTTGAACCGAACCCTGCCCGACCGCTTCTTCGCGGCGGTCACCGTTCACCCCGGCGGGCGGGTCGAGGCAGACGTGGCGGAGTTCGACCGCGGCCCCGAGCCGTTGGGAAACGGTGCCGGCGGCGGAGTGGCCCTGGAGACGTACGCCCCGCCGGCCGCGACGGTAGTGTTGGACGCCGTGTTCCCCGACGACGTCCAGGTGCCGATCATCGACCAGCACCACGACGGCCGGCTGGCGGCCGTTATCGAACTCATCAGCCCGTCCAACAAACAAGACCCCGTCGCGCGGCGGACGTTTGCCGGCGAGTGCGCGGCCTACCTGGCCAAGGGCGTCGGCGTGGTTGTGGTTGACCCCGTGTTCACGATGCGGTTCAACCTGCACGACGAGCTGATTGACCTCGTCCGCCACCCGGTAACCGAACGGGCGCCGACCGGCGCGTGGGCCTATTCGGCCGCCTATCGGCCGGCGCGACGGGACGACCGAAATCTGATTGATGCCTGGATCGAGCCCATGGCGATCGGGACCCGGCTGCCGACTATGCCGCTCGCCCTGCTTGGTTGGGCGACGATCGCGCTGGACTTGGAAGAAACGTACCTGGAAGTGTGCCGCCTGTGTCGGCTCGTGTAGCCGAAGAGCCGCATGGAATCCCTCACGGTTGCACTTGACCTCATGGCTGCAGAGCACAGCGGGGGCTGATATGCCGCCAAGTCTCCCCGGCCTCGATCCCGACCTGACGTTGATCCTGGTGCTCGGCGCGTTCTGGCTGGCCGGATTGATCATCGTTCTTTTATGCTTCACGAGGCCGGATCCCAGCCGCGACGACTACGCCGAGCCCAACAACCCGCCCCGACCCACCAGTGGAGTTCGCGATGACGGATAAGGAAGCCGGTTTCTCGACGCGGGCCATCCATGCCGGGCAGGGCCCGGACCCGGCCACCGGGGCGACTATCGTCCCCATCTACGCCACGTCCACCTACACCCAGGCCGGCATCGGGCAGCACAAAGGGTATGAGTACTCCCGGTCCGGGAACCCGACGCGGACCGCCCTCGAAACCTGTTTGGCCGCGTTGGAGCAAGGCGAGCGCGGGCTGACTTTCGCATCGGGCCTGGCCGCGACGACGGCCGTGTTCGCCGCCCTCCTGCGGCCCGGGGACGAGGTGGCCGCGTCTGCCGACCTCTACGGCGGCACGTTTCGATTGCTCGACAAGGTGTTCAAGCCGTGGGGCCTGAACGCCCGCTACACCGACGAGTCGAGCCCCGCCGCTTTCGAGGCGATCATCTCTCCGAAGACGAAACTCGTCTGGATCGAGACACCGACCAACCCGTTGCTGCAAATCCTCGACATCGCGGCCCTCGCGGAGGTGGCCCACAAGCGCGGCGCGAAATTGGTCGTGGACAACACCTTCGCCTCCCCCTACCTCCAGCAACCCCTCAGGCTCGGGGCCGACGTCATCGTTCACTCCACGACCAAGTACCTCGGAGGTCATTCGGACGTCGTCGGCGGAGCGGTGATCGGGCCTAAGGAGTTGCTCGAGCCGATCAAGTTCTATCAGAACGCGGCCGGCGGCGTGCCCGGTCCGTTCGACTGCTACCTGGCTCTCCGGGGCATCAAGACGCTGGCCATCCGCATGGACCGGCATGGGTCCAATGCCGCGGAGCTCGCCGCGTGGCTGACCAGGCAATCGGCGGTGGATAAAGTCTATTACCCCGGCCTTCCGGACCACCCGGGGCACGCGGTGGCCAAGAAGCAGATGCGCAACTTCGGCGGCATGATTTCGCTGCGACTCAAAGGCGGCGCGGACGCGGCCAGGCGGTTCTTCACCCGGACGAAGCTGTTCGCGCTGGCCGAGAGCCTCGGCGGGGTAGAGTCGCTCGTGTGCCACCCGGCGACCATGACCCATGCCAGCATCCCACTCGTCGACCGGCAAAAGCGCGGCGTCGATGACGGGCTCATCCGACTGAGCGTCGGGATCGAGGATGTCGCGGACCTGCGCGAGGACCTGAGCCGGGCGATGGAGTGACCCGTCGTTACCCGGTCGTTACAGCCCGGCAATTGACACCCCACCCCGGTCGAGGGACACTCGGCAAAGTCCCCGGGGGGTCCGACCGTGTCCCGGCTCCTTTCCCTTTGCGCCTTGCTCGCCGCCGCGACCCCGGTTCGCGCCGACGCCCCGCCGGTCATGGTCGGCGACTCAATTCCGCCCGAGGCGATCGCCCGGTTTGGCGTCCCGGGGAGGAACTGGAAGCAGTATTACTCCGCCGGCGCGTACACGCCGTCGGGCGCGTTCCGCGTCGCGGTCGCCGATGGCAAGGAAATCCGCGTTTGGGCGTGGCAGCCGGCCCACGCCCGCCGGCCGGTCCATCGGCTGACCGGGCACGCGGCCGATGTCCAACACCTCGCGATGTCGCCCGATGCGAAATTCCTGGTAACCGCGGACAAAGGCGGCGAAGTCCGCCTCTGGGAGCTGGTTTCCGGCGAATGCACCGTCCTCAAGAAGCTGGGCCCGGCGGTGACCGCTCTCGCCGTCGGGTCAGGCGGCCGGCGCGTCGCCGTGGCTGCGGGCACGGTGGTCGTCCTGCACGACCTGGGCGACGACGACGCCATCGCGATCGGCAAACACGTCCGCCCAGTCACGGCCCTGGCGTTCGCCCCGACCGGCGGCCGCCTCGCGACCGCGACCGCGCATGGAATGGTGACTCTCTGGAAGATCGACGGAACGAAGGTGGCCGACCTGACCTACGACGTCATCCCGGAGCCGGCGGAAGCGCCGGTGCCGGTCGCCCCGCCGGTCAAGGAGGGTCTCGAAGCCCGCGGGGCCGACGGCTTGGCGGTCAACGACTTTGACCAGGGCGTCCGCAAGCTGGTCTTCTCGCCCGACGGCAAGCGACTGGCCGCGGCGGGTGGGACAGTGGTCCGGATGTGGGATGTTGCGGACCGCCGCGTCCTGTGGCAGCACAACCGGCATTCCCGGCTCACTGCGGGGGGCGGACCTGCTTTCGGCTTCTCCGGAACCATATCGCCCGCGCCGACCGGGCCGCGGCAACTCGGCCGGGTCCATGATCTGGCTTTCTCTCGCGACGGCCTCTACCTCGCCTCGACCGGGAATAACGGCGACCTACACGTGACGCATGCGGAGCACGGGGAGGACTTGCGCAAGCCCCGGCCCTGGCCGCAGTTCGCCGAGTCCCGGGCCGGCTTCGACGGCTGGTCGCGCATCGCATTCGCCCCGGACGGCCGGACGTTCACTCAATTCAACGGCATCCGCAAGATCGTGCAGGAGCGAATCGCCTCCGGTCTACAGGTGGCGCTGGCCGGCGGGCACGAGTGGGGAGTGGCCGGTCTGGCCGTCACTCCGGACGGGCGCTACTTGGCGTCGTTTGGCGAGGACCAGCGCATCCGGCTGTGGCGGCTGTCGAATGGCGAATGCCTTTCCGAGACGATCGCCGGCGGCACGAGCTTCGGCGGGCTCCGCGGTATGGCGTTCTCACCGGACGGCAAATGGTTCGTCACCGGGGGGACGTATCACGGGTTCAGCATCTACCGGGTGGTCGGCGATCCGCCGCGGCTGGTCATGAAGGACAACTACGACCGGTACATGTTCAACGCCCACGCCTTCCTCCCGGGTCACGACGCCCGCCTGTACGGGACGGTCCGAGACTACGGCCAGTCCCGGGCCCTCGACCTCCCCGACCGGAAGGCACACGGGCCCGGGTTCGCCACATCGAATGAGCCACGAGACCTGGCGGTCAGCGCGGATGGCAAGCTGGTTGCGGTCGCGTACGGCATCAGCTCCACGCCGGTCCCGGACGTGATGAACGTGGCAAGCGGCAAACGGGCGGTCACCCTGGCCGCGCCGCCCGGCCGATGGACTCACCCGGGCGCGGTCGAATTCTCTGCCGACGGCCGATTGCTGGCCGGTCTCGCGAATTCAGGCGTCACCCTGTGGGACGTTGCCACCGGGAAGGTGTACTTCTACTTCGCGACGCCCGGCCAACGGCCGTGGGCGTCAATGACTCTCTCGCCCGACGGGCGCGTCGTGGCGGTCGGCGGGGCCGGATTCATTCAGCTCTACGAGACGGCCACCGGCCGACGGCTACGCAACTGGACCGACATCCCCGGGGCCGCGTCCCTGCACTTTCTGAAGTCCGGCCTGCTCCTTTCCGGCGGGGCCGACGGGGCGGTCTATATCTGGGACGCCCGGGCTGACCTCCGGGCGGCGGCCGAATTGCCCAAGGTACTTGGACAGGGCATCGCGGCCCCCGCCGAGTCCGGGCAGTGGGCCAGGCGGTTCCCGTTGCCTTACCGCGCCGGCGGCCTCGCCTTCTCGGCCGACGGCACGACGCTCGCGGCCGGGTCGTGGGGCAAGGTCCACCTGTTTGACCTCACGACGGACAAGGAAACAGCCGTCCTCACCGCCGACAATAGCCCCGTCCGTTGCCTGACCTTCAGCCGCGACGGGAACACCCTCGCGGCCAGCGCCTACCACTTCGACGGCAAGGCCCACCCCATCCGCGTCTACGACTTGCCCGGGGGCAAGGAGCGGTGGCGGTCGGGACCGACGACCCAGTTCCCGGAATCGCTGGCCTTTTCTCGGGACGAGAGAACGCTCTACACGATCGGCCGGGACGTCATTCACTGCTGGAACCCGGATACCGGCGAGGTGCTCGACCCGATCAAGCTCTCAGGTTTGGCCGGCAGTGCCCTGGCAGTGTCTCCGGGCGGCAAGCGGATGCTGGTGTGCGGCTGGTCAACATCCGTGTCCTTGCTCGAACTCCCGGGCGGGCGGGAGGCGCATCGCCTGGCGGCATCGGACGACCCGTCCAACAACGACTGGATCCATGCGGTGGCGTTCCACCCGACCGACGGGACGGCAGTCACCGTGTCGCGGGAGGGAGTCCTCCGCTGGTGGGACGTGGCGACTGGAAAGCGATTGGCCGAGTGGTCGGTGGCCCCGGGGGCCATGGACGTCGCGTTCTCCCCGAAGGGAGACTACATCGCCCTGTCCGGCGACGCGACGATGAGCGGGATGGGGCGGGTAGACGTGTGGGAGGTGTCCGGCGGGAAGGAGCGACTGCGGCTGACTGGAAACGGCCCGCGCGTGGCCTGGTCTCCCGACGGCCGGTGGCTCGCGACCGGCGACACGGGCACTTACGACCACAGGGAGCGGCACGTGCTGATCTGGGACGTCGGGACGATGCTGAAGAAGTGAAGGGTTCAGCGGCTGGAGTCCCGGCTTCAGCCGGTTTTTCGACCCAAGCACCGGCTAAAGCCGGGACTCCAACACTGATCGGCCCCTTGTGGCCCGTTGCCGCGGTCCGCATAATCCCACTGTCACCTACGCGGACCGCGCATCCCTGAGCTGTCTTCATGAACAAGTGGGCCCCGGACGTCGATCCGTCCGATCCCGTGGCCGACGCGGCCGCCCAATCCCTCCAGGCCCGTTTCGACGCCGTCCGGCATTACTTGCGTCAGTCCATCGAGTGTCCCGAAAGGGCGGAAAACTTTCACCAGCTCCGGGTGTGGACGCGCCGATCCGAGGCGGCCCTGGCCCTCTACGCCGACCTGCTCCCCAACCAACTGGCCAAATGGTTGCGCAAGTGGTTGAAGCGGCTGCGCCGCGCCGCCGGGCGTGTCCGCGACTGCGACGTGTTCGCCGCGCGAACCGTCGCGGCAAACGGGCGCTGGCCGAAGAAGCTGCGGGCCGAGCGAGCCCGGGCGGTGGC
>DATFWZ010000290.1:0-3251 GCA_035258765.1 Gemmataceae bacterium
GATCGTCACGCTGCCGATGACAATGTGCTCGTTCCCGTCCGGGTCGGTGTCGTTCTCCAAGACATTGATCGTTACCGGCGTGGTCCTGTCGAAACCCGCCAGGTCGTCCGCGGCCGTCGGGCGGTTGACCTGGATCAGCACGGTCGCGGGCGCGGAGGTCGCGCCCGCGTCGTCGGTGACGACATACTGGAAACTGTCGGTCCCCATGAAGTTGGCGAACGCGGTGTACGTGAACGAGTTGCTGGCCGCGTCGAACGTGACCGTCCCGTGCGCCGGGCTCGACACGCGCGACACGCTGCCCGGGTAGTCGATGTGCTGGTTGCCGTCCGGATCGGTGTCGTTCTCCAGGACGTTGATGGTGACCGGGTTGGTGCCGTCCGTGTCGGCCCAGTCGTCGGCCGCGGTCGGCCGGTTCACCTGAACGCTCACGGTCGTGACGTTCGTTAGAACCCCCGTGGTGTCCCTGGCCGTGTACTGGAACGTGTCGGTGCCGGTGAACCCGTTGAACGCCGTGTAGGTCACCGTGCCGTCCTGGTTATTCACCTTGACGCGGCCGTGCAGCGGGCCGGCCTTGATCGCGATGCTGTTGGCCTTCATCGTGACCGAGTGGCGGGCCGTCCCGGGCTGCGATGGGCTGTCGTTTGCGAGAACGGCGACCCGGACCGGGTTGCTACCGTCGGTGTCCGTCCAGTCGTCGCGGCCGAGCGCGACGGTACTCGGCGTGGCCCGGTCCTCGAGGCATTCCACGGTAGGGATGAAGCGCCGCCGGTCGGTCGCCGGACGACGAGCGGACCGGGCGGGCAGGCGCAGGGACGGCGCGGAAGCGGGTCGGCTCATGAGGTCACTCCTGGACGGTCGATGGGTGCGAGGCTGGGGCCTTCGGTCGAGCCCGCGGACCCACTCCCGGTCTGCGCGTGCGGTCGGCGACCAGCAATCGGTGCGGGGAAGGGCTGGGGTCAAGAAGTACGCTCGGCGGCGCCACGCGTCAAGTGGTCGCGCGAGTCGCCGGTGTCGGAGGTGGATTCAGCCTGACACATCGGTGCGCGCCCCGTGTCGATCCCGCCTACCGGGCGGGACCCTTAATGGAAGGTCAGCGTCCACGTCTCGACTGGACGCACACCATTCGAGGTCCGCCAGTGTCCAGGGCAGAGGAACGGCCAGCCGTTGTCGGCGTCGAAGACATGGCACTGTGCCAGGCCGAACAACCGGGCTTCGTTAACGATTTCGCTCAGCTGCCCACATTCGGATACTCGGACATCCCTGCAATATTTTCGTAGCCCACGTCGCATGGTGGTGTTACAATCCTCGCGCCTCTCCATCCGGCCGCCGGGCTGCGATTCGCGCCCTTATTCTTTTTCCGTCGCGAAGCACGTGCCCGGGGGCCAACCCTCACCCTTCGGGCCAATCGATTGCGAGCGACGCTGCGGACCCCGGTGCCGGCTGGTCGTCAGAGGTTTCATCCATTCCATTCCCGTTGGAGGCGCCGTCATGTGCTCCCGTTCGCACCGGTTCGGCCGTCGATCGCGAGGGTTCACGCTGATCGAGCTGCTGGTCGTGATCGCGATTATCGCGATCCTTATCGGCCTGCTCCTGCCCGCCGTCCAGAAGGTCCGCGAGGCCGCCGCCCGCATTCAGTGCGAGAACAACCTCAAGCAAATTGCCCTGGCCGCCCACAACTTCGACAGCGCTTACGGCTACCTGCCCGGCTTCGACACGCAAGGCGTTGGCCCCCTCGTCCGGCTGCTGCCCTATCTGGAGCAGGAAAATCAGTTCCGGCTGTTCTCGTTCCGGCCGGCGCCAGAGGGGTCACCGACCAGCGGCCCGACTCAGTTCTTCGCCTGGTTTCGGGACCCGCTGAACCGGCCCCCGATCACCGGGCTGCCCACCGTCCCCCGGCCGCGACCCGACGGCCAGGACCGCTACGGCGCCGAAGGCCAGTTCAAAGTGTTCCTCTGCCCCTCCGCGCCCCCCGTTGACACCTCCTCGACCGCGATTCAGGCGGTCAACGGCGGGATACCGGGCAAGGACTACAACGCGCCGTTCGGCAACACCGGCACCTACTGGTACACGAGCCTGCCCGGCAACCAGATCCTGGGGCGCACCAACTATGTGGCATCGGCCGGTGATTGGCGGCGGCGGCCGGATCGCACCAACCCCACCCAGACCGTCGATGCCTACGGCCTCTTCTACTACAAGTCGATGGAGAGCGTGAGCCGCGTGCCCGACGGCACCAGCAATACGATCATGTTCGCGGAGTGCGCCGGCGGGCTGACCAACCAGGGAGACCCCCTCCTGGGCACGAAATGGACGATGAACGCCTGGGCCTGGGGCATCTGGTTTTCCGCTTATGGCATCTGCCCCAATCCCAACTTTCCGGTCTGCAACGGCACGCTCACAGGCACGCCCGCGGGGAGGAACCTGTCCGTCTTCGCGGCAGGAAGCATGCACGCCAACAACATGTGCAACATTGCCATGGCCGACGGCTCCGTCCGAGGGCTCAACGCCCGGAGCATCGATACGCTCTCGCTCTCGTACCTCACCGGCACCAAGGACGGGATGATCCAGGGGACGGATAATTAGCCCCGGCCGGCCCGTTGGGACGTCGGACGCAACACGGACGGCAGGCCCGGTTTCCCGGAGAAACCGGGCCCCCGCGGCCCGTCTCTTCCTCGAACCCAAGGTCAGGAGTTTATCGATGGTTCGCCGTTTCCTGGTGTCCGCGGCAATACTGTCGCTTGTCCTGGCAATGGTCCCCGCGTGCAGCGACAGCAAGTCCAACTCAGGCGCTACGCCGACGATCAAGGATGAACCCCCGCCCGAACCCCGTCCCGCCGGCAAGGCGGGATAAGTGCAAAGATCGGAGTCGAACGAATCGCCCCGGGGCTGTTCGCCCGGTGCGGGTGGCCGCGACCGAAACTCCCTCTCCGCCCGATCGAGCGGAGAGGGAGAACAACCGCGCGGCTCGCGAAAGAGTTGGGTGTTTGTAGTCCGGGTCGATGCCTGGCGGCCTAAGTGTCCTGCCAATCTTAAACCGGCTTCCACTCTCAAGATCACTGCAAATCGTCACCGGACAACCTCGCACGCGCGGGCAACGGTCTTGCCGATCCGCTGACAACGCTTATTGATAGGGCAGCGTACACTTCTCGACCGGCAGGACACCATTCGAGGTCCGGTCATGAACGATCCACAACTTGATACCGCGGCCAACGAATCCAGGCTCGACACGACCCCTCCCCGGATCGCGATGCTGT
>DATFWZ010000291.1:0-16397 GCA_035258765.1 Gemmataceae bacterium
TCGGCCGGGATACACGCCCTGTGCAATGACAGTTGAAGTGCGCTGCCGCAGTAACTACCAGGGGAGCCAGTAGAGCACTTTTTCGAGGGCCGAGGGCGCTTGTAGATTTGAGTAGAACTCGATTTCTTGTGCGCGCCAATCACCATCGAAGTGGATTGTGAGGCACCCTTCGTCCCAATCCCATTCCTTGATGCGACTGGTTGTAGTGCGAAGCCCGCCCATACGAATATAGGTTACATACCGAGTATGATCGCCGGGTCGTGCTTGTAGGACGTCCTGAACCTCGGCGAGCGTCATACCCGGCTGGATGCGCCGGACCAGATCCTCAAGTGGCTCCGGCCGCGACACTGCAATCAGGGCCGCCATCGCTAAAGCGGCACCAACCGCGATGGCCAGCAATCCTCGGTACCAATTCGAGCGCGGAAGGAATCGCATTGGTTGAGTTTGACGGACCGAGCGGGCTCGGGCACGTTGTAGCGGCATCCACACTATCCCTGCCCCAAATCATCTCCAACCACCAGCAGCAACGGCAGCGCCAGCCCGAGGGCCGCGGTTCCGATCAGCGCCAGCGACAGCCCGCCGGCCATGCCGAACATCGGGATACCCAGCGCCGCGCCGGCGGTTCCGCCGACTAGCGCCAGAGCCGTGCTCATCGCCGTCACCCGACCGGTGCCGCGGTCGAACCGGCCCAACGCCCAGTCCAGTTGCAGGAACGACACCACCCCCCAGATCACCCCGGTCAAAACCGCAGTCAGGGCCATCGCCCATGGCGGTCCGCCGAGGGCCTCGATCGGGTCCCACGCGGCCCACAGGACGACCGCCCCAAGCACCGCCCCGGCACTCGCCGACCACGTCAGCCCGCGGCGGCGGCGCTCGGCCCGGTCCTCCTTCTGCTCGGCGTCGTCGCGCTCGGCGCGCCCGGTCAGGCGGTCGAGGAAGGAGGAGTACACCTGCTGGCCGTAGCCGGGCAGCCCCGCCGGCGGGCCCGTCGATTCGGCCGCCCGGACCACCAGGCCCAGGTTGTCCCCACCAGCGACGACTACTTGGGCGCCCGGGGCGATGGTCCCGATGTCAGCCCGGGCGCTGTAGCGCCGGCCCAACACCCGGACTACCCCCTGTGGGTGCAACGACGACAGGGCCTCCCCGGCGTCACCGATTCGGATCACCATCGCGAGTCTCCGACATAGACGGATCGGTCAGCGCGGGCCGCGAAGACTCGGCCCACTCGACTGGACCGCCTCCCCGACGCCGGCGGGCCGGCGGCCTCGCTGCGCTTCGGTCTCGGCCGGCACCGCCGACCCGCCACCCCGGCGTGGACGGTCCACTATGAGGCTTTCCCTACCCTCCGCTTCGATTCGCGGGGGAATCGGTTCGAGTTAAATCCTTGACCTACCGCGTTCTCCGTGACTATCTTATCGCTATCGCATTACCCGATCCCCTCCCCTCGGGAGTCTCTTCCATGTTACTTCGTCTCTCCCGGCGTCCCATTGGGCGGTCGGCGTTTACCCTGATCGAGTTGCTGGTCGTCATCGCCATCATTGCCATCCTGATCGGCCTCTTGCTGCCCGCCGTCCAGAAGGTGCGCGAGGCGGCCGCCCGGATGAAGTGTACCAACAACTTGCACCAGATCGGGCTGGGCCTGCACAACTACCACGATACCCGCGGCGAGTTCCCGTCCGGGCACCGGGTGACGTACAACCCCGCGACCAACGCCACCGTGTACTACATGGGCTGGACCATCGCGATCCTGCCGTACATCGAGCAGGACAACCTGTTCAAGCTGTACGACGACACCGTCCCCAATATCCACCCGAACAACCAGGTCGTCCGCGAGACGTACGTCGCGACGTACACCTGCCCGTCGGACGTCAACGCCAACAAGGTGCTCGTGCCCGAGACCGGGGCGAACAACGGTAGCAACAACGGCATCCCGTTCCGGACCGGCAGTTATCGCGGGATGAGCGGGGTGAGCGCCACCGGGTTCGACCAGTGGGCCGGGTTCCCGTCCGAAGTGCTGGTCAACATGGCCCGCGGGCCGGGCCTCCGCGGGCTGCTCCACACCGACTGGCCGGGCGGCCCGGCCCCGGAGCGGATGGCCAGCATGATCGACGGGACCAGCCAGACCCTGGTCGTCGGCGAGCGGGCCACCCGGACGCGCGTCGGCCGGGGGACGTTCTGGGCCGACTCGTTCAATCTGTACAGCCTGTCCGGGGCCTACAACCAGAGCGCCTCCTTGCTGAACGACTACGAGGCCTGCCTCCGGATCGCCAGCGACCAGGCCCAGTGCAAGTACGGGTGGGGGAGCTTCCACACCGGCGTCATCAACTTCCTGTACGGCGACGGCTCGGTCCGGGGCGTGAAAACTACGATCGACATGAAGGTGTTCACCTACCTGGCGACCATCGCCGGGGGCGAAGTGATCACGGAGAACTGACACCCGGAGGCGACGTCATGCGCCGGTTCCTGGCAGTGCTCGCGATCGCCCTGCCCCTCGCCGCCGGCTGCTCGCGGGGCCCGGCGACCGCGCAGGTGTCGGGCCGCGTGACCCTCAACGGCCAGCCGCTGGCCAACGTCCACGTCAGCTTCCAGCCGATCGCGGCCGGGAACGATTACAACGTCGGCGGCGGGTCGTACGCGATCACCGACGCCGACGGCAAGTTCACCCTGCGCCTGGTAGACGGGGAGAAATTGGGTGCGGTGGTCGGGAAGCACCGGGTGGAGATCACCCCCCGCAACACGGACGACGACCTGGACCGCCGCGGCAAGGGGGCGCCGACCGGCATCCCCGAGCGGTACAACCGCAACACCACGCTGACCTTCGAAGTCCCGGCCAAGGGGACTGATCAGGCAGATTTCCCGCTGACGGCGCCGTGAGTGGTCAGTGGTGGTTTCTCCCATAGGTCCTATAGGACCCATAAGTCCTATAGGACCTATGGGAAGACCCATCCTGAGCCCCCTCCAGTCCAACGAACGACTACCCCATCTTCGCGATCACCTTGCCGATCTCGTCGGCCGTGAAGGCCCGCAGCGTCTGCGTCCGCACGTTCCCCAGGGCCCCGATGCTCAACCCGAACGCGGTCACAGCCGCCTCGTCCGGCGCCTCGACGATCGTGGCCACGTCGTAGGCCCCGAGCGTCCAGTACGCTTCCTTGACGGTCACGCCGAGCTTCTTACCCGTGGCGCGGACCGCCTCCACGCGCTTGGTCGTGTCCTTGACGTTGCGGATCCCCTGGTCGGTGAAGTTGCCGAGCACGATGTAGGTGGGCATGGCCACCCTCCTTTCCGATCGCGGATCTCCCCGCCGACGCAAGGCGGTCGGGCCGCGACCGTATGCGCAACGTAACCGGGCGCCCCGGGGGACGTCAAACCTGTAGTTGGCCGGGTGCAATTTGGGCGGGTGGTGCAGGAATTCAGGGATTCCATCCGGAGAAATTGGATCGCTCAAACAGTCAAGAAAATGGACTGTTTTTCACCGGGTCGTTCTGGGTGGACATCAGCTGCGAACAGCGCCAACTATCTTGTTACTCTGTAGACACTTACATCGCACCATCCGGCCTTTTCCTAGCCCTTCCAAATCCGTAAAATATCGGTGAAAGTATTCCCTCTGCCGCTGGGCGGTTCGCACCCGTCCTGGTAGGCACTCGCTGACTCAGGAAGGCCCCCGCATGAGCCTTGATATCGCCGTCCCCGCTCCGGTGGCGGGGGACGATTACACTGCCGAAAACACTCAGGTCCTCCGCGACGCGGCCCACATCCGCAAGCGGCCGGACAACTATATCCCCGACACTTCCACCCGCGGCCTGCACCACCTCGTCTACGAACTCGTCTACAACGCCGTGGACGAGCACCTGGCCGGGTTCTGCAAGAACATCCACGTCACCGTCCTGCCCGACGGCGGGCTCTCTGTCGCCGACGACGGCCGCGGCATCCCGGTCGAGGAGCACCCGACCGAGAAGAAGTCCAACCTCGAAGTCGTGATGACGATCGTCGGGGCCGGCGGCAAGTTCGACAACAAGGCGTACAAGTCGTCCGCGGGCTTGCACGGGATGGGCGCCAAGGCCGTGACGGCGCTCAGCGAGACGACGGTCGCCGAGGTCCGCCGGGACGGACAGCTGTACCAGATGGAGTTCGATCGCGGGGTGGCGTCCAAGCCGCTCGAGGTCATGGGCCCGGCCACCCACACCGGGACCAAGATCTCCTTCTGGCCGGACGAGGAGATCTTCGGCTCGGCTACGTTCGACTACGACCTGTTGGAGGCCCGGCTCCGCGAGCTGGCGTTCCTCAACCGCGGGCTGGCCATCAGCCTGAAGGACGAGCGCGAGAAGCCGGCCAAGGAGACCCACTTCCAGTTCGGCGGCGGCGTGGCCGAGTACGTCTCTTGGCTGAACCGGAACGAGGACGTCCTGCACCCGCCGGTGCACATCTTGCGCACCGTCGACTACGAGAACGGCGGCGGCGAGGTGGACCCGATCAAGGTCGAGGTCGCCTTCCAGTACACGACCGCCGACGAGGAGCGGGTGCGGTGCTACGCCAACAACCAGTTCAACCCGAACGGCGGCACGCACCTGACCGGGTTCCGCAAGGCGCTGACTCGGACCATCAACGCCTACGCGGAGAAGGAGGGGCTGTACAAGGAGGACGTCCGCCCGGAGGGGAAGGACTTCAGCGAGGGGCTGACGGCGGTGGTCAACGTCACGCTGGCCAAGCCGCACTTCGAGGCGCAGACGAAGATTCGGCTCAATAACCCCGAGGTGGACGGGGCGGTCAACACCGCCGTCGGCGAGGTGCTGGCGCGGTACCTGGAGGAGAACCCGAAGGAGGCGAAGAAGATCGTCCAGAAGGTGGTCCTGTCGGCCGAGGTCCGGGCCGCGGAGGCCAAGGCCCGCAAGGCCCTGATCGATCGCAAGAAGCTGGTCGGCGGGGGTGGGCTGCCGGGCAAGCTGATGGACTGCACCAGCCGCAACCGCGACGAGAGTGAGTTATTCCTGGTCGAGGGTGATTCCGCCGGTGGGTCGGCGGAGAGCGGGCGGAACCGCGTCTTTCAGGCCGTTCTGCCCCTCCGCGGCAAGGTGCTCAATGTCGAGAAGGCCCGGTTGGAGAAGCTGCTCCAGAACAAGGAGATCGCCAGCCTGATCGCGGCCATCGGCGTGGACATCGGCGACGAGGTGGACATCAGCAAGGTGCGCTACGGCAAGGTGGTCATCCTGACCGACGCCGACGTGGACGGGCAACACATCCGCACGCTCTTGTTGACCTTCTTCTTCCGCCAGATGCGGCGGCTGATCGAGGCGGGGCACGTGTTCGTCGCCCGGCCGCCCTTGTACAAGGTCACGCAGAAGAAGACGGCCCGGTTCGTGCAGACGGCCGAGGAGATGACGGCCGAGCTGAACCGCCGCGGGCTGGACGGCACGCGGCTGGCGGTCTTCTCCGGCCCGCTCTCGACGATCGAGGGCGAGCGCCTCTCCGGCCTCATGGACGTCCTGGACAAGCTCGAGTCGTCCCTCGTCGTCCTGGAGCGGCGTGGGGTGAACCTGGCGTCGTTCATTAACGAGCTCAAAGACGGGTCGCTGCCGGCGTGGCACGTCAAGGTCGGCGCGCAGGAGCGGTGGTTCCACACGTCGAAGGAGGTGGACGAGTTCCGGCAGGCAGAGTCGCAGCGGGTGGGCAAGGCCCTTGTGGTCGATGACACGGACGAGGCCCCGACCGAGGACCCGGAGACGCGTTTGGTCGCCGACGAGTACCACGAGGTGCGGGCGATCAACCGCGGGCTGGGGCGGCTGGCCGAGTTCGGGTTCGGGGTGGCCGACCTGGTCCCGGCCCCGCGGGTCGCGGGCCGCGAGCCGCCGGTGCGCTACGTCCTGGAACACGGCGACGGCCGCAAGGCCCTGGCCCACGTGCGCGAGCTGGTGGCCGAGATCCGACACATCGGCGAGAAGGGGCTGACGGTGACCCGGTTCAAGGGCCTGGGCGAGATGGACCCGGAGGAACTCTGGGAGACGACCCTGGACCCGGAGAAGCGGATCCTGCTGAAAGTCACCCTGGTCGATGCTCAGAAGGCGAACGACCTGTTCCGGACGCTGATGGGCGAAGAGGTCGAGGAGCGGCGGAACTTCATCTTCGAGAAGGGCATCAACGTCAAAGACGCGATCGACTACGGGGCCTAAGCGGATTGCGCCTTCGCCCCGGGTAGGTCCCGCCTGCCGGGCGGGACCTGGCTCGCCGGTCGGGGAACATCACTTTTGGCCCAGCGAGCCCAAAGGTCCCGCCCGGGTACCGACCCACCCTTCGTGATCCTCATTTTTTGGTTGCGTACCCGTGGCCGCGCCGCCACAATGTGCCCGGCTCGGCACCTCCCCGCGCCCCACTTCCCTGCCCTGACGGGAGCCCACCCGTGGTCTCGCACCCAACCTTGCTCGCCTCCACTGAGGAGGCCGCCCTCGCGCGGTTCGACGACACCTGGCAGGCCGGCCTCCAACCGGACCCGGTCGACTACGTCCCGCCGGACGCCGGGGTCGCCTTCCTCCGCGAGCTGGTCCTCATTGACCAGGAGTGGCGGTTCAAGGCCGGCGACGCCCCGGCCGTCGAGTCCTACCTGGCCCGGTTCCCGGCCCTGGCCGCTGACGACGCAACCGTCCTCGACCTGGTCGACGCCGAGGCGGAACTGCGGCGGTGGTCCGGCCGGCCCCCCGGACCGAACGAGTACCAGGAGCGCTTTCCGCACCTGACCGACCGGTTGTCCGGCCGGCAGGACCGGACCACGGAGCTATCGTCCGCGCTCGCCGACACCGCGCTGGAGGGGAGCCCGCAACCACCCGAGCTGGGCCGTTACCGTGTGACCGGGACTCTGGGTTGGGGCGGGATGGGAGTCGTGTACCGGGCCACCGACCCGACGCTGGACAGGGAAGTGGCCGTGAAGGTGATCCGACCGGGCCTGGTGTCCGGTGCCCGGGCCGTCCGGCACGTGACCCGATTCCTGGCCGAGGCCCGGACGGTGGCCGCGATCCGTCACCCGAATGTGGTCCCGGTGTACGAGGTCGGGGAGCACGCCGGGCGGCCGTTCCTGGCCATGGAGTACTGCCCCGGCGGCACGCTGGCCGGCCGACTCGCCAGCCCGCACGACCCGCGGGCGGCCGCCGAGCTGGTCCGCAAGGTCGCCCGCGGGGTGCAGGCGGCGCACCAGGAAGAAATTGTCCACCGCGACCTGAAGCCGGGCAACGTCTTGTTCGATGCCGCGGGCGAGCCCAAGGTGACCGACTTCGGCCTGGCCAAGCGGGCCGGCGGGCCATCCGTCACCCAGACCCAGGCGGCCATCGGCACGCCCGCGTACATGGCCCCGGAGCAGGCGCGCGGCCAGCGCGAGCTGATCGGCCCGGCCACCGACGTCTGGGCCCTCGGCGTGATCCTGTACGAGCTGCTGACCGGCCGCCGACCGTTCGACGGGCCGAACCCGTGGGCCGTCATGGCCCGGATCGCGGATCAACGGCCGGCCCCGTCCGTCCGCCGACTCGTCCCGTCGATCCCCCGCGATCTGGACCTGATCTGCCAAAAGTGCATGGAGCCGGAGCCTCGGAACCGCTACCCGTCGGCCGGCGCGGTGGCCGACGATCTGGGCCGGTTCCTGGCCGGGCAGACGGTCTGCGCCCGCCCGGCCGGGGCGTGGGTCGCGGCCGGGCGGTGGTCGCGTCGCAATCCGCTGGCCGCCGGGCTGCTGGTCGTCTCGGTCCTGTTACTCGTCGGCGGGTTGGCCGGCATGACCGTCCTGTGGCAGCAGGCCGACCACCAGCGGCAGGCAGCCGAGGACCAGCGGGCGGCTGCGGTCCGCAGCCGGGCGGAAGCCGAGGAGGCCCGGCAGGACGCCCGCGACGCTCTCGTGTTCCAACAGGACCTGTTCCAGGCGTCCGACCCATTCGGGTTCCACCGCCCGGTCTTTCTGACCGCCCCAGGCGGCCAGAAGGAAGTGACTGCCCGCGACTTGCTCGACCGGGGCCGCACAGCCATCGACCAGCAGCGCCTGAGCCCCCTATCGCGCGCCGCCATCCTGCACTCGATGGGCCATGCCTACCGCGGGTTGGGCGAGACGGAGAAGGCCGACCCGCTCCTCCACGAGGCCCTGGCCATCCGCCGCGAACACCTGGGGGAGCGGCACGAGGACTACATCGAGACCTTGTTGGCGATCGGACTCTTACGGCACATCCAGCTGCAGACGGACGAGGCCGTCCGGGTGTTCCGGCAGGCGCTAGCCCTGTCCCGGGAAGTGTACCCGGCCGGCGACCCGCGCGTCGGGGACGCCGCCTTCTACCTGGCCTACGCCCTGCTCCTGCAATTCGGCCCGAACAACCCGGACCGGGAGGAGGGCGGGGCCCTGCTCGACGAGGCCGAGCGCATCTACCAGGCGGCCGGGAACCGCAAGCGCGAGCTGTCCCGCGTCCAGTCCGCCCAGTTCTGTATGCGGCTGTTCCGGGAGGGCCCGCGGCTGAACCCGCTCGCGGTCGCGGCCGAAATCCAGTCCCAGGCGGACGGGCCGGAGAAGGACCTGATCCGGGATACATTCGTGAAATACCAGTTCGCCATATGGGCCCGGCAACGACGGGACCTGGTCAAGGCGGAAGCACTGTACCGGGAGCTGCTGGAGACCGTCGGCCGGATGCTGGAGCCGTCGCACATCCTGTACGTGGCCGCCCTCGCCGACTACGGCACCCTGCTGCGGGACATGGGCCGGACGGACCGGGCCTACGAGATCTTCGCGGGCGTCTATGACCTGCTCCGCCGGCACCCGCTACGCCACCACGCGAAGCTGACCGAGCCCCTCACCTATTACGGAACGTTCCTGATCGAGTTAAAGAAGTGGGCGGAGGCGGAGCCCGTTCTGCGCGACGCCCTGCGGTGCGCCCGGGAGAACGACCAGAAGGCGGAGGCGCGCGCGCTGGTCCCGCGACTGGCCGCAGTGCTGCGCGAGCTGGGACGGGGACCGGAGGCCGAAGCGCTGGAGCAGTCGCTTGCGGACGAAGACAAGAAGCAATGACCGGCCTCACTTTCGCCGGCCTGTTGAATGACCCCCGGCACCTTCACACCATTGTGCCGATAACGTCCGATCGAACGCCGTCGGGCAGACGCGCCGGCCGGACGTTTGCGTGGTTGTAAGAGCGCCTACTTGCACCCCCCGTTGGCAATTTCTTCACGAGAAATTCGGACCCATTTGCCCCGCTCCCGGCACCTATCCCGCAAACGAAACCGCCCATAACCTGCGAACTCCCCCCGGGACTCGTCGGTCGCGCCGGGGGCGCGACCGCCCTCTTCCCCCTCGCGTTGGCTGCCTGAAAAGGAGATTCCCGTGTTGCCCAAGTGGATCCGATCCGTCCTTATACCTGCCAATCACCGCCCGCGTCACCACTCTAACCGGCGAGGGCCCGTGTTCGCCGCCGGCCGGGCGCGGCGGCCGCGCCTCGACCAGCTCGAGGATCGCGCGGTCCCCGCAACCTTCGTGGCCAACACGCTGGCCGACACGATTGACATCAACCCCGGCGACGGCCTGGCGCAGGACGCCGCGGGGAATACCTCACTGCGGGCGGCGGTGATGGAAGCGAACGCCCTGGCCGGCGCCGACAGGATCGAGCTGCCGGCCGGCAAGTACCAGCTCACCATCGCCGGGGCGGGCAACACTTCCGCCGCGTCGGGCGACCTGGACATCACCGGCGACCTGACGATTGTTGGCTCGGCGACCGGCCTGACCGAAATCTCGGCCGCCGGCCTGAACGACCGCATCTTCGACCTGCCGATCGGGACGTCGTTCACCCAACGCCGGGTCATCAACCTCGACCGCCTGCAGCTCACGGACGGGGTGGCCGCCGGCACCGGCGGGTCGAGCACGCTCGAAGACCGGGGCGGCGCGTTGCGCATCGACTTTTACAACACCGTCACCATCACGAACTCCGCGTTCCAGCGGAACTCGGCGCCGCGGACCGCGACCGGCCTCGTCTTTGGCCTGGGCGGGGCCATCGAGAACAACGGCTTCCTGACCATCCTCGACAGCCGGTTCGAGGGCAACCAGGCCAGCAACGACGGCGGGGCCATCTACGCCGGCGGCACCCCGGCCGACGTGACCATCCGCCGGTGCACCTTCGCGGACAACAGCGCGCCGGGCGGCGGGGCCATCAAGAACCACGAGCCGATGACGATCGAGGACAGCACGTTCGCCCGGAACCGGGCGCTGTTCAGCGGCAGCGGCCAGGGCGGGGCGATCGACAACAACGGCGGCGGCAACCTGACCGTCACCAACTGCACGTTCTCGGATAACCAGTCCGTCTTTGGCGGGGCCATCATCAACTACGACCGCCTGACCGTCCGGTCGTCCACCATCGCCGGCAACTCGGCCGGCTTCTCCGGGGGCGGCATCGACTCGGCCGGCACCACCACCATCGAGAACTCCATCGTTGCGCTCAATACGGCGACCAACTTCGGGCCCGACGCCAACGCCCAGTTCCAGAGCCTCGGCCACAACCTGATCGGCAACACGCTCAACAGCAGCGGGTTCAGCTCTGCCCTGGGCGACGTGCTCAACGTCAACCCGCTGCTCGGCCCGCTGGCCAACAACGGCGGGCCAATGCCAACGCGAGCGTTGCTCGCCGGCAGCCCGGCCATCGACGCCGGCAACACGGCCACAGCCCCGGCCACGGACCAGCGGGGTGTCGCCCGCCCGCAGGGGGCGGCCGCCGACATCGGCGCCTTCGAGTTCCAGCCCGGCAGCAACAGCCCCCCGGTCGCCACCGGCCAGACCCTGAGCACCAACGAGGACACTCCCCTGAACGGCACGCTGACGGCGACCGACCCGGACGGCAACCCGCTGACCTTTGCCGTCGTCGCCGGCCCGGCCCACGGCACGGTCACGGTCAACACCTCGACCGGGGCCTTCACCTACACCCCGGCCGCCAACTACAACGGGCCGGACTCGTTCACCTTCAAGGCCAACGACGGCCAGCTCGACTCGAACGTGGCCACCGTGTCGATCACGGTCATCCCGGTGAACGACCCGCCGGTGGCGGCGAATGACGCTTACTCGACAAACGAGGACACGATCCTGACCGTGGCCGCCCCGGGCGTCCTGGGCAACGACTTCGACGTGGAGGGGAGCCCGCTCACCGCGACCGTGGTCTCCGCGCCGGCCAACGGCACCCTGACCTTGAACTCGAACGGCTCGTTCACCTACCGCCCGCGGCTCGACTTCAACGGGACCGACACCTTCACTTACAAGGCCCGCGACGGGGCCCTGGACAGCAACGTGGCCACCGTCACCATCACCGTGATCCCGGTCAACGACGCCCCCCGGCCGACCCCAATCACCACCCGGGTGACGACGAACGAGGACACGGCCGTCGGCGGCCTACTGACAGCCCGCGACCCGGAAGGCGACCCGTTCACCTTCTCCCTCCCGCCGGAGTTCGCCCCGCCGCACGGCACCGCGACGGTCAACCCGGACGGCACCTGGACGTACACTCCGGCCGCCAACTTCTACGGCACCGACACGTTCGGCTTCAAAGTCACCGACAACCACGGGGCGGAAGGGATCGGGGCGGTGGAGGTCACCGTCAAGCCGGTCAACGACGCCCCAGTCGCCACCGGCGACGCGTACAGCGTGGACGAGGACGGGTCGCTCGTCGTCGCCGCCCCCGCCCCAATCAGCCGACTGCACATGCTCAGCGAACCGGGCGACTTTATCGGCCAGGGGCTGATCTGGGATTTCGTCCCGGCGGGCGCGGCCTTCTCCGCCCGGGCGAACTTCGACAACGGGGTCGAGGTGACGGTTGACCCGCCGGGCGCGGTGGAGCGGTGGGACCTGAACTTCGCCGCTCCGGGCAACGCGCTCCTCACGCCGGGCGAATACTTGGGGGCGACCCGGTTCCCGTTCCAGGCGGCCACCGAGCCGGGTCTGGACGTGTCCGGGTACGGCCGCGGGCTCAACCGGCTGGTCGGCAAGTTCACCGTGTACGACGTGGCCTACGGGACCGGCGGCGCGGTCACCCGGTTCGCGGCCACCTTCGTCCAGCAGGACCACCCGTTCACCGGCCCGGACGGCCCGCCGCTGGCCGGGGCGATCGTGTTCAACTCCACGTTCGGGGCCGGCGGCGGCGTCCTCGCCAACGACACCGACGTCGAGGGCGACCTGCTGCTCGGGGCCACGCTGGTGACCGGGCCGGCCCACGGGACGCTGGCGTTCAACCGCGACGGAAGCTTCACCTACACGCCGGCCGCCAACTTCAACGGGACCGACACCTTCACCTACCGGACCAACGACGGCCGGGCCGACAGCAACGTGGCCACGGTGACGATCACGGTTCGACCGGTAAACGACGCCCCGGTCGCGAACAACGGCAGCGCGTCCACGGACGAGGACACCACCCTCAATGGGAACGTGACTGCCACCGACGTGGACGGGGACACGCTGACCTACGCCCTGGTCTCCGGCCCGGCCCACGGCGCCCTTACCCTCAACAGCAACGGGTCGTTCGCCTACACCCCGGCGGCGAACTATAACGGGCCGGACTCGTTCACGTTCAAGGCCAACGACGGGACGGTGGATTCGAACATCGCCACGTTCGCGATCACGGTCAACCCGGTGAACGACGCCCCGGTCGCGAACAACGCCAGTTTCTCCACGGACGAGGACACCGCCCTCAACGGGAACGTGACTGCCACCGACGTGGACGGGGACACGCTGACTTACGCCCTCGCGTCCGGCCCGGCCCACGGGACGTTGGCGCTCAATGCCAGCGGCGCGTTCACGTACACGCCGGCCGCGAACTACAACGGGCCGGACTCATTTACGTTCAAGGCCAACGACGTCAGCCTGGACAGCAACGTGGCCATCGTCACGATCGAAGTCCGGCCCGTCAACGACGCCCCGGTGGCGGCCAACGACAGCTACAGCACCGGGCACAACGTCGTCCTGAACGTGCCAGCGGCCGGCGTGCTGGCCAACGACACGGACGTGGACGGCGACGCGTTGTCGGCCGTGCTGGTCAGCGGGCCGGCCAACGGCACGCTGACCCTGAACGCCAACGGCTCGTTCCGGTACACGCCCAGCTCCGGCTTCACCGGCACCGACACCTTCACCTACAAGGCCAACGACGGCAGCGCGGACAGCAACGTGGCCACGGTGACGATCCGCGTCGCGCCGGCCGCGGACACGGAGGGCAGCGTGACCGGCGGCGGCTTCGTGGACGCCCACCGGCGGCGCTTCAACATCAACGTCCAGTCGAAGGCGCGCAAGACGGGCGGGTTTGACCTCTCGGGCGCGCTGAGGTTCGTGGACCGGGACAACCACATCCGCCTGCGGAGCACGGCGATCCAGACGTTCACTGTCGATTCGACTGGTACGCGAGCCGTGATCACGGGGACCGCGATCGTCAATGGCCGGGCCGGGTACACGTTCACAGTCATGGTCGCCGACCTGGGCGAGCCCGGCCGCGGGGCGGACACATTCCGCATCCAGATCGCGGGCCCGGGCGGCTTCCTGTACGACAGCCTCGATTTCGCCTCAGCGCTGGGCGTGCTGGAAGGGGGTAACATCCAGGTCCGCCGGCGCGCGTAGTGGCACCGGCGACGTTGGTCGTCAACTGCGAGCGAGGGTGGCGGATCACCGTCGCCCTCGCTCGTATCCCTGGCAGTCTCTGTAACAACAAGAAACCTGCTACCTGCGCGCGCCGACGAGTTCGACCAGCCATACCATCCGCGGGTCATCCGCGGCCGCGACCGTCTCCCATTCGGATCGAATCCAGGCCAGGTCGAGCGAGTCGCGGTGGGCGGCGACCAGGTTCTCGATGTCGAGCCGGTCCTGGGTTCGGTTTGCGAGCAGCTTGATCAGGATCAGCCCGTCGGCGGACGCCACGCGGATCGGGCGGTCCAGCCAGGTCTCCTCGGTCGCCCGGTCGAGGACGTGCTGATACGCGGGGATCACCGGCTTGAGCCAATCGACTCGGATGCCGCGATAGAACAGCGTCGTCATGTGTTCCTGGGTCCACTCGCGGATCGTTGTTGCCAGGTCGAAGTCAAAGCCCTGGTTCCGGAGCGCTTCCAGGACTGCCGGTAAGTGGAGTTGAGGGACCTGGAGCAGGAAGTCGAGGTCCTTGGTGAACCGCGGCTGGGAGCGATGGCCGGCGGCCATTCCCCCGATCACGGCGTATTGGACGTGCAGGGCGTTCAGCGTCTCGGCCGAGGCCGCTAGGCCGTCGAGGAGGTCCCGTTCGGAGATCGCGGCGTCAGCGGCCATGGCGGGCGAACAGGCGCTCCTGGATTTGTCGCCACTCTTGTTCCTGTTCCTCCATGCGCCGTTCGATCTCGGCGCGGCGCGGCGACTCCCGGACCATTGCCAGCCCGAAGGCCATCATCGCGGCCATTTCGCGCCAGCGGTCCGTGGATGAAAGGCGCTGAAACTCCTCTGCCCGCCGGCGAGCCTCTTCGAGTGGGTCGGGAAATCGCAGCGGCAAGCTCATGGCCAAGCCTCCGTTGGCATTCTATCACACCGCCCGGCCCGGCCGAGCGCACCGCGAGCCGACCGGCACCCAGGCACCGACCGGCTCGCGGTAGGGAGGTCACACAATCGGCCGGCTCATCGCGGCGGGATCGCCTCGAAGTTGAATCGCCAGCCCTCGACCGCCCACAGGACAAAGAACACCACCAGCGCCAGCAAGCCGAGCACGCCGATGATACTAATGATCGGCGACGGCCCGGCCGCCGGGCCGGACACGACTTCGGTGGTCGCCGGGCGGACGGTGTAGTAGCTGTACCCCCAGCTCCCCATGGCCAGAATGGCGACCACGATCAGGATGATCAGCAGCAGACCCATTGTTTGTTCCCCCTGCTTCGGGCGGAATTGTCCGGCCGCCCGCGGCGTGCGGGAGCCCGGACCAGTGCCGGGTTTGCTGCACGTCGGATGCCAAATGAGGGGGATCGATTCGCTATGGACGGGGGCCGAAAGTGAGCGGGGTTGGCCGCCCGGGAACTTGCACTTCCGGGCGGCCAACCCCGCTGTTTCACTGCGTTTTTCCGTGACTTTGCAACTTGTTCACCGTTTCACTTCGGCAGCCGTAGCGTGGTGCCCGTGGGGATCGGCTGGGTCGGGTCGATGCCGGAATTGGCATCCCAGAGGCGCTTCCAGGCGTTCGGGTCGCCGTACACCTTGCGGGCGATCTCGCGGATTGTCTCGCCGGCCTCGGCCACCACCCGGTACTCGTCGTTTGACCCGCTGGCCGGGGCGACCGCCGGGGACGGGGCCGGCCGCGACCCGCCGCGGCCCGGCTCGACCGGGTCAAACTTCAGTCCACCCGGCTTCGGGTCCGCGGCGGGCTTGTCGTCCGGCTTCTTGACCAGGCCCGGGAACTTCTCCTCCAGGACCCAAGGCGGTGGCACGCGGACGATCTGCTCGCCCGCCTTGCGCCGGTCCTTGTTGTACGCCTCCAGTGCCTGGGCGTAGTCGGCCGTCTTGTAGTACTCCTTGCTGATCAGGGCGTAGGTGTCGCCGGACTTCGGGGTATGCCAATCCTCGTCGTAACTATCTTTCTTCTCCGAGGCGGCCGGTCCGGGGGTCTTGAGCCCCGGCGCCGGGACGTCAACGATCGGCGGGGGCGGAACGTCAACGCCCGGTAACTTGACCGGCGGCTGCTCCGGCTCCGTCGCCGGTGATTTCTCCTTCATCGGAAGAAGGACGGGCGCCGGCGAATCGTCCGGCCTCGGGCCCGGTCTCACGGTCGGCGGGGCGACGACCGGCAACTGGTCGTCCTTGACGTCTGGATCCTTCGTTCCCTTGGCCGGGTCAGGCTTCGACGGCGTCCCGTCCAGCCGCGGAGTCGCCGGCAGGGCGGGGACGTCAAGGTCGATCTTCGGGAGGTCGTCCTTCTTCGCCGGGGCGGAGGCGTCCGCCTTGTCCTGGGCACCGATGCGGATGACGGGTTGCTCGACCTTATCCTTCCGCTCGGTGACGGAGGCCGGGAGCGGTCCAGGAGCGGGGCCGAGGGGGGCCTTGAAGTCGTCGTCGCCCGTCTTCGTCGAATCGTCCTTCTTCTCGCCGGGAATTGGCGGAAGGACGAGTTTCTCGTCGTCGGAGTTCTTCGTCGGGTCGTACGGCTTCCCACCAGGCTTCGGCGGGTCATCGTTCTTCTCGTCGCCGGGACCCCGGATCTTGATTGGAGAGTCCGCGTCGGGGGGCTTGATTCCCGAGGCCGCAAGGTCCGGGTCCTCGTGCTTGACCGACTTCACCGGCACCGCGACCGCGGGGATGTCCGTGATCTCAACACCGGTCGACTCGAATCGGCCCTTGAGTGGCTCCGGAGCCGGGGCCGGCTGGGCCGCGGGCGGCGTGTCGGCCTGGGTGACCGCCGGGGGCTGGGTCGGGGTCGGGCGGAACT
>DATFWZ010000292.1:0-12490 GCA_035258765.1 Gemmataceae bacterium
CCGGCGGCTCCGCCTCGGTGAACATGAGTCGCAGGACGACCACGACCGCCACCATGCCGAAAAGAAAAATGATCAGCGGGCGGAGCGACGGGCGGGACTGGGAGGTGGAGGGTGTGGTCATGGTCGGTACTTAGAACAGCCCCCGCTGGAGCGGGCGGGTCAGGGCGGCGGCCAGCTTGCGCTGCGGGGTGCTGACCGGGTAGTCGGCGACCTCAGCCGGCCGCAGCCAGCGCCCCTCGACATAGTAGTCCGGCCGGAAGGCCCGCGAGCGGCAGTCCGCCTCCAGGCAGACCATCGTCATGCGGAACCGGGTCACTCCGTACCGGATCGTCATCAGCTCGCCGCCCGGCTCGGCCGCGAGGTTGAAAGACTCGACGAGCCGCCGGGCTGCGGCGTCGTACGTCTCGCGCCGCGTGACCACGGCCCGCGGGAATTCCCACATGTCGGCCCACCGCCCGGCGGCCGGGCGCCGGGCAAGGAGCACGCGGCCGCCGTGCCAGGCGACGACGCAGACTTCGCGCACCTGTTCCACCGCCGGCCGGGCCGGCCGCACGGGGATCGTCTCCTGGAGCCCGTTGCGATTGGCCACACACTCGTCCGTCAGCGGGCACCGCGGGCAGTCCGGCTTGTCCCGGGTACAGACCATGGCCCCCAATTCCATGAGCGCCTGGTTGAAGTCGCCGACCCGCTTTCGCGGCAGGATGTTCGCGGCCGTTTCCCACAGCCAACCCTGGACCGGGGCCGAGGAGGGGTCGCCCGTCTGCCCGAACAGCCGGCACAGGACCCGCTTCGTATTCGCCTCGACGATCGGCAGAGGGCGGTCGAAGGCCTGGGACAGGACGGCCCCGAGGATGTACCGCCCGACCCCCGGAAGTTCGGCCCAGATCGCGGGGTCGTCCGGCAATAGCCCGCCGTGGTCCGCGACGAGCGTCCGGGCGGCCCGGTGCAGGTTGCGGGCCCGGCCGTAGTAGCCCATGCCCTCCCAGACCTTGAGCACCGATTGCTCGTCCGCGGCGGCGAGGGCGTGGACCGTGGGGAATGCGGCGAGAAACTGCTCGAACCGCGGGGCCACGGCCGCGACCGTCGTCTGCTGCAGCATGACCTCGCTGACCCAGACGCGATATGGATCGCGGTCCCGGCGCCACGGCAGGTCGCGCGCGTTGCGGTCGAACCAGTCGAGGAGCTTGCGCTTCGCGGAGGTGGTCAGGGTGGCAGACAAAGGGAAAGGGACCGGGCGACAGGTGACAGAGCCATTATCCGTGCGCTCGTCAACCCGTGGCCCGGTCCCTCGCGATTTCACGTGCGCGGCCGGCGCATGTACTTGGAGAGCAGTTCCGCGGCGGCGGTGGCGCTGTCCTCGTGGACCTTCTTCTGGTCCTTCTTGGGGTCGCCGGTCTTGTCCGCGCCGAGGGCCGGCATCTCCATCACGGTCGTGGCGTCGGCGCTGAGCTGTTCGATCGTCCCCGGTGCGGCCGGCCCGTCCTCCATGCCGAGCAGGAGGGCGGCCACCTGGTCGTCCACGTCGCGTTCGGACGGAGGGCCCGGGTCGACGACGGTGGTCGCCCGGGCCGCCTCGACCGGGGCCGCGGTCGGCGGGTCCATGACCACAGTTCCCGCGCCGGTCACGGTGTCGTTGGCCGAAGCCGGTTTGGCGGCCGGCTTCGCGGTCGGCTTGGCCGCCGGCTTCGGTGCCGCCTTGGCCGCGGCCGGTTGCGCCGGCGCCGGCCGGGCGGCCGGGGCCGAGGTGTCAATCATCAGGTCAAATTCAAGGGGGCCGACCCGGAGCCGGTCGCCCGCCTTCACCTCCCGCTCCGCGGCCACTTGCTCGCCGTTGATGAACGTCCCGTTCGTGCTGCCGCAGTCGCGGACGTAGACCTTGCCGTCACGAACATTGAGGGCACAGTGCTGCTTGCTCACGGCCGGGGACGCCGGTCGGAGCTGACACTGGGGGTCTCGACCGATAACGAAGTCGGCGGCAGTGACGGGGATTACCTTCCCCGTATGCACGCCCTGGGCAACGACGAGGCTCAGTTTCATAGGGAATTCGACCTCTCAGATTGGCGGCCGACGCCCGCCATCCGGCCCGGGAATTGTGGGTCGCATTCCGCGGGAGGGGACTGGGGGACCCGGTGGTTTGCACGCCCACCAGGTCCCGGCCGCGGAGGCGGCACGGGCAGCGAGTCAGGAGTCGACGCACGATCCTCGCGTCCGACCCCTTATAATGGTCGGCAAAGCATCCAATCTGAAGGGATTGTAGTCGTGAAGATCGCGCGAATGCAACACATTTACGGCCGACGGTGCATGATTTTTGCTCGGCCGCAATTGCTGCTCGCGTTCGCCGTGCCGCTTCTGCTCGCCGCCGGGTGCATTGAGCGTCCGACCACAATCGACCCCGTCCCCACATTCCCCCACGCCGGGGTTGTCCTGAAAGTTGCGGTATCCGACCCGTCCGACCGGGAGCTCGTGCGCCAGCTGGGACGGTCCTGGACCATCCGCTCCGGTGGCCGCGTCGAAGTCCTTGACACCCCCTGGGACGGGAGCGCCGACGTCGGACTTGTTGTCCCGGCGGAGATGCCCCGGTGGGCCGCGGCCCGGAAGCTGGCCGAGGTGCCGACGCGGATCACGCGCCCGGTCGATCACCCGTACCGATGGGACGACGTGCTGCGCGACTACCGGGAGCGGTTGCTCGACTGGGGGGGTACTACCTACGCCCTTCCGGTGACCGGCGAGGGGATGGTGCTGGCCTATCGCAAGGACGCCTTCGACGGAAAGGACGGCCGACCGAGCACGCTGCCGGTGACGTGGGATGGACTTCTCGAGACGGCGCGAACACTCAACAGGCAGTTTGGCAAGTGCCTGCCGCCGGTCCCCGCCGGTCGCGACCGGCTCGCTGCGGAGATCTTTGCCGCGGCGGCCTGCTACGACCGCCCGGCCGTCGGCCGGCTGACCGGGGAGGTGCCGCGGGAGGATTTCTTCGCCTTCCAGTTCGACCCGACCAAGGGGGCCAAGGGCCAGCCTCGTCTGACGGCGCCGGCATTCATCCACGTCGCGAATTTGTTCCACGAGATGGCATCGCTTCGTATTGACGATGCGAGCACCGCCGAAGCCTTTCGGTCGGGCCGGGCGAAGGTCGGCGTGATTTCCCTGACCGAACTGGGCGCCGTCGGACCGGACGCGGCCGCGGCGCTCGGAGTCGCCCCGCTTCCGGGAGCCACGTTCACGTTCGACGCGAAGGGGGAGCGCAAGGACACCGGACAAGGGGCACTCAACCGCGTCCCCTATCTCGGCTGGGGCGGCCGGGTCGGTGTCGTCTCCGCGACTTCCGCCAATCAGGCCGCCGCCTGGGACTTCCTCGCCGACGCCGGTATGCCGGAGGGGACGGCCCTGGACCTGCTCGCGGCCCCGCGGTGGGGCGCCGGGCCGTACCGGACCAGCCAGCTCGAGACGGGCGCCCAGCCGCGGTGGTACGCGTACGGCTTGTCCGAGGCCGAGAGCGAGCGACTGGTGTCGGCCCTGCGCGACAACCTGGGCCAGGGCATCCAGAACTACCGCCTGCACCTGCGGACCCCGAACCAGCACGAGATCACGCCCGAGCTCGACGCGGAGCTGCGGGCCGTCGCAACCGGCAACCGGAAGCCGGATGAGGCGATGCGAAATGCGAACGACCGGTGGCGGAAAGTGATCGAGAAGCTGCCGGCGGACCAATGGGAGGAAGCGGCCCGGAAGAGCCTGGGGTTGCGGCAGTAGAGTCCCCGACGAGCGCGAGATAGCCAGCGGTGGTCGGCGCGTGACCAGTGTGTTGGTCGTGTGCATCCGGCAATTGCATCGCGAGCCCCGTTGCAAGGCCGGCACCGCGATTGCATTCACCGTTTCTGATTGATCGCACCTCCCCGATCCGGGTACTGTGCTCACATGAACCGGCTCCTCTACATCCTGCCCGTCCTGGCCGTCGTCGGTTGCGAGTTTGGGGACGCGTCCACCAAGCCGGCAACCGACTCGCGGGCGTCCACGTCCCCGACCCCGCGCGTGTCGCCGGCCGCAGACTCCGCGGACGCGGCCGACCCGCCGCGCAAGTCCGACCTGAAGGACAAGGCCCGTCCGCCGGAGGTGGAGGAGCGCAAGGAGGAGCCGCCGGAAGAGGCCCCACCCATCCCGGACAGCTACAAGGTCCTCAACAAGGACAAGAAGAACATCTTCTTCGAAAAGAAAGACGACGGTACGCGCCGCGTCCACCTGCTCGCCGAGGTATGCCTGCGCGAGGGGCCGCTCGAGGTGTTCCTGTGCAAGTTGAACACCAAGGAGCACGAGTCGATCGTGCATATCGACGCGGACGCCCGGGAGATCCACTTCGCCCTGGTCGCCGCCGGGGCCACCGCCGGCTCGCCGACGAAGTTCGTACCCAAGTACAAGGCGGCCACCGGTACGAAGATCAAAGTGTCGGTGACCTACCGGGAGAAGGGGAAGGTGAAGACGGTCCCGGCCGGGGAGTGGATCAAGGACAAGACGACGAACAAGGCGATGGCCCACGACTGGGTGTTCGCCGGGAGCCGGTTCTTCAAGGACCCGGAGGGGAAGGTCCCGGACTACTACATGGCGAACAACGGCGAAGTGATCAGCGTGTCGAACTTCCCGGACTCGATGATGGACCTGCCGATCAAGAGCTCGAAGGAGGCGGCCGAGCTGATGTTCGAAGCCGACACCGCAAAGATCCCGCCCCTGAAGACGCCGGTCCTGGTGACCCTGGAACCGGTGGTCGACAAGAAGAAGTAGGCATCCGCGGGTCTCGTCTCAGGCCGCCAACTGTGACATTCTGGCAGTCGGGAGAATGGGCGCAAGTCCTTACCGGCACGGGCGGCTCCTCAGGCCGCCTCAGGCCGCCACACATGCATGCCAAGTGGCGGTCTGAGAGATTCTGGACACTTTCCGGGTCATCCGAGCTTGACAATCACCCCCCAGATCGCACGGGGGGTGGGAATCCGTAGCCGCAGTCTGCCAGCTTGCGGGCTTTCGTATCCGCGAGCGGCCTGTTTCGGCGGAGGGGGGTGCGCTCCTGGCGACGTCCGCGAACGCCCGCGCCTACTCCTTCGGCCGCAATTCCTTCCTTACTTTCTTGATGGTGTACCCGCCGTAGTTAAGCTTCAGGCTGCCCTGCTTACTCGTCTTCTCGGCGACCGCGATCAGCTTGAACTCGCCACCAATCTCGGCGCTGCATGTGATGCAGACTTCGGTTCCCGGAATCGCCTCGATCCGCTCGGCCGGGATCATCGCGCCGCAGCGGGCGCACGGGCGGGGTACGACAACCATTCGCGACTCCGCGGGGGTGGGAACGAACGGCCCTCTACCTATTAGAGCGATGCGACCCGGGGACTGGTTCGCGAAGACCGTTAGCCGCGACGCGGAGGCTTTGCGGAGCGGAGCGCGCAAGCTGAACGATTCGGGGACTTACATTCAGCGCCCCGGCGAGGCGACGTGACGCGCTCCGCTCCGCAAAGCCTCCGCGTCGCGGCTAACGGCGGTCTAGCACCAGGTCCACCACCCAGCACCCGCGGACGTGCGGGCCTTCGCCGCGGCAGTGAGCGAGGACTTGCTCGTCGGCGCACCCGGCGTCCATCAGGGCGTCGGCCAGGATCGGCAGGCGGTCGAAGGCCTTGTCCTCGTAGATCGCGCGGGCCAGGCCGGCGACATCGGCCGTTCGCCAGCGCGGGTCGACGGCCACCGGGCGGAACGGGTTGCTGAGAACATCGCGGAGGATTTCACACTGCTCAGCCTGCTTTTCGTTCGAATTGATAATGCCGCGCGTCGCGTGCGCCGCGTGCCCGGCTGCATCCGAGGAGACGATCGCTCGATACAGCATCAACGCAACATGATCAGGATCGTCACGCGAGTGGTCCCCGGTCGGCAGACCTCCTCGGTAGTCGACTAGAACATCTCGTCTCGCTTCGAGCCTCCAGTTTGGAGCGGCCGTCCCGTCGCCCATCTGTTCCAACAGATGTATCCCGCGATGTTGTCTGTCATGGGGCAGCAGATCGATGAGTTGAGCAAACCTAGTGGCCGCGAATAACCTCAGCTTTCGTTCAGTCACATTCGGGCGAATGAACTCGATCAGTAGTTCGGGATCAGTGCTCGCTATCCACTCGGCCTCCGTCATCCCCCACTCTCCTCCCGCTTCCGCCTCTTCCACTCCTCCAGTCGCCTCGCGATCTCCGCTTCGTACCCGCGACGCATCGGTCGGATGCGTGCGCACGCGGGTCAGACAGCCAGAATTGTGCGTAGCGCGGCGTCCACCTCGATGACGCGCGGATCGGGCAGATCACCCAGATGTCGAATGAGGCGTGTAAGGTCGATCGCCCGGATTTGTTCGGCCAGGGCTACAGAATCCTGGGTCAGCCCGCCCTCTCCGGCTGGCACGAAGACATGACTTGGCAATAGCCGCTGGCGGATTCTGCTGGTAAATGGAATGATGATCGTGTGCGGGCTATGCGCGTTGGCCCGATCCGTCTGGACGACCACGACCGGGCGGACGCCGGATTGCTCGGAGCCCACCGTGGGAGCGAGGTCGGCCATCCAGACCTCCCCGCGGGTCACTGCCATCGGATCTCGCCCCGGGCCAGGCGGCCTTCGTAGTCGGTGAGCGCCGCGTGATAGTCGCCCAACTCGGAAAGCCGGGCGTCCTCGTCGGCTTCCAGGACCGTTACCATGACGCGCACCGGCCGGGCCGGCAACTCGGACGCGGGTAGCGACAGGCGGCCGTCCGGCTGGAGGACGGCTTCGACCGTTCGGAACGTCATGGGACACCTCCGCGAACAGTATACCGCGTCGCGTTGAGGCGATCACGCCTTCCCGAGCACCAGGTCCAGAACCCAGCACCCGCGGACGTGCGGGCGATCTAGATCGAAGGCGGCCCAGCGAGTACCTCGGCGAGCCGGTCTGCAATTCCGAGCCGTTCGGACCACTCGCGCATGTAGGCGACGTCGACTTGCCCCTGGATGAACAGGACGTTGTGCACGTCCGCCACATCGCGCGGTCGGCCGGCAATGAGCTTCAAGAGGATCAAGTCTTCCGGGCTGACGAGGTAGACCGCGACTCCGTCCGCTTCTTCGCGTCGGCGCCGGGCGAGAATCTCATGCTGGTAGGGTGACTCTGCCAGGAACACGTCGATGTCAATCCCGTTGTCCTCGACATACAGGCGGAACTTGACCAATGGCATGCCCGCCACTTCGTCCACCCACCCCGACGCGTACGCCTCCGGTACGGTGTACCCGAGTCCTTCGACGGCTTGGTAGAGTCCTTCCAGGTATTCGCGGCGAATCGCGAGGGTAAAGTCGATGTCGTAGGTGGCTCGCGGAATGCCGTAGACTCGAACCGCCAGGCCCCGCATCAGGGCATAGGCCAACCCAAGGCGGTCGAACAAGCGGGTCAGCTCGACCAGGCTCTGGGTGAGGGGACTCATTCGGCTGCTTTGGTTCGGGCGACGGCTTCCAGAATGCGGTGGTTGCGCTCGTCGTTGTCGCGCCGGAGAAGTTCGAATCGACGCCGAACTTCCTCGGGCGTGCCGCGGGTCAGGAACGGCATGCCTTCATCGATCATTCGAAGGGTCAGGCGCAACCGATCGGCGACGGACATCTCGCGTAGGCGCTTGGCTGTCTCCGGGCTCATCATGCGTCAATCCTCAAATCACCCCGATCTTACTCCTTCCCCAGCACCAGGTCCACGACCCAGCACCCGCGGACGTGCGGACCCTCACCGCGGCAGTGGCCGAGTACCTGCTCGTCGGCACACCCGGCGTCCATCAGGGCGTTGGCCAGGACGGGCATGCGGTCGAATGACCGGTCCTCGTAGATATCCCGAGCCCGGCCGACGACCTCGGACGTGCGCCAGCGCGGGTCGAACGCCGCACGGCGGAACGGGTTGCCGAAAACGTCGCGAAGCAAATGGGCCGTGGTCCGCCTGATCTGGCAGCGTGTCTGCTCGTGATCGGCTTCAGTCTCGAACTCTTCGTCCCAAACCGAGAGAGTCGCGTCCAGACCTTCGAGTTCATGAAGGACGCCTTCGGCTGACTCGGCCGGTCGGCTAGTTAGCGCCATCCCGCACAAGCGCCGGTACGATTCGACCAAAGCCCCGCGCTCGTTGTTACCCTCGACGAGCCTTGCTTCCCGACAATTGCTCAATCGGGCGTAGGCCACTGGCCAGTCAATGAGGCCGTCCCCCAGCTCGGTTAGGGTGACTTCGGGAGGCTCCGGCCCGGCGGTGAAATGCCACGAGACTCGTGCAAATCGTGCTGCGAAAACGAGTCGCAGTTTTCGGGGCGAGGCTGTACGGGCAATGATGTGCCGAATAATCGACGCCGGATCGGCTCTGATCAGCCACTCCTCCTCCGTCATCCCCCACCCCCCTCCTCCCGCTTCCTCCTCTTCCACTCCTCCAGCCGCTTCGCGATCTCCGCCTCGTATCCGCGATCGGTCGGCTCGTAGTAGGTCTTGTCCACCCCGAGGTAGTCCTGGGCCACGAAGCCGCCGTCGCCGTCATGGGCGTACTGGTAGCCCTCGCCGTGGCTCAGATTCTTTGCCCCGTAGTAGCTCGCGTCGCGCAGGTGCTTCGGAACCGGGATCGTTCGGCCCTTCTTCACGTCGTCGCGGGCGGCGCTGATCGCGGTCGTCGCCGCGTTCGACTTCGGGGCCGTTGCCAGGTAGATCGTCGCCTGCGACAGGTTCAACTGGCACTCGGGCAGGCCGACGAATTCGACCGCCTGCGCCGCGGCCGTCGCCACCGCGAGCGCCTGCGGGTCGGCGTTGCCGACGTCCTCGCTTGCCAGGATCACCAGCCGCCGGGCGATGAATCGCGGGTCCTCGCCCCCCTCCAGCATCCGCGCCAGCCAGTACACCGCCGCGTCCGGGTCGCTGCCGCGCATGCTCTTGATGAACGCACTCGCGAGGTCGTAATGCGCGTCGCCCGTCGGGTCGTAATTGATCACCTTCCGCTGGATCGAGTCCTGGGCGACCTCGAGCGTGAACTCGACCGGCTCCGTGGTCGAGGAGCGGACGCCGATTTCCAGGGCAGTCAGCGCCCGGCGGGCGTCGCCGTCGGACATCTCGGCCAGGAATTCCAGCGCGGTCGGGTGCAGGTTCACCCTGGTTTCGCCCAGGCCGCGCTCCTTGTTGGCCAGGGAGCGGCGGAGGATGGTCTTGATGTGCTCGCGGGTCAGTGGTTCGAAGGTGAAGATCTGGCTGCGGCTGACGAGCGGGGAGTTGATCGCGAAGAACGGGTTCTCGGTCGTCGCCCCGATCAGGATGACCACCCCCTCCTCGACGTCGGGCAAGAGCACGTCCTGCTGGGCCTTGTTGAAGCGGTGGATCTCGTCGATGAAGAGGATCGTGCGCTCGCCGCGCAGCTCCAGGTCGCGGCGAGCCTCCAGCAATAGCTCGCGGACTTCCTTGGTCCCGGACGCGGTGGCGTTGAGGGTGCGGAAGCGGCTCTTGGTGTGCTGGGCGATCACCTGGGCGAGGGCGGTCTTGCCGGTGCCCGGCGGACCGTAGAAGACGAGCGAGCTGAGCCGGTCGGCGGTGAGCATGCGGCGGAGGAGTTTGCCTTCGCCGAAAAAGTGCTCCTGCCCGACGAACTCGTCAATGGTGCGCGGGCGCATGCGGGCCGCGAGCGGCCGGGCCCGGTGGCGGTTGGCGTCGCGGACTTCGAAGAACAGGTCGCTGATGGCAAACTCCTAAAGTAAATGATCGCCGATACTCAGGTGATTCTACGTGCGCCCATTTGGGCGATTGCCATCGGGCGGGTCCGTCGCCTTCGGGGTGACGGAACTCTTCGCGCCGGGTCCGCGCCCAATTCGGGTGCGGCGTGTGCCCCGCTCAGCCCGTGGCCGAAAACTACGCCGGTAGACGTTGAATCAATTTGGTAGTCTACGAGGATCAGGCGGCGGTACTTGCCGCCGGTTCTAAGATGGATTGAGTGCCCAGCGAACCCGCCTGAGCTCCCGCTTGCCTACCCGCCTCGCGCCCGCCCCGGATCGCCCCCCATGCGCTACCAGATTGCCCTCTCTTTGTTCATTATTCTTGGCCCGCCCACCGATGCCGGGCAGCCGGACGCGTCCCAGGTCGCCGAAAAGATCGAGAAGGCCGGGGCCCGCGTCACGGTGGACGAGGACATGCCCGGCCCGGCCCACTTCCGGGTCGCGTTCGCGACTCTCGACGACAAGTCGGCCGCGGTCCTGAAGAACTCGCCGCACATCGCATGCCTCACGGTCGAAGACGCGTCCAGCGTGACCGACCGGACCCTCGCCGTAATCGGGACGCTCTCGAACCTGCGCGAACTGACCCTCGTCCGCCCCGGGATTACGAATAGCGGCGTATCGTCCCTGAAGGGGCTCAAGGAATTGCGCAAGCTGTTCCTCCTTGAAGCCAAGCTGACCGACCCCGGGGTGGCATACTTGAAGGGACTCGAGCACCTGGAGGAGCTGGACCTCTCGGGCTCCGGGATCACGAGCGGGGCCGCGGCCACGTTCAAGGCGATCGCGGGCTTGAAGCTCCTGGCGGTATCGAAGACGAAGTTCGGCGACGCCGGCGCCCTCCAGCTCAAGGAGATGAAGGAGCTGCAAGAGCTGGACGCGGTGAACACCGAGCTTTCGGTGAAGGCGGCCCAGGCGCTCGAGTCGGCGATCCCTGGGCTGCGGATCCGGCGGTGAATCACTTCCGACTAACGAAATCAATCCCGGCCGACAGGAGAGCCGCAAGGTGCCTGTCGGTCGCTGTGTATACTGGCCCCCGTTGCCATTCCGCGGGGGGCGGCTGCCATGAATGTCGATTGGACGCCGCCGACGCTGGAAACCGAGCGCCTCATCCTCCGGCCGGTCACGCCCGCCGACGCCACTGCCGTCTTCCTGTACGCGTCGAACCCCAACGTGACGCGATTCACCCTGTTCGAGACGCACCAGACCATCAACGACTCGCGCTTGTTTGTCGGCGACTATGTGCGGGCGCGTTACGCCAGCCGGGAGCCGGACCCGTTCGGGATCGTGCCCAAGCGTGACCCGGTCCCCATGGTAATCGGTGCCCTCGGGGCGCACTGGGTGTCGCAGCCGAACGGCACGATGGAAATGGGCTACTCAATTGCCGAGCCGTACTGGGGTCGGGGCCTGGTGGTCGAGGCGGCCCGGGCGCTGATGCGGTACGTGTTCACCGAGTACGCGGTGGAACGACTGCAGTCGCAGGTGATCCTAGGCAACGATGCGAGCGAGCGCGTGCTTCAGAAGCTCGGGTTCACGCGGGAAGGCGTGTTGCGGTCCTTGATCTTCCGGCGGGAGCGGTGGTGGGACATTGCGATGTACTCGATGTTGCGATCCGAATGCGAAATGGCGTTCCCTACCGGCCCCAGGCCCACCGAACCGACCCGTCCGGAGTGAATTCGACGGTCCCCGAATGCCACTGCAGCTCTGGCATCGTCTCGCCGCGGACGGCCGCGAGCATCGCCCCCGCCAGGTTGATCCGGGCCAGCGCCCGCAGCCCGACGTAACTCGTCGTCAGTCGCGGGTTGATCTCGATCGCCCAGTCTCGGCCATCGGAGCCCAGAACCACGTCCACGCCGACGTACCCGCGAAGCCCGGGCACACACCGGACCGCCCCGGTCGCCACGCGGACCGCTCGCCCGGCCAGGTCGGGCGGGATCGGCAGTCGGCCGCCGAGGTATTGGAACCGGCCGTCGTCGGAGAGGCGCTGTTCGCATGGGACGAGCGGCGTAAGCGAGTCGGGGCCGATGAGAAAGGCGACGCTCGCGGCGAACCCGCGGATGTATTGCTGGACGATCATGGGGCCGGGGAACGGACCGACCGAAGTCCAGTTTACCTCCCGCTCCCCCCGGTTCGGTGGGATTGGGCCGAGGTAAGGGGGGTCTTGGGCGAGCGGGTGCCCCGTGAGGGGCCCGATCTTGTTATCATCGGGCGGCTCACGCCGCTCCGCTCGCCGAAGCCCCCTCACCCCTAGCCCCTCTCCCCCCGAAGCGGGGGGAGAGGGGAACCCGACGCCCGTTCGCTGCTTGATCAGTGCCATCGCCTGCGACCCGGCCCCGTCCCGCGGCTTCACGACCACTGCCAATCCGGGCGGCTCTTCACCCAGCGGCCAGGTGGCTGGCGTCGTCACGCCGTGTCGTTCCCAGTGGCGGGCTAGAGCGAGCTTGTCCGCGGTCAAGCGGACCGCGTCCGGGGACGGGCCAAGCAACTTGCCGTCGGCATCCAGCACCAAGCGACACAGGTATTCCAGTCGCCCCCCGCACTCGGGGGCGATGACGAGGGTGTAATCCGAGGATCGAACCAAAGTGAAAAACGCCGGCGAGCCGGGAGCGTCAGCGACCGGAGAAAGACAACCTCCGGTCGCTGACGCTCCTGGCTCGCCAAGGGAGCGGACGTTTACCCCCGGCACGGCCTGGAAGTCCGCGGTGATCGCGGTCAGCATCGCCCGGCCTTCGGCCAGAAGCGACGGGGCGGGGGGGG
>DATFWZ010000293.1:0-18166 GCA_035258765.1 Gemmataceae bacterium
GTCGCCCTCGCTGCGCTTCGGGCTCCGCCGCAACGTCCGCTCCGCGAACCCGGAGCCCGCTCTAACACCGCTGCTTACGAGCGCCGCCCTACCATGACTGGGAGGACGACCGCCGCGGCGGCGGACCCGCGACCTCGACGACCGACCCGCTCCCGTCTCGCAATGATCGAGGTCATCGGCCTCTGCAAGACGTTTCGCGACGCCGCCGGCCGCCCGGTCCGGGCCGTCGACGGCGTCTCCTTCACCGCCCAACCGGGCGAGGTCCTCGGCCTGCTCGGCCCGAACGGAGCTGGCAAGACGACTACCCTGCGCATCCTCTGCACGCTCCTCAAGCCGACCGCCGGCACCGCCCGCGTCGCGGGCTTCGACGTCCTGACGCACGCCGACGAGGTCCGACATCACGTCGGCTTCCTGTCGGCGAGTACCGGGGTTTACGACCGCATGACCGCCCGGGAAATGGTCGAGTACTACGGCCGTCTGCACGGACTGTCGGGGGAGAAGCTGGACGGCCGCATCGCGGAGCTGTTCGATGCCCTGGCGATGAACGACATCCGCGACGTGCCCGGGTCGAAGATGAGCACCGGGCAGAAGCAGAAGGTGTCAATCGCCCGGGCGCTGGTCCACGACCCGCCGGTACTCATCTTCGACGAGCCGACGAACGGGCTCGACGTGCTGGTGCAGCGGTCGGTGTTGCAGCAAGTGAAGGCGCTCCGGGATCGCGGGAAGTGCATCGTGTATTCAACGCACATCTTCCGCGAGGTGGAAAAACTGTGCGACCGTGTCGCGATCATCCATCGCGGAAAGGTGCTGGACGCGGGGCGCCTCGACCAGCTCCGCGAGCGGCATCACGAGGACGATTTGGAGGAGCTGTTTTTCGGGCTGATCGGCTAGCCGCGACGGAGTCTGATCCGCCCGGCGACGCTGGCGGCGCCTGAAGGTTGTCGCATTCCCGAGAGATTTGATCTGGGAATCAAGCGTGGACCGCCGGCCTCGGGCAGCACTCCGTGCAGACCAGCCGCCACTCGTTCGGCGGGAGCCCGGCCGCGGCGCCAAAGACAGGGAAGACAATGACCTCCTCACTCCCGCACGACGGGCACCGGGCACTCACTTTCACAGGCGGGGGGTCGCGCTCGTCGGCGCGCTCGGACAGGATCGTCGAGTTCGGCATAGGACGCCTGGCGTCAGGGGGTGAGGCGAGGTGCGGAGTCAGCGAGCCGAGAGTCAGATCGCCGCCTTCGAGGTTAATCGAACGACAGCGGAAAGGCCAATCATTTTCTCATGATTTCGCCGTTCGGAGCGGATCGGGTCCCTCGGGCGATCTGCGCCCGCCCACTCGAGCGAGCGCCTGGGAGCGGCGCCCGGACTTCCTCTTACCTTGCTGAAAGAGCTGCTGCGGCCGATCGCGGACTGCCTTCCAGTCGAAACTGGCGACGAGGATTCGCACGGAGGCGTGCAGGTCGGTCGACTGCTCGATGGTGGCCCGGGACCGGGCGATGAGGTCGCGAAGTCGGTCACGCAGGTGGCGGTTACGGGCCAGCTGCTCGACGATCGCGTCGGGCTGGGCGAATGGGGAGAGTTGAGGGGTCATCGGCGGCATCCGTCACCTGGCGAACGAGGTCGCTAGGTGAGACGCCGCACGGCGTGAGGGTCAGATAGCGTGGGGGTGAGTGTACCCGGTCTGGGACTGGATTACGAGTTAATTCGGGACCAGACAATTTTCATGGCCAGGCTCCGCCTGGGAACACGGATCTCAAAGGCGCTGCCCGACATGGACCTTGGCGGCGGCTCCGCGGGGCGGCCGAGTCATCAAGTGGGGATTGACTTGTGCCGCGACCGTGATCGCGCCGGACGAAGCCAGCTCCGTTCCACTCTGTTGCTCTGTTCCCTCCCCTCGGATTTCCATTGACATCCATTCTCGCCCCGCCTAGTCTTGAGCCTGCACTGCAAGTGCTCCCACCCTCCCGTACGCGGGGTGCCCGCTTAGGGCGCACCCCGAGCTACCGGCCTGAGTTGTCCGCGCGGGAGTCCCCTGTCCCGCATCGATTGCCCACTCGCCCAGCCCGCCCGCGGCGTTTTCTTCCACGAGTCTTGGAGCCTGTCCCATGCGTCCGATCACATGGAACGATGACCCTTCCCATTTCACACCCCCCAGCCGCCGCATGTTCCTTCAGGTCGGCGCCGTCACCGGCCTCGGGCTGACCCTCGACGGGTTTCTACGCCTGCGCGCGGCTTGCGGGGATTCGGAGAGCAAGGAGGGGAAGGCAAAGTCGGTGATCCACATCTTCCTGCCGGGCGGGGCCGCCCACCAGGAGTCGTGGGACCCGAAGCCGAACGCCCCGATCGAGTATCGCGGGGAAATGGGCGTCGTGAAGTCCAGGCTTGAGGGGGTCTACCTCAACGAGTGTCTGAAGCAGACCGCCGCGATCGCGGACAAGATCGCCGTCTGCCGGTCGATGACGCACGGGGAGGCCGCCCACGAGCGCGGCACCCACAACATGTTCACCGGCTACCGGCCGAGCCCGGCCCTGCAGTACCCGTCGTTCGGGTCGGTCGTCAGCCACGAGTTCGGCGTCCGCAACAGCCTGCCGCCGTACGTGTGCATCCCGAGCGTGCCGACGACGTACGCGGGCAGCGGCTACCTGTCGAGCAAGTACGCCCCGTTCGCCCTCGGCAGCGACCCGGCCAACCCGGGCTTTACGGTCCAGGACCTGGCGCTGCCGGGCGGCGTGGACGATAAGCGGTTCACCACTCGTAAGTCGATGCTCGCCGCAGTCAACGACCACTTCGCGTCGAAGGAGAAGTCGGACAACATCGCGGCGATGGACACCTTCTACCAGCAAGCCTACTCATTGATCTCGAGCCAAAAGGCTCGCGAGGCGTTCAACATCAACGCGGAGGACGCCAAGCTGCGCGACCAGTACGGCCGCAACGCGGCCGGTCAGCGGATGCTCATGGCCCGGCGATTGGTCGAGGCCGGCGTGCGCTTCGTGTCGCTCACATACGGCGGGTGGGACTTGCACGGGGCGATCCGGCAGGGGACGCTCAACCAGCTCCCGCAATTCGACCAGGCGTTTGCGACGCTGATCACCGACCTCGGCCAGCGGGGGCTGCTGGATAGCACGCTGGTGATGGTGTCGAGCGAGTTCGGGCGGACGCCGAAGATTAACGGGACCGCGGGCCGCGACCACTGGCCGAAGGTGTTCAGCGTGGTGCTCGCCGGCGGCGGCATCAAGAAGGGGATCGTCCACGGGGCCTCGGACGCCACGGCGACGGAGCCGGAGGACGACCCGCTGGACGTCGATGGACTGGCGCAGACGGTGTACCACTGCCTGGGCATTCCGGGGGAGAAGAAGTTGATGTCTCCCGGCGACCGGCCGCAGCGGATCGTGGACGGCGGCAAGCCGGTGAAGGAGCTGCTGGCCTAGGAAACGAACCACAGAGTCACAGAGGACACAGAGGGAAGAGAGACAGAGGAAAAACGAAAACAGGGTTGGTCACCGCGATCGTCGAACCGCCAGCGACCATTTCTGTGCTTTTTCTCTGTGTTCCGGGCTCTGTCTCCTCTGTGACTCTGTGGTTCGTTTTTTCGAGAAGCATCATGACGAAGACCTGGCTGCCGGCGACCTGGTGTTCGCTGTGTCTCTGTGGCGGCGCGTTCGCCGCGTCGCCGTCGCTCGGCTCGGTCCAGCCGCGGGGCGCGCAACGGGGCACCGACGCCACGTTCGTCCTCGGCGGCAACAACCTCGCCGATGCCCAGGAGGTCATTTTCTACTCCCCCGGCCTCACCGTCATGAAGCTCGAAGTCGTCAACAACACACAGGTAAAGGCCACGGTCAAAATCGCACCGGACGCCCGGCTCGGGGAACATGCGCTGCGCGTCCGCACCGCGACCGGCGTCACCGAGCTACGGACACTATGGGTCGGGGCGCTCCCGGTCGTCGATGAGAAGGAACCGAACAGCGACTTCGCGGCCCCGCAGAAGATCCCGCTCAACGTGACCGTCCACGGCGTCGCGGACAACGAGGACGTCGATTACTACGCCGTGGACGCTAAGAAGGGGCAGCGGATCAGCGTCGAGGTCGAAGGGATGCGGCTCGGGACGACGTTCTTCGACCCGTACATCGCCATCCTCGACAGCAAGCGGTTCGAGCTGGCCACGTCGGACGACACGGCTCTGTACAAGCAGGACGGCTGCCTCTCCATCGTCGCCCCTTCGGACGGGACTTACGTCGTCATGGTCCGCGAGACGTCGTACCAGGGGAACGGGGCGTGTCAGTACCGGCTGCACGTCGGCACGTTTCCGCGGCCGATCGCGGTGCTGCCCGCGGGCGGGAAGCTCGGCGAGGAGGTCGAGCTGCGGTTCCTCGGCGACGCGGCCGGCGAGATCAAGCAGAAGGTGAAGCTTCCCGCGACCATGCCGCTGGACGGGAAGTTCGAGGTGTTCTGCCAGGACGCAGGCGGGATCAGCCCGTCCGGTTTGCCGTTCCGATTGTCGGCGACCGCCGCCAACGTCCTGGAAGTCGAGCCGAACGACACCCCCGCCCAGGCGACTCCCGGGACCTGGCCGTGCGCATTCAACGGGGTCATTGACAAGCCCGGGGACGTCGATCACTTCAAGTTCGCGGCCAAGAAGGGGCAGGTGTTCGACGTCCACTGCTACGCTCGGCGGATCGGGTCGGGCCTCGACCCGGTCATGTACATGGGCCTCGTGGGCCAGGGGGCGATGGTCGGCAACGACGACGCGATCGGCCCGGACAGTTACTTCCGCGTCGCCATTCCGCAGGACGGCGAGTACTGGGTGAGCGTCACGGACCACTTGAAGAAGGGCGGGCCGGCGTACACGTACCGGATCGAGATCACGCCGGTTGAGCCTAAGGTGTCGTTGTCGGCGCCGCCGTTTGCGCAGTTCACGCAGGAGCGGCAGGCGTACGCGGTCCCGCGTGGGAACCGGTACGCGACATTTGTCACGGCCGGGCGCGTGGATTTCGGCGGGGACATCAATGTCAAGCCGGAGGGCATCCCGGCGAAGGTCGCGGTCGCGACGGACGTGATGAAGGCGGACATGTCCCTGGTGCCGGTCGTGTTCGAGGCCGCGGCCGACGCGGCACAGGGGACTGGCCGCGTGTCGTTCGCGGCATCGCACGCCGATCCGAACGTGAAGATCGGGTCGGCGTTCGACGTCCGATCGGACTTTGTCTACAGCGCGCCGGGCCAATCGCTCTACACGTTCCGCAGCGAAAACAGCACGGTGTTGGCAGTGACGGACGCGGTGCCGTTCAAGGTGTCGATCGTCGAGCCGAAGGTGCCGCTGGTGCACGGCGGTTCGATGAACTTGAAGGTCGTCGCGGAGCGGGCCGCGGGGTTCAAGGCGCCGATCACGGTGGTGCCGCTTTACAACCCCCCGGGGGTCGGATCCGCGTCGGCGGTGACGATCCCCGAGGGGCAGAACGAGGTGCTCTTCCCGCTGAACGCGAACGGCGGGGCGCCGGTCCGCAAGTGGAAGTACGTCGTTCTCGCGACGGCCCCGGTGAAGGACGGGCCGGTGTGGGTGTCGAGCCAGCTCGCGACGATCGAGATCGCGCCGCCGTACCTGCAACTCGCCATCGAGCGCGCAGCCGTGGAGCAGGGGAAGGACACGCAGATGTTCGTGAAGGTGACGCCGGCGAAGCCGTTCGCGGGGGAGGCGGTAATCCGGCTGATCGGTCTCCCGCCGAAGGTAACGACTCAAGAGCTGCAGCTCACAAAAGACACGAAGGAAGTCGCGTTCCCGTTGAAGGTGGACGCGACCGCCCCGGCAGGGATCCACAAGAACATCTTCTGCCAGGTGGTGCTAACGGAGAACGGCGAGCCGGTGGTGCACAACCTGGGCGGGAGCGACCTGCGGATTGATGTGCCGCTGCCGCCGAAGAAGGACGCCCCGGCAACGGCCGCGGCCCCGCCGCCGATGCCGAACCCGATGAAGCGGTTGAGCCGGCTGGAGCAGTTGCGGCTGGAGCAGGAGGAGCGCGAGAGGACGGCCAAGGCGGGCGCGCCTCCCCCGAAGGCGGAGCCGAAAAAGAACTAAGCCGCCCGGGGCCGAAAACTGGGCCCCGGCCGCCATATACCAGAGGGCAACGGAATGCGCCCCCCTTCTCTGGCATGGCTCGCGGGGAACGATGCAGACATACCTGCCGTGGTTGGACCTGCTGCGGTTTGTCGCATGCGTGATGGTCATCGTCAACCACGTAAACCCGTTTGAACGGGCCGACAGAATCGGTCACAACGGCGTCGGGCTGTTCTTCAGTATCTCGGGCTTTCTGATCGGCTCGATCCTGATGAATGCCCGCGGCAAGCCGCAGTGGATGTCCCGGTTCTACGCGAACCGGTTCCTCCGCATCTACCCGGCCCTGTTAATGGCGCTGGCGTTCTTTGGCATCCTGCTGGCCGCCGGCTTCAACAGCCGGACCGAGATGTGGGACAACTTCAAGGGGAACATTGTTTACTACTTGACGTTCACCGCCCAACTCTCGCCGAACTCCGGTGACCCATTCGGGATTGTGTGGACGCTGTGTGTGGAGGAGTACTTCTACCTGCTGTTGCCGATCGCGTTCTGGCTGTTCGGCCCGCGCGGGACGGCGGTCGGGCTGGTGGTGCTGATCGCCCTAACGGCGGAACCGCGATTCCACGTCCTTCCCTGGAGCGAGAACTTCGGGATATGGTTCATTCTGCCGGTGAACTTGTTGTCCGGGGCGGTGCTGGCGACATTGCGGCCGACGGTGCGGGACGGGTTTCCGTGGGTCGGGGTGCTGGGGCTTGTCGTGGTCCTGGCGAACGCCTCGACAGGGTACTTCGAGCCATTCGGCCCGGTGATGGGGATCGTGACGACTCTGACGGTGTGGTCGTTCGCGGTCACGCGGTTGGATCTCCCCTGGTCGCTGCGGCCGATGGCACTCGCGGGGAAGTGGAGTTACGGGATCTACCTGCTACACCTGCCGGTGTGCAGCGCGTCGCTGGCCGTGTGCCGGAAGTTGGGCCTGAGCGAGTCGGTCCCTGTCCCCTACTTCACGGCCGCTGCGGTGCTCGCGACCATCTGGACCGCGGCCCTGGCCGGAATCATGTACCGGCTCGTGGAGAAGCCGATCCTGGCCAGCCGGCCGTGGGTGAACGACCGCCCGTGGGCCCGGACGCTCGTGGCGACGCTGCAGGTGTCGCTGATCCCGGTCGGGATCGTGTACTGGCTGGCGATGGGCGGGTGGAAGTGATGCACTCGCCCGCGACTAAAGATTAGCTGCAGGTGACTTAGGTCAGGGTCACAGTTAGCGAGAGACTCCCGCCCGCTCGGGGCTGGCAGTGCCCGTCCGACCCGTCCACAAACACCGAGGCCTTGCTTTATGGCGATTCGTTTCCTCCTCGCGGCCCTCGCCCTTGCCGGCTCCCTCGGCACGGCGCAGGCCCAGTCGCCGACCGCCCTCGAAGTCTACCCCCAGGACGTCAATCTCGAAACCGCCCGCGACCGGCAGTCGTTCGTCGTCCAGGCGTGGTTCGCCGACGGGCTATCCCGTGAAGTCACCGCGGAGGCCAAGGTCACGGTCGCCAACCCGGCGCTCGTGAAGCTGGACAAGAATGTCCTCCAGCCGACGGCCGACGGGGCGACCGAGATGACCGTCGAGTGGGGCGGGAAGGCGGTCAAGGTGCCTGTGAAGGTGATGGCCGCGGCGGTCGATCGGCCCATTTCGTTCAAGCTCGACGTGATGCCCGTCTTCATGCGCTCCGGGTGCAACACCGGGTCGTGTCACGGGGCCGCTCGCGGGAAGGACGGGTTCCGCCTGTCGCTCTTCGGCTTCGACCCGGACGGCGACCATCACCGGCTCACCCGCGAGATCAACGGCCGCCGCATCAACCTGGCCCTGCCCGCGGAGAGCCTGGTCATGGAGAAGGCCGGCGGCAAGGTCCCGCACACGGGCGGGCAGCGGATCAAGGAGGGGGACGAGTACTGGACTACGCTCATCCGCTGGCTGGACGCGGGGGCCCCGCTCGACCCGCCGACAGTCGCCAAGCCGGTCACGGTCGAGGTTTTCCCGAAGCGAGCGGTGCTGGACGGCAAGGGCGCGACTCAGAAGCTCACGGTCCGGGCCAAGTACTCGGACGGCACCGATCGCGACGTCACCAACCTGGCCGTCTTCCTCTCGAACAACGACAACTCGGCCAAAGTCGCCCCGGACGGGACGGTGACCGCGGACAATCGCGGCGAGGCGTTCGTCATGGCCCGGTTCGCGACGTTTACCGTCGGCTCCCCGGTCGTCGTCCTGCCGAAGGGGCTCAAGTTCGACTTCCCGAGCGTCTCCGAGAACAACTACATCGACACGCTGGTCCACAAGAAGCTTCGCGACCTGCGCATCGCCCCGTCGGAGTCGTGCACCGACGAGGCGTTCGTCCGCCGGGTGTACGTGGACGTCATCGGCCTGTTGCCGACGCCGGAGGAGTACGACCGGTTCATGAAGAACCCGGCCACGAACAAGCGCGAGGCCCTGATCGATGAGCTGCTCGGCCGCAAGGAGTTCGCGGAGCTGTGGGTGATGAAGTGGGCGGAGCTGTTGCAGATCAAGTCGTCCAACACGGTCAGCTACAAGGCGACTCTGCTCTATTACAACTGGCTCCAGGACAGGATCAGCAAGAACGTCCCAGTCAACGAGTGGGTGCAGGAGCTGCTCGGTGCCTCGGGCGGCACGTTCAAGAACCCAGCCACCAACTACTACCAGAACGAGACGGACATCTTGAAGGTGTCCGAGAACGTGGCTCAGGTGTTCATGGGCATGCGGATTCAGTGCTCGCAATGCCACAATCACCCGTTCGACCGCTGGACGATGGACGATTACTACGGGTTCGCGGCGTTCTTCAGCCAGATCGGCCGCAAGGGGACGGACGACCCGCGGGAGATCGTCGTCTTCAACTCCGGCGGCGGCGAGGTCAACCACCCGGTCGGCGGGCGACAGATGAAGCCGAAGTTCCTCGGCGGGGCCGAGCCGGACGTGGCCGGGAAGGACCGTCGGCAAGTGCTGGCCGCGTGGCTCGCGAGCCCCGACAACCCGTATTTCGCGACCAACCTGGGCAACGTCGTCTGGGCGCACTTCTTCGGCCAGGGGATCATCAACGAGGCGGACGACGTCCGCGTGTCGAACCCGCCGTCCAACGGTGAATTGCTCGCGGAGCTGGGCAAGAAGTTCACCGAGTACAGGTACGATTTCAAGAAACTGGTCCGCGACATCTGCACGTCGCGGACGTACCAGCGCTCGACCATCCCGAACGCGTCCAACGAGGCCGACACGCGGAACTTCGCCCGCCAGGCGGTGCGGCGGATCCGGGCCGAGACGATGCTCGACATTATCTCGCAGGCGACCGAGACGAAGAACAAGTTCCCCGGGCTGCCGCTCGGGGCCCGGGCGGTGCAGATCGCGGACGGGAACGTGAGCACCTACTTCCTGACCACGTTCGGCCGGGCGACGCGGGAGACGGTGTGCTCGTGCGAGGTCAAGCTGGAGCCAACGCTGTCGCAATCGCTGCACATGCTCAACGGCGACGCGACCACCCAGCGCATCCGGCAGGGGGCCCTGATCCCGAAGCGCCTGGCCGAGAAGAAGACGCCGGACCAGATCATTGAGGAGCTATACTTGCGGACCCTGGTGCGGCGGCCGGCGCCGATCGAGATGGATCGGCTGCGGGCGGCGCTCAACGAGGAGCCGGACAAGGCGAAGGGGCTGGAGGACGTGTTCTGGGCGCTGATGAACACGCGGGAGTTTGTGTTCAATCATTGATCAGCATCCCGTAGGACAGGTTTCCCAACCTGTCCTACGGGACGTGGACGACCCCGGGCACAACCGAAAATGGACGCTCATTTCCCAACCCGTCCCGTAGGACAGGTTGGGAAACCTGTCCTACGGGACGCTCGCTATGCGAAATGAAGAAGTCTTCCGCCGCCGACACCTACCGCACTGGGATATCCCCGGGGCGACTTACTTTGTTACTGCGTGCCTTGGCGGGAGCATCCCGGCGCAAGGCCTGCTCGACCTGCGACGGTACCGGAAGCAATTGGATGCCCGGCCCCGACCCGCTGAGGTAAGTGAAGAAGAGTGGGAACTCCGGCTTGCCAAGCTGGAGTTTGCTCGAGTGGATCGATGGCTGGATGACGAACCCGCCGTCCGGCATCTGGAGCGGGAGGAATTGGCAACCGAGGTGCGAGACGCCTTCTACCATTTCGCCGGCGACCGATATGATTTGCTGGCCTATGTCGTGATGCCGAGCCACGTCCACTGGGTGTTTCGCCCGCGGGACGAGTGGATGGCGGCGGCCAACCCCGACCGCCGGACCGCGCGCGAGTCGATCTGTCACTCTCTCAAGCGGCATACGGCCCTCCAGTGCAACGGACTGCTGCGTCTCAAAGGGGCATTCTGGCAGGACGAGTCGTACGACCACTGGCTCCGGGACGTGGACGAATTGCTGCGGTGTATCGAGTACACCGAGAACAACCCGGTCAAGGCACGGCTGGTGCAGAGACCAAGCGATTGGCGGTGGTCGTCTGCATACGACCGGGCCTTGAATGGGACTCGATTCGGCGATCCGCTGCCACGACCACAACCGAACGGTCCCGCAGGCGAGTTGGGAGCGAGCGTCCCGTAGGACAGGTTTCCCAACCTGTCCTACGGGACGCTCACTCCGGACGACTGGGATAGACTTCTGAGGCACGTACGAATGAAAACGGCTGCTCTGATCCTGGGACTGCTAGTCGCCGCCGGGGGGGCTTCCGCGGCCGACCCCAAGGCCAAGCTGACCTACGACCAGCACGTCCTGCCGATCTTCACCGCCCATTGCATCGGCTGCCACAAGGGCGAGACCCCCAAGGGCGGGCTCGACCTGTCCACGTACGCGAAGCTCAAGGAGGGCGGGGCCTCCGGCGAGGTGATCAAGGCCGGCGACCCGGACGGGTCGCGACTCTGGCGACTGACCGCCCACAAGGAACAGCCAAACATGCCCCCCAAGATGCCGATGATCGCCAAGGAGCAGGTCGATACGCTCGCGGCGTGGATTCAGCAGGGGGCATTGGAAAACGCGGGGTCGAAGCCGCTTCCGGTTAAGCCCAAAGCCGAAGTCGGGCTCATGTCGGTCAAGCGCGGCAAGCCGGACGTAGTGCCCATGCCGGAAAACCCGCTGCGGAAGGACCCGGTCGTCGTCACCGCGAAGCCGAACGCGGTCATCGCCCTGGCCGCCAGCCCGTGGGCCCCGCTGCTGGCCGTCGGGGGTCAAAAACAGGTCCTTCTCTTTCACGGCGACACACTAGAGCTTGTCGGAGTGTTGCCGTTCGCGTACGGTACTCCCAACGTCCTGCGGTTCAGCCGCAACGGCGGGCTGCTCCTCGCCGGTGGGGGCCGGGGCGGGCAGTCGGGCAAGGTGGTCGTCTGGGACGTCAAGACCGGCGAGCAAATCATCGAGGTCGGCAATGAGACCGACACCGTCCTCGCCGCCGACATCTCCGCCGACCAGCAACTCATTGCCCTGGGCGGGCCGAACAGGATGATTCGACTCTACTCGACCAAGGAGGGCACGATGGTCCGCGAGACGAAGAAGCACACCGATTGGATCAATTCCGTCGAATTCAGCCCCGATGCCGTCTTGCTCGCGTCCGCCGATCGCTCGGGCGGCCTCTTCGTCTGGGAGGCGGCCACCGGGCGCGAGTTCTATAACCTCCGCGGCCATACCGGGCCGATCACCGACGTGAGCTGGCGGGACGACTCCAACGTCCTCGCCTCGTCCAGCGAGGACACGACGATCAAGATCTGGGAGATGGAGAACGGCAACCTGGTGAAGAACTGGGGCGCCCACGGGGGCGGCACGCTGTCGGTGAAGTTCTCGCACGACAACCGCGTGGTCAGCACCGGCCGCGACCGGGTGACCAAGGTGTGGGACCAGAACGGGGCGAACACGAAGGCGTTCCCGGCCCACCCAGACGTGCCCCTGCGGGCGACGTTCAACCACGACGCGTCGAAGGTGTACGCCGGTGACTGGACCGGCACAGTGCAGGAGTTCAACGTGGCCGACGCGAAGCTTCTCGCCCAGGCGACGACGAACCCACAGGACCCGGCCAAGGCCCTCGAGGCGGCCATGAAAGTCCTGGCCGTCAAACAACAGGCCTTCGACGCCGCGAACAACGCCTACGCGGCGGCCGGGCAGAAGGTGCAGCAGACGGCGGCCGAGTTGGCCCCCGCTCAGAAGCTCGCGACCGACTCGGCCAACATCGCCAGCGCCGCCCAGGTCCAGGCCAACAACCTGAAGGCCGCCCTCGACAAGGCCGCCGCGGTCCTGCCCCCGTTGCAGGCGAAGGCGCTGGCCGCGGACGTGAAGTCGAAGGCGCTGGCGGAGGCGCACGCCAAGATCCAGGCCGCCGCCGACGCGAACAAGGCCAACGCCGACCTGCAAGCGACGGCCGCCCAGTCGAAGGCGCTGGCGGATTCCGCGGCCTCCGAGTCGACGGCGGCGACGAAGGCGTCAACGGACGCCCAGAACGTGGTCAACTCCGCGAACGGCGCGTACGCCCCGGCGGCCCAGCAGGCGCAGCTCGCCGCGGCCGCGGCCAAGCTGGCGGCCGACATCCTGGCCCCGCGAGCCGCCGCCGCGAAAGCCGCGGCCGACGCCGCGGCCCCGCTCAAGAGCGTGTTGGATCAGACCGCGGCCGAGCTGAACGCGGCCAAGGCGGAGGTCGAGAAGCTGAAGGCCTCCGCGGCGGTGCCGGTGCCGAAGAAGGGATGAGGGCTCCCCCCAGTAAGTCGTGAAGCCGCGACGCGGAGGCTTTGCGGAGCGGAGCGCGCACGCCGGACGCCCCGGGGAACTGAGTCGAAGTCTCCGCGGCGTCTAGCTAACGCGCTTCGCTCCGCAAAGCCTCCGCGTCGCGGCTTCACGACAAATCGAGAAGCGCGTTAGAACCTTTAGTTGCTGCCCATGCAAGCGTACCAGATCCAGCTTCGGCAGCTTCTCGAGGACCACGGTTGGGAAGTCGTCGGGGTTCTCGAGTCCGATGATTGGTGGGCCGACGAGTTTTGGAAGATCGAGTCGCGACGCAACGCTTGGGGCCTTGCAATCGTCTTGACGTTCCTTGTCGATCCAATGTGGGATGCATCGCGCAAGAAGGGCCAGGGCGTTTGGGCCATCGGTGCGACCGAACGTGTCCCAACCGAGAGACCAAGCGCGGAGCGCGGAATCGCCGAACTTTGTATAATGAAGGGGCGATTCAATGAAAAATTAGCGGCGTTCGTCGATGCCCTCGACGAGTACCGCAACGGGTCGGTTTCGGCGAAGGAGAGCCGGGCCTAACCAACGGCTGAAGCTGACCGGGGCCGCCATCCTGGTTTTTCGCGCTTCAAAGTCCTTGCAGGCGGCCCCGGCAGGTAAGCCGAGCGTCAGGCCTCGCCACCCCCCGCCCGCGGTGCCGGCGCCGAATCTGCCGACCGAATCACCCGTTCCGTCCCCGCCTTTCATCTTTTACCCGAGTTACATTTTCCCGCCCACCTTCCCACTTCCCCACGCCCGCCGGCTCCGGTATACTCTTTCCATCCTGGCCCGTCCGGTCGTCTGACCGTGGTGGAACCCTCCTCCGCGGGCCAAATCAACTGAACTCGCCTCACCCTCGCGGCCTCCGGAGTCTGCACCGTGAGCCACTCCCTGTTCCCACGCGGGACCGCGCGGTCGGTTCGTCTACGCCTGGAGTGCTTCGAAGACCGGGCCCAGCCGAGTACCGGGTCCGCCATCCACCTCAACATGATCGCCCACCCGGCCGGGGCCGTGGGGCCGTCCGGCGGGCTCGACCCGGCCGAGGTCCGGCACGCGTACGGGTTCGACCGGCTCCCGGACGACGGGGCCGGGCAGACGATCGCCATCGTCGTGGCCTACGACGACCCAAACATCGGCAAGGATCTCGCGACCTTCGACCAGACATTCGGCCTGCCCGCGCCGCCGAAATTCACCAAGGCCTTCGTCCCCGGGACACCCGTGGACGGTGGCTGGTCCGGCGAGACGGCCCTTGATATCGAATGGGCGCATGCGATCGCGCCGAAGGCCAACCTGCTGCTGGTCGAGGCGAAGTCGGCGTCCACGCAGGACCTGTTGTCGGCTGTGGATTACGCCCGCAAGCAACCGGGCGTGTCGGTCGTGTCGATGAGCTGGGGCGGGAGCGAGTTCGCGAACGAGGCCGCGAAGGACGGGATCTTCACGACCCCCGCCGGGCACACGCCGGTGGCGTTCATCGCGGCGGCGGGCGACTCCGGGGCCGGTGCCGAGTGGCCGGCCGCGTCGCCGAACGTGCTCGCCGTGGGCGGCACGCGGGTCTGGGTGTCGTCGGACGGCAGCTACGCGGCCGAGACCGGCTGGTCCGGTAGCGGGGGCGGTTTTAGCCGCGTCTTCTCGGCGCCGGCGTACCAGGCGACGAGCGTCAGCGGGGCTCGCGGGATTCCGGACGTCGCCTACGACGCCGACCCGCAATCGGGGTTCTCGGTCTATAGCAGCGTCCCGGATTCGAGCGGGCAGGCCGGATGGATGGTGGTTGGCGGGACGAGCGCCGGGGCCCCGCAATGGGCCGGCCTCATTGCCCTGGCCGACCAGGAGCGGGCGGCGCATGGGCAGGCCGCGCTCGGTCGCGTGGCGGACCAGATCTACCAGCTCTCCGGCCGCGACTTCCACGACATCACGGTCGGAGGCAATGGCTACACCGCGGGACCGGGTTACGATCTGGTAACGGGTCGCGGGACGCCGATTGCCGACTTGCTTGTGCCCGATCTGGCCGGCGTCGCCCCGCCGGTGACGCCAACGCCGCCGGCGCCGAATTCACCGCCATCGGGAACGACGGGCGGCGGGACCGGGACGGGAACGGGAACCACGAACCAGCCGCCGACGAGCGGGATCAGTGCCCCGGTGTGGTACATACCGGGATTCGGATTTGGGTTCGGTTTCGGGTTCGGCTTCAACTTCGGCGGGCTGTTCGGGTGGACCACGGGTTGGGGTCAGCCGTACCGCGGGCCGTTGTTTAATTGGTGCTAACTGCCGGGGACCTGTTCGTGTTCTGTTGGCCACGACGCGGAAGTTTTTGCTGAGCCGGACCGCTCTGGACGCGCCGGGATGCCAATTCAAGCGCCCGGGGGACCGGAAGTGCACGCGGTCCGCTTCGACTCTTACGACCGATGGACGGCACCGATCTCGCTGCTCAAACCATTTCAACTACTGGAAAGATGTCCAGTTAATTTGACTAATCGGCTATTGGTCGTAAGGATGTCCGGCCTAGCGGGCGGCGACTCCCGCCACCCCGCCCCACTACTCGGGGACCAGGCTCTTCCGGCTTCCGGCCGCAGACCCCGTTCTTTCCCTTGATCTGCGAGTCGCCGGCGGTGGCCCGAGGAGGGGCGAATCGCGAGCCTGCCGGGCGATTTCCTAATTTCCCCCCGTTCCCCCGTCGCCATTGTTCGCCTTGCCGCTTTTCCCGATTACGGGTACAGGACTCCTTCCCGCCGCCCTCCGCGTGTGGAGAAAGGAGTCGCCATGCGCAGTCCCGTCCTCATCGCCGAGACGCCCTTTGCCGGCGGGCACGGGCCGCGATTCCTCGCCCCGCCGGGTCGTGGCGTGGATGCCGACACCTCAGCCCGCTACATCGGCCGGGCCCGCGAGGTCGAGGACGACGTCGAGGAAATCGAAGGCGACGACTTCCTCGCCGTCCGCCTCGCCCGGACCGACGAAGCCACCGGCCACACCGCACCGGAAACTCTCGTCCTCGCCGGGATCGACGTGGACCGGATGGGCGGCGACGACCGCGACGAGGTGCTGGAACAGCTCCGCGAGCGGCTGGAGGTGCTCGCCGACGCGGTGGCCGCGGTGAACTGGTCCGCGGCCGGGCACAGCCCGGTGATCGAGATCCCCGAGCTGGAAGAATGGCACGAGGCCGGCTGGGACGCGCTCCCCCGGGCCGGGCCGTGGGCCGACCCGGCGGGCGCCCCGACGACCGACCACTTCGGTGGCGTCGCACAAGTCGAAATGCCCGGCGAACCCCCCGCGTTAGCGGGGGGGTGGCCTGACCCCGAGCCCGACGCATCCACGAGCCAGTCCGACGAGTCGGTCGAGGATGCCGGTGACCCGTTCCGGTTCGGCCCGGAGTCCGAGCCAGTGCCCGAGTCCGCCGCGACGACGCCCGAGCCGGCCCTGCCGGAGCCGAAGCCGGACCCGGTCCCGGACGTCATCGTACCGGCCCGGGAGCCGCCGGCCCCCGCCCCGGGCCCGCCGCCCGAACCGGTGACCGCGCCCGCCCTGCGGATCGACCAGGCCCCGGTATCCCGCCCGGCTCACGCGAAGAACGTATCCGAATCCGTTGATCGGAGCCCGGCTCTCGCGCTCCCGCCGGCGGCGCCGGCCACGGCCGCGCCCAGGTGGTGGTGGCCGCGTTGGTACGTCTGGGTGCCGTGGACCGCCGTCGCGGTCCTGCTCACGGCCAAGTACCTCTACCTGACCGAGATCGACCGTACCTGGAACCAGCGGATCACCGAGACCGCGTACGTCCAGGGCCCGACGCGGGTGATCGAAACGGTCATCGAGAAGCCGGTGGAGCGCATCGTCGAGCGGCCGGTCGAGAAGGTGGTAACGCTGCCGACGGTGCCGGGGGCGGACAGCTCGAAGGACGATCAATGGGGCAAGTTCGCGTCGGATTACCGAACCGCGCTCGGCCGCGGCGAACTGCTTCGGGCGGCCGACTTGCTCGCCACCTGGAAGGTCCACCTGCCCGCGTGGGGCCCGACAGCGCCCCCGGGCCTGGCCGACCTGCAGGCCGAGTTCCGCACGTCCGGCCCGAATAAATTGCGGGAGTGGGCCGCCGACCGGTCCGCGGAGCACCGGTTCGGCGACGCCTATGCCGCGCTGGCCGCACTTGCCGCGGCCGAACCGGTGAAGGCCCTGCTCGGCCCGACCGCCCCGGCTGGATTGGCCAGCCAGGCCCGGGCCGGCGTCCGAGCCGCCGAGGACCAGTACCACTACACGCAACTTCGCACACTGACCGCGGCCGACCCAGTCCCGGAAGACCGGCTGACCCAACACATCAACGCTTATTTATCCTTGGTCGAGCCGCCGGGCCGGATGCTGGGCGAGGTGCAGGCGCTCGCGGAGTACCGCAAGTGGCTGAAGGCCGGGCGACCGGCGGAGGCCGTGGTCCGCGTCGAGTGGGGACTCCGCACCGCCGCCGGCGAACACACGATCGAAATTACCCTCGGGGGCGGCGCAGACGGCAAGCCGCTCAAGACCGTGACGCGGACGGTGACCGCGGAGCCCGGCGGGTCCTGGTCCGAAGCGATTCCCGTCGAGGGCGTCAGCCCCGCGGCCGACGGCGTCGTCCCGTATCGCGTGAAGACGGTCCGGCCGACGTCGCCCGTGGAGGAGTTGGCCGAGGGGGCCCAGACGCGGACTGAGATGTTCTTGCTCGACGCGGGCCGGCCGCTCACGGCCGCGGACGAGCCCGAGAGCGGGACCAAGGTGGCGGTCGAGTGGCGCGGACTCGTCGCCCGACCCTCCCTGCCTGCGTGGAAGGCCGAGCCGTCGCCAGTCGTCCCGGTGTCGCTGCCGAAGGTGGGCCAGTGAACAAGTCCATTCCGATCGTGGCCGTCATCGCGTGTCTGGCCCTGGTAGCCGGCGGGGGTACCGGGATGTACCTGCTCCGCGACCGCCTGTTCACCGACCCGAAGCCGGCGTCGGACCGGGCGGCCTACAACGCGATGGTGGACCGCCTGGGCGGGGACGAGCCGGCCGTCCGCGACGAGTTGAACGAGTTGATCTGCACCGCGAGCGCCCCGCTGGAGGCGACCGATCGCGTGCGACGCCGGTCGCTCACCCGCGATTGCCTCGACCCGGGCATGCTGCTGGACATCGAGCACGTCTGGGCGTTCGTCGGCGCGGCGGCTCGCGGGGAGGCCGACCCGTATCACTTCGTCGCTCCGGACCAGCGGGCCCGGCTGATCGAGCTGGCGGGCGAGAGGCCGTCGCCGGAAGAGGTGCTTGGGGTGCGGCGGGCGCTGGCCCGGATCGGGGCCGAGTTCGACGTGATGCGCCAGCCGCCGGACTGGACGGTGACGGTCGAGGGCGAGCCGGTGGCGATGCCATTCCTGGACCTGTTGCGGGA
>DATFWZ010000294.1:0-8373 GCA_035258765.1 Gemmataceae bacterium
CGCCCTGAACAGCCATCCACCCCCAGAGCGCCCCCTTCGGGCGGTGCTCGGCCAGTACCGGCTCCAGGGCGTTCGCCATGCCGCCGGCCTCGCCGGGTCCGTGCTCCAGGTCGCCGTTGATGATGCACATCGGCACCCGCCGGTGGTCGTCCGTGAGCGGGCCGCGCAGCTTCATCGTCGACCCCACGACGACCCCCGCGATAACCCTGTCGGGGTCCGCCTTCATCAGGAGTCGTGTGTACCCGCCGCCGGCCGAGAAGCCGGTCGCGGCGTAAGGCGCATTCACCAACTCCGGGTGCTTGGAGTCCGCAGCGAACTGCTTGAGGGCGGCCTGCATCACCTTGTAGTCGTGCAGGTAAAAATTCGTTGCGCCCAGGAACGCGAACCCGTGCAGGTTCAGGAACTCGCGGTACCAGACCTGCTCGTGGTAGTCCCGCGAGTCGCCGCCGGAGTACGGCCCGACCACCAGGATGCCGCGGACAACCGCAAGTCCATCGGGCACCACCAGTCGGAACTTGTGCTCCCCCATGGCGGGCGGCGTGGCCTTGACGACGTGGTCGTAGACCTTGTACCCCGGTTGCTTCGGCTCGGCGGAAGTACCGGTGCCAGGGATCGCTGAACCGATCAGTACCACTAACGCGAGGGGAACTGGAGACCATCTCTTCATCCTACCGTCCGTCCTCCCGTGGTTGTCCACGAGCGTGATCTGGTCCAGAACCGCTTGGAACTCGTTCTAGTGGGTCACGCCGCATGACTTTGGGGGTACAAGTGGCGGAGCTTGACGCGGGCATCGGCCGTGCGGAACTGCCAGGTGGCGACGCCCTCCCGCTCGTTGCGCGCGTCGTGCCACGCCTCCACCTCCGCCCGCACCTCCGCGATCGTCCCCATCCGTCGGCCGAGGCACTGCTTCCGCAGGGCCGCGAACTCGACCTCCGCCAGCGTGTCGCCCCTTTGCAAGGTCCTATTATGGAGAGCATGTCCGGTGTGGAACGACTTCCTGTCGAGGTCGCAACTTGATGCGGATTCTGCCGATTCTGGGCTTGTGCGCTCCGACCATCGCGCTACTCGCTAGCTTCATCACGGCCGGGGAGAAAGGCAAGGGCGACACGGAAACGGCCGCAGGGTGGCAGAAGTACGAGAAGAACCCGGTTCTCGGGGGCAAACTCGGCACCTGCTTCGACATCTCCGTGCTGCGAGACGACAAACGGTACCGCATGTGGTTCTCCTGGCGCCCGAAGCAGAGTATCGCCCTGGTGGAGAGCCAGGACGGAGTGACCTGGGGCGAACCGCAGATCGTCCTCGGCCCCCGCAAGGCGTCCGGCTGGGAGGCCGATGTCAACCGGCCGGTCGTGATCCGGGAGGGCGACCGGTACCACATGTGGTACACCGGCCAATCCGATGGCAAGTCCTCGATCGGGTACGCGACGAGTGCGGACGGCAACACCTGGGAGCGGATGGGCGAAAAGCCGGTACTGACCGCCGACCACCCGTGGGAGAAGGTGGCCGTCATGTGCCCGCACGTCGAGTACGATGCCGACCGCAAGGAGTATCGCATGTGGTACTCGGGCGGTGAGCAGTACGAGCCGAACGCCATCGGCTACGCCACGAGCCCGGACGGGCGGAAATGGTCAAAGCACAAGGAGAATCCGATCTTCAGACCCGACCTGAAGACCGAGTGGGAAAAGGATCGCGTGACGGCCTGCCAGGTCGTGCGGCAGGGGGATTGGCACGTCATGTTTTACATCGGGTTCGCGAATCGGGACCGCGCCCAGATCGGATTGGCCCGCTCGAAGGATGGCATCACCAACTGGGAGCGACACCCGGCCAACCCGATCATCCGACCCGGGAAGGACCGGTGGGATGCGGATGCGGTGTACAAGCCTTACGCGATCTTCGACGGGAAGCGGTGGCAACTGTGGTACAACGGTCGGCGGGGCGGGGACGAGCAGATCGGAGTGGCGACCCACGAGGGTGAAGACCTCGGCTTTTGACGCCGTCTGGCGTGCTGCCGGACACGCCCGCCGGTTCCACGATGTCGTCGTGGCGACGCTCGTCTGGCCGCCTTGGATGGCGTGCCGGCACGCCGAGCGGTTTGCCAATGGGAGCATCCATCAGCACCGTCAAGACGCCGCAATCGATTCTCTGCTCGATGATCAGTGACCCCTCTGACCGCGCCGGAGCGGTTGGACACCAGAGCAGGCTTCGACGTCACCGTCAGAACATACCTTACTTGCCACGCCTCTTCCGTCGCTTCTGCGACTTCCGCCCCGGACGGTACCCGGTCGGCTTCGACGGTCCAGCCCCGCGCTCGCCGGGCTTCTCGCCCTTGGCGGGGTTGGCGACTGTGTGGTAATGGTCGTCGTCCCCGTCACCGTGGACCGCACGGTTGGCCTGGCGTCGCCGTGCTTCGATCGCCTCGTTCGGCGGCTGCGCCGGAATCAGGCAGTCGCACCCCGAGCCTATCAGGTCTGGCCGCCCGGCCTGGATTAGGGCTTCGCCGACGGTGAACCAGTTCTCGGGCTTGAAGAACTGCATCAGGGCCCGCTGCAGCTTGCGGTCCCGGAGGTGTCGCGCGACTTGCACCGGCTTGCCGGTCATCGGGTCCACGCCCGTGTAGTACATGCACGTCGCGATGTCGAACGGGGCCGGGATGAAGTCCTGTACCTGGTCCGGCCGGTACCCGTTCCGCTTGAGGTAGACGGCCAGGTCGATCATCTCCGCCAGCCCGCTCCCGGGGTGGCTGGCGATGAAGTACGGGACCAGGAACTGCCGCGACTTGCCAGCCGCCTTCGACGCGGCCTTGTATTGCTCGGCGAACGTCCCGAAGTTGTCGATCGACGGCTTCTTCATCAGCGCGAGTACGCCCGGGCTCGTGTGCTCCGGGGCCACCTTGAGCCGACCGCCGACGTGATGGGTGGCGAGCTCGCGGACGTACTCCGGGGAGAGTTGCGCCAGGTCCATGCGGATGCCGCTGGCGACGAAGACCTTCCGGATCCCCCCCTGCTCGCGGACCGACTTCAACAGTTCGACCGTCGGACCATGATCGGTCCCGAGCAGCTTGCAGATGGTCGGGTGGATGCACGAGAGGCGCTTGCACTTGGCCTCGACGTCCGGGCGGGTGCAGCGCATCTGGTACATGTTGGCGGTCGGCCCGCCGATGTCGCTGACCACCCCCCTGAACTCCGGGTCGGCGGCCATCTTCCGCACCTCGCCGACGATCGAGTCCTTCGACCGCGACTGGATGATGCGGCCCTGGTGGGCAGTGATCGAGCAGAAGGTACAGCCCCCAAAGCAGCCGCGGATGGTCGTGACCGAGTCTTTGATCATCTCGTGGGCCGGGATCGGCTCGGAGTACATCGGGTGCGGCCGCCGGGTGTAGGGCAGGTCGTAGATGGCGTCCATCTCGGCCGTGGAGAGCGGGAACGCGGGCGGCGTCGCGACCACGGCCTGGCGGTCATGGAATTGGACCAGCGTCGCGGCGTTGAACGGGTTGGTGTTCAGGTGGATGAGCCGGGTGGCCTCGACGAACGCGGCCTTGTCGTCGCGGACGGCTTCGTAAGCCGGGAGCAGAATGGTTGTGTCGCCAGCGAGCCGGGAGCGTGAGCGACCGGAGGACTCCGGTCGCTCACGCTCCCGGCTCGCCAAGTCCGTGCCTACTTCCTCCGAGTCGCGGGCGCCCAGTGCGTAAGCGACCCCCCGAAGGTCGCGCAGGTCCTGAATTGTTTTCCCCTCGGCCAGCCGCCGGGCGATCTCGACGATCGCCTGTTCGCCCATTCCGTAGACGAGCAAGTCGGCTTTGCTGTCCAGGACGATCGAGCGGCGGACGGTGTCGCTCCAGTAGTCGTAATGGGCCAGCCGGCGCAGGCTCGCTTCCACCCCGCCGGCAATCACCGGGACGCCGGGGAACGCCTCGCGGCACCGCTGGCAGTACGGGAGCGTGGCCCGGTCGGGGCGCAGGCCGATCCGGCCGCCGGGACTATATGCGTCGTCGTTGCGGACCTTCTTGTTAGCCGTGTAGTGATTGATGAGTGAGTCCATGTTCCCCGCGCTGACGGCGAAGAACAGCCGGGGCCGGCCGAACTGCCGCCACGGCTCGACGGTCCGCCAGTCCGGCTGGCTCAGCATCGCCACGCGGAACCCGGCCGCCTCGAGCACGCGGTGCAGGATGGCCATGGCGAAGCTGGGGTGATCGACGTACGCATCGCCGGTGACGAACACGACGTCCACCGCGTCCCACCCGCGCGCGGCCATCTCCGCGGCCGACGCGGGCGCCGGCAGGGCGGCGTACCGCTCGGTCCAAAGGGGCAACGACATTCGCGGGGCTGCGGGCATCGCATGCAATTATAAACGGGAAGTCTCGCGCGAAGGCGCAAAGACGCAAAGAAGACAAGAGCTGTTCTTGTCTTCTTTGCGTCTTTGCGCCATCGCGTGAGGAGCTCTTAGGCCCGCTTCTTCGGCTTCCACTGCCCCACGACCGGGACCGGGTCCACCGGCAGTTCCATGTCGAGGGAGAGCGTCTTGGGCATTGTGTCCTCGAACCACGGGTCCTCGTGAACGTCCTTGCCCCCGCGCTTGACCGTAACCCCGTGCAGGACGTCGTTCCACTTCAGGGACTTGCCCGAGTACGTGGACATGCGGCCGAGGATGGCCGTGAACGTGCTGTTCGCCACCTGCTCCAGCTCGTTGAGCGGCTTGTTGTCGCGGATCGCCTTGATCAGGTCGATGTGCTCCTGCTCGTACGGATTCCGCTCGCCCTCGCCGCTGACGATCTCCTTGCCGTTGGCCACGTAGGTGCCGGGGTGGGTGTGGACCCTCCCCCGGGTGCCGACGAAGTCCTCGGACACGCTGTTGGCACACCCCTCGATCTGCCGGCAGTAGCTCTGCACGACAACGCCGCCCGGGTACTCGTACTCGATCGCGAAGTGATCGAAGATGTGCCCGACGTCCTTCGGGTCGCCGACCGGGCGGTTGCTCCGCCCGCCCATCCCGGTCGCCTTGATCGGGGTCGCCTTCATCGACCAGTTGGCGACGTCCAGGTTGTGGACGTGCTGCTCGACGATGTGGTCGCCGCACAGCCACAGGAAGTGATACCAGTTGTAGAGCTGGTAGTGGGCATCCTTCATCCCCTCCTGTCGCTCGTGGAACCAGGGAGTGACGCCGTTCCAGTAGACGCGGGCGGACAGGATGTCGCCGTAGTCGCCGCCATGCAGCCGCTTCATCGTTTCGATGTACCCGGCCTGGTGCCGCCGTTGGGTGCCGGCCGCGATCTTCAGGTTCTTCTCCTCGGACTTCTTGACCAGCCCGAGCACCTTGCGGATGCCGGCCACGTCCACGGCGACCGGCTTCTCGGTGAAGATGTTCTTGCCCGCCTCGATCGCCGCCTCCAGGTGGTAGGGCCGGAAGCCCGGGGGCGTGGCGATCATGACGTAATTCACGTCCGGGTGGGAAACGAGCTGCTTGTACCCTTCCAGCCCGCTGAAGCAGGTGTCCGCGGTGGCCGTGACCCGGTCCCCCCATCGCTTCTTGATCGCCTTCAGGGTGCTGCTCGTCTTCGGCTCGAACAGATCGCACAGGGCCGTGATGTGGACGTCCTTGTCGGCCGTCATGACGTCCTTGATGGCCCCGGTACCGCGGCCGCCGCACCCGATCAGGCCGACCTTCATGGTCTGGCTGGTCTGGGCGTACATCTTGCTGGCCCCGGCCAGGGTGCCGACGGTGACCGCCCCGGCGGCCAGGAAGTCGCGGCGGCTGACTGTCTCGGACATGGAGAGGACCCTCACGTATGTGATTAGTGATTAGTGATTCGTTCCTTGTGATTAGTGACGCGGGTGGCAGCGCGGCCGCCCACGAAACACTGATCACCACTCACCAACAACAGTCACGGCTTGAACGTCTCGTCGTTTTCCTTCTCGACCTTCGACGTGATCCCGGTCAGGTCGTCCGGCTCGACCGGGCGGACGACGCGGAAGCCGATGGTCGGGTAGTTGGTCAGCCACCAGATGCTCTGCGGCTCCTGCGGGTCGGCCTGCATCCACTTCTTGTCCGAGCGACGGCGGGCGGCGCTGCGGAGGGCCTCCGGCTTGTCCTTGAAGTGCCCGCCCCGGGCCACGTGCCACCATTTGTTGTCCGTCGGCTTGAATACCGGCGACTCAATCACCCCGCCCTTGCCGAACAGTTTGTCGAACCGCGAATAAGCGTCCGGGACGTAGTGATCCATGCACCACTCCATTACGTTCCCGTGCATGTCGTGAATGCCCCAGGCATTGGGTTTCTTCGTCCCGACCGCGTGCAGGGCCCCGCCCGGCCGCTCGTCGGTCGGCGAGTTCTCCTTGAGCCAGGCGTAGTCGTCGAGCTTGGCCCCGGCCGGGATGCCATACGGCCCAGTCGTCCCGGCCCGGCAGGCGTACTCCCACTCGGCCTCCGTCGGCAGCCGGTAGTCCTTCCCGGTCTTCTTCGACAGCCACTCGCAGTACTTCATGGCCGCGTGCTGCGTCATGCAGATGGCTGGGTGCTTTTCCCGCTCGAACCCGTACGTCTCGTCCACGTACGGGCTGGTCGGCTTGGAGACCGCGTCCGCGGGGCTCGCCGGCCCGGCCGGTCGGGCCACTTCCTTCTTCGCCGGCTTCTCCTCCGGGCGCTCGGAGCCTTCGGCCTTCTTCTTCAGGTTCTCGTTGCCGTACCGGAAGTACAGGTCGAACTCGTCCCAGGTGACCTCGTACTTGCCGATCCAGAACGGCTTGACCTTCACCTTGATCTGCGGGCCCTCGTCCTTGTTGCGGCCCTCCTCGGTCTCCGGGCTGCCCATGAGGAACTCGCCGCCCGCGACAGCGATCATCTCGAACGAGACCTTCCCCTCGGGGCCCTGCAGGGATTCGGTATAGTTCTGATGGGCGGCCTTCGGGGCGGTCTTGGCATCCTGGCCGACGGCGGCCAGGAGCGCGATCCCGCCGACGGCGAGGACGGTGGCCAGTTGGAAGCGACGGAGCATGGCTGGTAGGTTCTCCTGCCGGGCGGGCCCTGTCAAGCGGCTGGCGGCGGGAAGCGACTATGAACTAGACCTCCCGCAGGGAGGGTACATTCTATGACCCGCGCCATTTCGATGCTCGCTCTCGTCGCCGTCGCGGTTACGGCGCGGGCTGGGGACGCCAAGCGGTTCGAGTACGAGGAACCGCACATGGGGACGAAGTTTCGCATCGTCCTTTACGCCCCGGACAAGGAAACCGCGGACCGGGCCGCGAAGGCCGCCTTCGCCCGCGTCGGCGAGCTCAACCGGGTCATGAGCGACTACATCCCGGACAGCGAGTTGATGAAGCTCTGTCAGAAGAGCGCCAAGGAGCCGGCCGGGCCGGTGAAGGTGAGCGACGAATTGTTCTTTGTGCTCGCGAAGGCCCGGGAGGTGTCCGAGTTTTCGGACGGGGCGTTCGACGTGACCATCGGGCCGGTAGTCCGCCTCTGGCGACAAGCGCGAAAGGACCGCGAACTCCCCGACCCCGAAGTGCTCAATGCCGCCCTCAAACGCGTCGGTTACAAGCACATGGTTCTCGACCTCAAGGCGAAAACGGTCGAGCTGAAGGTCGCGGGGATGCAGCTCGATCTCGGGGGAATCGCGAAAGGATACGCGGCCGACGAGGGGCTCAAGGCAATTGAGAAGCTCGGAATCGCGAGCGCCCTGGTGGCCGCGAGCGGGGACATCGCGGTGTCCGACGCCCCGCCGGGCAAGCCCGGCTGGCGGGTCGACATCGCTCCGCTCCCGGGGGACAATGAGAGACGCCAACTTCTGTTCAAGAACGCAGCCGTATCGACATCGGGGGACGCGGAGCAGTTCGTCGAGATTGGCGGGGTGCGGTATTCGCACGTGATCGACCCACGGACCGGCATCGGGCTGACCGGGCGACGAAGTGTGACCGTGGTCGCCCGTCGCGGCATCGAGGCGGACAGCCTGACGAAAATGGCGAGCATTCTGCCGGCGGACGAGGCGATCAAGAAGATCGAGACGATCGACGGGGCCGCGACGCTGATCGTCGTCAAGACGGAGTCGGGAGAAGTTGCGAGGCAGTCGAAGCGGTTCGAGGGGTATTTGGCGAAGGATTGACGGGTTCGATTGAACCTTTTCCTGTCTTCGTGACCGGGGGTGCGCTGCGCGACCCCCCGGCTTTGAGATCAAACCCCTTCGGGGTAGGGCTTGCGCCGCAGCGCCTCCGCCCGCGTCATTTGCTCGCGCACCATCCTCCTCAAGTCGTCCAACATTTCCTCGCGCGACATCTTGGCATACCTCGCCGGGTCGGTCGGCCGGCCGACCGCGACCGCGATCGTCGCGTCCGACGGCGGCATGAGGAGCGGCGCAAGTCGCGGCAGTTTGCGGTGCCGCGACCA
>DATFWZ010000295.1:0-10138 GCA_035258765.1 Gemmataceae bacterium
CCCCCCCCGAAGCGGGGGGAGAGGGGTTCAAAACGCCCTCCTCCCGACCCGCCAGCCAGTACGCGGCCCCGTTCCACGGTCGCCCGCGGCCGCTGGTCCGGACTCGTCCACACTTCTCTTCGCGGACCAGCCACCGCCACAATGTGACTTCGTTTGGCTTCAAGTAATCGGCCGGCCAGCCCCGGAGGATTTGCCGTCGCGTTTGCGGCCCGCGGGCGCCCGCGAGCGCTCGCAACAATACGTCCCGGCCGTCGCGGAGGGGCGGGAGGCTGGGGTCGCCGAGGACCGCGTAATCCGTCCCGTCCGGCGTCAGCTTGATCACAAGGCGCCGCGGGGTCTGCGGCCACGGGGAGAAGCCGAGCAGCTCCCGCCGCCGGTCGTTCGTGCCCCACGGCCCGACCAGGTTCATCTCCAGGACGATGTCCACGTTCCGGATCAGGGCCGTACTCCCCCGGGCCGCCCGCCCGGGCGTGGTCGGCCGCATCTTCGGGTGGTGGATGATCAATGCACCCACGCCGAGGTCCGTGAGCCGCCGGAGCGGTAGCACCATCTCAAGCACGTGACAGGCGTGGTTCTCGCTGAGACCGCGGTAGAACGTGGCCAGCGAGTCGATCACGACCAGGTCGAGGCCCGGCCCGTGACGGGCGGCCGCCATGCGGTCGATGAGGCCGCGCCAGTCGTCCGCGGTCGCCGGGCGCGGGAACGGGCGGCACAGGAAGCCGACGTTCGGGCCCAAACCCAAGCGGTCGCGGCGCTCCTCCCACCGCGACGCGTCCTCCTCGGAAACGACGACCGCCCGGCCGGCGCGGACCGGGCGCCCGGCGAGGTCGCCGCCGGCCGCCAGCTTGGTCAGGAGGACGGACACGAGGGTCGTCTTGCCCAGTTTCGGCCGCCCGGTGAGTAGGCTGATGCCACCCGGCGCCAGGTAGCCGTGCCAGATCCAGCCGGGATCGGGCCGGTCGGGACGACTTCGCTGGTCGGTGTCGGCGCGGAGGAAGGTGGGACCGTCGGGCGCGCCGGGTGCCGGGCCCGCAAGTGAGAGGGTGGCGTTCATGGGAACCTCGAATTGTTGTTGCAACCGGGCCGGAAGTGCTGCGGGGGTGAGAGTGGAAGTGTGAAATGGAAAGGCAACCGGTCCGTGCTCGGCCAATTACCTCATATTTCGGCGGGCCGCGGACCGGCAGTCGGAATTGATGGATTTTGGGAAAAGCAGTGTCGATCCTCGCCTTCCTGCGGATGGGCAACCTGATTTCCTCCCTCTCCCCCCGAAGCGGGGGAGAGGGCCGGGGTGAGGGGGGTCTGCGCCCGCGGGACCAATCCGATTGTACCCTCCGCGCCCGCGTTAACCCCCCTCACCCCTGCCCCACTCCACCCGAAGCGGGGGGGAGAGGGGTTCCAAGCGTCCCCTCACGCCTTCGGCCGGCGCAGTGCCCGGCCGGGCTTCATCCCGGTCGGCTTCCCGCCGTCGAGCACCAGCTTCCCGTTCACGACCACGTACGCGATCCCCTCCCCGTACCGGAACGGATCTTCGTACGTCGATTTGTCGATCACCTTCGCCGGGTCGAACACGGTCAGGTCGGCGAACGCCCCCGGCTTCACCAGCCCGCGATCCGTCAGCCCGAGCTTCGCGGCATTGAGCGACGTCATCTTGCGGACCGCGTCCTCCAACTCGAGCAGCCCGCGATCACGAACATAAACGCCGAGCACGCGCGGGAAGGTGCCGAAGTTTCGCGGGTGCGGGTGGCCGCGGCGGAGCGGGCCCTCGATCGCGTACGCGGACCCGTCCGACCCGATCGAGCACCACGGCTGCTTGAGGGCCAGCGTCATGTCCTTTTCCGTGTGGTGCTCGTACACGGTCGGGACCGAGCCTTCGGTCTCGATGAGCAGGTCGAAGAGGACGTCGAGCGGGTCCGGGGCCGGGTCCTTGCCCTTGGACTTCGCCGCGATGATGCGATCCATCGTCAGACCCGCGTAGGCCCCCTTGCCGCTGACCAGCATCCGCGACCAGTCGCCGCCGACCGCGGTGTAATGGTTGTACCAGCCCGGGATGCCGCCCTTGACTTCCTTCTTGATCCGCTCGCGCTGGGCCGGGTCCTTGAGCCGGTCGAGCATTTGCCGCGTCCCGCCCTCGTGGGCCCAGGGAGGGATGATGCTGGCGAGGTTGTTGTTCCCGCGGGTGTACGGGTAGACGTTGGCCTGGACGTTGACGCCGCGCTTGCGGGCCGCGTCGATCAGGGCGATGACCTCGTTCATCCGCCCCCACAGCTTCTGATCCGCGATCTTGATGTGGATGACGTCCACCGGGACACCTGCCCGCTCGCCGACCGCGATCGCCTCCTTCACCGAGTCGAGCACCCCCTCACCCTCGTTGCGAATGTGCGACGAGAAGCTGCCGCCGTGCTTTGCGACCACCTTGCAAAGTTCCACCAGGTCGTCCGTCGTCGCGAGCGACCCGGGGGGCATCATGAGCATGCTGGAGAGCCCGAGCGCACCGTCCTTCATCGACTCGTCGAGCAGCACCTTCATCCCGGCGAACTGCGCCGGGGTCGGGCGATCGAACGACTGGCCCATCACGCCTTGCCAGATGTTGTCGAGCCCGACGTACGACGCCACGTTCACCGCAACACCGGATTCCTCGACGAGGTTGAAATAGTCGGCGAGCGCTCGGAACCGCCCTCTCTTGACGTCGTATACCGGCCCAACGGGATACGGCCCCGCGGACGTGCCCTCGCCGAGCACCTCGGTGGTCACGCCCTGGCGGACCTTGCTCGGGGCGTTGCCGTCTTCGAGGAGGAGCATGTCGGAGTGCGAGTGCATGTCGATGAACCCGGGCGCGACGACGAGCCCCTTGGCGTCGATCTCGCGTTTCGCCGGTCCCGCTGGCACCTTGCCGACCGCGACAATCTTGTCCCCGCGAACGGCGACGTCGGCGTACACCCACGGGTTCCCGGTCCCGTCCACGAGCTTCGCGTGGCGGATGACGAGGTCGTAGGGGGCGTCGTCGGCCAGGACAGGAGAAGCAGCCAGGATTACGCCGGCTGCGAAGGGAAACAGGCGCATGCGAGACTCCGACAAGTGCGGAACGCCGTGGCTTTACCTCGTTGTAGGTGGTCACGGGCTTGTGACCGTTTTCGGTACGGGGGATAATCAGGACCGGAAAACCTGGCCGCAACCCGGTCGGAGAATCCCGATGACGCCCCGCAAGCCGCGACGGCTCGGACTTCAGCTCGCAACGGCCGGATTGATCATCGCCGGCCTCACGGGCGTGTCGTTCGCCTGTCTCGAGAAGATCCACGACACAAGAGACAGGATTCAGTGAAGTCTCAGGCAGATCGGCCTGGCGATTCATGATTACGAGTCGAACCACGGCCATCTGCCCCCGGCCGTCGTGTACGGCCCCGACGGACAACCGCTCTATAGCTGGCGCGTGTTACTCCTGCCATACATCGAACAAAAGGCGCTCTACGACGAGTTCAAGCTCGACGAGCCCTGGGACAGCCCGCACAACATCCGCCTTCTGGAGCGGATGCCGACGGCCTATGCGCCGCCGCAGTACAAGCGGTCGCGCTACCCCGCTCATCACACGATCTTGCACGTGTTCGTCGGCCCGGGTACGGCATTCGAGGGGCCCCGCGGCTTGCGCTGGCGAGACTTCACGGACGGCCAGTCGAGTACGCTCCTCGTTGTCGAGGCCGGCGACCCGGTCCCATGGACCAAGCCGGAAGAGATCATCTACGATCCCGCCAAGTCGGTCCGAGTGCGGGGGCCATTCAAGGACGGATTCCGGGCAGGCTTCGCGGATGGGTCGGTCCGGTTTATTTCGTACGACGTTGACGAGACGACGCTCCGAGGCGCCATCACGCGGAACGGCAGTGAGCAGTTGATCCTGGATTGAACGCCCCTCCAGCGGCTATTGCTCACATGTGTATGTCAAGTCGTCGAAGTAGCTTCGCTGACCGTTCCCGTCGATCCAGGTGGTGACCAGGCCGAACCGGTCGAACCTGGCCCCAATCGTTCGGCGCCCGGGTCCGAGATCGAGAGTCGTCGCCTTGCCGTCGAGCGTCACCACAATCCGCCCGCAACCGTCGGCGGCCGCGGGGTCGTACGCCAGGACCAGACCGCGCGTGAGCAAATTTCGAAACCGAACGCGGATGACGCGGACTTACACGGATCAAACCAGATTGATGTGTTTTGTCTGATCCGTGTGAATCCGCGTCATCCGCGTCATCGGCGTCCGGTTTTCTAACACTCTCGCTTCCCGCGTACCAAAGGACCCTGTTACCTTGCCTCCCGTTCCGCCCAATACATCTGCTTGTGCCCGCGGGCTTCGAACTCAGCGACGACGCGGTCCGCCTACTCGCGGCTCAGGTGTTCGCGGACCACGAAGGTGTTCCCGTTGTCGTCGATCCGGAAGACGGTCCAGGGTCCCGAGGAGTCGGAGAAGAGAGATTCGGGCTCGGAGTCGGACATGAAGGTAGCTTCCCTCGTCCTTGCCCTGGCTAGGCGGCCGCGCACGGCATTTAGTATGCCCGTCCTACCAGCGTACATCGTCCGACCTGCCATCGCGGCGGTCGATCACGATCGCAAAGACGAGAAGTAAGACGCACGCCCCGTGACAGAGCTGACGGCATCCGTCGACGATGGTCACGAGCGTAACAAATCGATCATCCGCGACGCTGCTCTTCCAAAGAGGGAATGCTAGCACGAGCACAACATCAAACAGCCACCAACCCGCGAATCCACAGAGGGCGATGAATGCCAAGCCGGTAGCCTTCCGGGACCGATGGCGATTTCGCAGTAAAATGAATGCTCCTACAGCCAGCATCAAGGCGAATGGGACGGAGTGCGCAATCAGCCACCAATCTAACACGGATGTGTCTCTCGACAGGAATCACATCGCGCGGTTCAGCCGGCTTGCCAGGCCCTTTGCGATGACCGTTTGTCTACGCCGTCAGCCGCTCCCCACCATCCCAAGCGTCCGCGCAATCGTCAACAACCCCAAACTGACGCCACCCACCAGCACCGCCGCGGCCAACCCGACGCCGAATGGCTTCAGCCCCAGGTTCCGCAGCTTCCCGAGACCGGTCCCGAGGCCCACGGCCACCATCGCCAGGGCCAGGAACCAGCCGGACAACCGGTCCGCCGCAGCGAGCCACTCCCGCCACGTCTCGCTGCTCAACACGCCGAACGGCCGCCCGCCCAGGTCGCCGACCGTGCGCACCGCGGCCGCGAGCACGAACATCGGCACGAACAGCGGCACCGCCTGGTGCCAGCTCATCCGCCCGGCCTTCCGCTCCTGTTTGGTCCGCAGGTACGCGATCGCGATGAGCGGGATGACCGCGGCCATGCATGTGTTCCGCACCAGCTTGGTCACCGCGGCGTTGTTTAGCGCTTCCGGGGCGTCGTACTGCTGCTGGTAGATCAGCCCGGCCCCGGCCACCTGGGCGGTGTCGTGGATCGCCGTCCCGAGGAAGATGCCCGCGGTCTGGGCGTCGCCCCCGCAGGCCCAGAAGGCGAAGAACGGGTACGTGAATAGCGCCAGCAGCCCGAACAGGGTGATGCACGCGACCGCGTAGCTGACCTCGTCGTCCTGGGCATCGATCGTCGCCGCGGCCGCGACGATCGCGCTCACCCCGCAGATGCTCGTGCCCACCGCGATCAGAACCGCGAGCCGTCGCGGCAGCCTGATCACTCGCCCCAGCCACGAAACGACGACCAGGGCACTGGCGATACACGCGACGATGATCGGCAGAGCAACGAGCCCGACCAGGCTCACCGCCCCCAGGCTCAAGCGCAGCCCGAGCAGGACGATGCCGACGCGGAGCAGGAACCGCACGCAGACCTTCAAACCCGGCTCGTAGACAGCGGGCAGCCCGACCGCGTTGCGCACGATCAAACCAAGCAACACCGCGACCGGGACGGCGCTGATCGGGCTGTGGTCGAACCGGAGGATGGTTGTCCCGAACCAATGGGCCAGCCGCTCGCCCGCGACCGCCAGGCCGAGGGCCAGGACCATACCCGGGGCGAACTCGCCAAGCCGCTCGAACGATCGCCCGACGCGTTTTTGCCAGCCGGGCGGGGCCTTCCGGGCGGCCGGGGCGGGCCACTCGGGGACGCCCTCCATGCTGTCGAGCCACCGGGCCCACTCCGGTCCGGCGTACGTGTCGGTCGCCATGTACGAGCCTTTCTTTAACCCTCGCTTGCCCTTCGGCCTAACGTCCCTCGCTTGCGCTTCAGCCTAACGTCCCTCGCTTGCGCTTCGGGCTCCCACGTCGGGGTCCCCGCCGCGTCAAATCCCTCCGCCGAGGACGAAGATCTCGTTGACCGGATCGTCCCACTCGCGGACCGTCGGGGTCTCCAGCGAGAACACTTCCATCCGGAGCAGCGGCGGTGAGTACACGTGCAGGGTCACGAGGTCGGCTCCGCCGGGCTGCAGGTTGGAAACCTGGTGAATGTCGTCGTCGGCCGAGGCGCAGGTGTGCCCGGGGGGGAGCTCGCGAGACCGCTCCGCGACAACCATCCCGTTCGGCGCCCGGGTGAACACGGTCTCGGTCGCGACCCCGCGGAGCACCTTGACCCCGCAGCTCGACCCGCGGTGGTTGTGGATCGGGCTCCGCTGGCCGTTCCGCCAGCACAGGACGAGCGCTTGATACGACGGGCCGGCGTGGACCAGGTTTCGTACGTAGCGGTCGCGGTGGAAGACCAGGTAGTGCGACAATTCCCCGGCGGTCAGCCCGCTCTCGTCGAGCCAGTCGAGGATGACCGGCAGCGGCAGCGGGCCGTCGCGGCGGTCGAGGTTGGCGAACAGGTGTTCCAGCGAGTCCGGCATGGCGCTGCCCCCGCGACGCGCCCGGGCGATGGCCGTGGCTTCGTCAGTTTGAAATGGCCGAACCGGCGAGGACCTTTCCCAATCCCGGCGAGTCAGGCGGGTCAGGGCGCCGGTCGCGAGTTCACGACACTAAGCGATCTGTCAACGGGTAGCACCGATCATCATAGCAGGTGAACGGGCTCCGGTGGCACCGGGCCGCGGGCCGTGGTACGCTGGCCCGTCCGACTTCCGGAACGCATTCTAATGACTGCCTTCCTCCCGCAATTCAACCCGCGGCCCGGGCTCCGCGTGACGGCTACAGTCCGGACCCACCGGTTGAGTGGACGGCCGAGTTGGGTGGATCCTACCTTCCCCCGGATTTCATTGGCCCCCGACCCACTCGGCTGGTAGCGTCACCGGATTCACGCACCGGGAGATTCACCCATGAGATGCTGGCTGGCGTTCGGATTGCCCTGGGCGGTTGTCGCGGCGATGCCGGGGAAGGCCCCGGCCTGGAATAGCGTCGGCCACCTGGCCGTGTCCAAGCTCGCGTACGACCAGATGGACGACGGCGTCAAGGTCCGGCTCTTCGCGATCCTGAAGAGCCACCCGCACTACAGCACATTCCTCGCCGCCGGCAAGCCGCCGGAGGTCGAGGAGGCGGAGTGGGTCATCCTCCGGGCGTCCATCTGGTCGGACTGGATTCGCCCGCGCGACAAGGATCCGCGGCCCGACATCACCAAATACCATCGCGGCGAGGAGCACTACGTCAACATCCCGTTCATCGACCCGAAGGACGCGGACGCGTTCGCCGGCAAGACGCTAATCAACCCGGACTTCACGGACATCCTCTGCTCGCTCAAGCAGCGCTGCAACGAGCTGCGGCTCCGGACCGCGTCGGCTGAGGACCGGGCCGTGGCCGCGTGCTGGATCTTCCACCTGATCGGCGACATCCACCAGCCGCTGCACAGCGTCGCCTACTTCTCGAGCAACAAGGCGTTCGAGTACGGCGACCAGGGGGGCAACAAGTTCGGCATCAAGGCGAACGGCCGCGGGTGGAAGCTGCATGCCTTCTGGGACGACGTCCTTGCCGAGGACGCGAATTACACCGACGACTCGCCCGAGCGCCAGGCGAAGATCTACCGGCAGGCCATCACCGTCGCCACTAACCTGCGCGCCCTGAAGTTGTCGAACGCGGACAAGGAGAAACTGTCGAAAAACCGCAGCTTCGAGAGTTGGTCGCGGGAGAGCTTCGAGCTGGCCAAGACGGTGGCCTATCAGAAGGCGGACGGCAGCGGGCTTATCGAGGGCGTGGAAGTGAAATTCAACCAACCGGTCCCGGACAACGCGCCGGAGGTGGGCGAGAAATACGTGGAGCGGGCCAAGGCGACGGCCGAGGTGCGGGTCGTCATGGCGGGTCAGCGGCTCGCGGACCGGATCAAGGCGCTGCTGCCGAAGTAGACAGAGCGCACCACGCCTATTGCTCGGGCCGCTAAAGAATAGGAGAAAACGAACGCGGATGACGCGGACGACGCGGATTCGCGCGGATCGATCCAAGACAGATCTGTCTGTGCTTGATCCGCGTACATCCGTGTAGTCCGCGTCATCCGCGTTCCGTTCCTTTGAATTCTGACCCCACCCTGGGTCACCCTCACCCCGATTCCCAAACATGCGGGCATTCTCCTTCCTCCGCAGGATTTCGCTCACTCAGTGGATCCTCATCGCGATGGTGGTCGGCACGCTCGTCGGGTGGGCGTTCCCGGACGAGCAATGGACTGGCAAGGTCAAGTCGGTGTCCGCGGACGCGAGCGAGATCGTCGTCATCACGTCAGACGCCAAAGAGTTGACCTTGCGCCGAGACGAAAAGCCGCGCGCGGGCGCCGCCCCCGGGACATGGCACGGCAAGGACGTGAACGGGGATACCTCCGTCACGGTGACAATCGAAAACGCGCCCGGCCAGCGCAAAGACCCGAAGGAAGGGGACACGGTCCGGGTCGAGTACGAGAGGTTAAGCGCAAATCACCTCAAGCCCCTCTCGACTATCTTCCTGCGGATGATCAAGTCGCTGATCGCCCCGCTCATCTTCGCAGTGCTCGTCATTGGCATCGCCGGCCACGGGGACGACATGAGGCGCGTCGGCCGGCTGGCTTTCAAGTCGCTCGTCTACTTCGAGATCGTCACGACGCTCGCCCTGTTCATCGGGCTGGCCGCGGTGAACATCGTGAAACCCGGCGTTGGCGTCAACCTGGCGGCCCCGGCGCAGGAGGGCCAGCAGTACGCGGCCCGGATGCAGACCCTCGACGACTTCCTCAAGCACGTCGTCCCGGAGAGCGTGTTCGACGCGGCCGTCCGCAACGAGGTGTTGCAAATCGTCTTCTGGTCGATCCTCTTCGCGGTGGCGCTGACGCAAGTCCGCGGCCGACCGAAGGAGTTCATGCTCACCGGGCTCGAGGCGCTGGCCGAGGTCATGTTCAAATTCACCGGATTGGTCATGAAGTACGCCCCGATCGGGATCGGGGCGGCGATCGCGGTCACCGTCGGCCATAGCGGGCTCGCGGTGTTGAAGAACCTCGGCCTGCTCATCCTCACCCTGTACGGGGCCCTGGTTGTATTCCTGCTCGTGGTGCTCCTGCCCGCGGCCCTCGTGGCCCGGGTGCCGCTCAAGAAGTTCGGCCGGGCGATCAAGGAGCCGGCCCTGATCGCGTTCTCGACGACGTCGTCAGAGGCGGCCCTGCCGAAGGCGATGCTGGCGATGCAGGCGATCGGCGTGCCGAAGCGAATCGTCGCGTTCGTCATGCCGACCGGCTACTCGTTCAACATGGACGGGACGACGCTCTACCTGGCGGTGGCGTCGGTGTTCGCGGCTCAGGCGGCCGGGGTGGACATGACCTGGTCGCAGCAGCTCATGATGATGCTCACGTTGATGCTGACGAGCAAGGGGGTGGCGGGCGTGCCCCGGGCGTCGCTGGTGATCCTGGCGGGGACGCTGGCGTCGTTCGGACTACCATTGGAGGCGGTCGCGGTGATCCTGGGGGTCGATGAGTTGATGGACATGGCCCGAACGACGGTGAACCTGATCGGCAACTGCCTGGCGACGTGCGTGATGGCCCGGTGGGAAGGGGAGTTCGACGACAATGCAACCGGCGTTCTCCCCGGCGAGGAGCCGACACCCGAGGCTCACGCGCCGACCGAACCGACACCGCCCTCGGTTTCGGAACCCGTCCCGGTCACGACATCGCCGGTCGGCGAGGCGAAACAGGGCGTCTGACCCCAATTATCCCCGTGTGAACCACGTTCGCACATCAACGCTCGTCATCCCGGCGCGGCGGG
>DATFWZ010000296.1:0-3302 GCA_035258765.1 Gemmataceae bacterium
ACAGCCCGCCCGCCAGGTAGAACTGCAACTCCGACTTCTCGCCCCCGAGGAGGCTGATGGTCAACCCGCCGGCGATCCAGCCGACCGCGGACAGGATCTTGACCCGCGGAAAGTCGCGCTTCGCATCCTTCAGGTGGTGCAGTGAGAGAGAATTGCCCAGGGCCAGGGTCGGGGCGTATGTGGCACAGTACAGGATGAGGAGGGGGAAGAACGCCACGAACTCGGTCACCTGCGCCAGCAGGAACATGACCAGGCCGCCAAAGATGCCGAGCGCAGCGAGCAGCTTCTCCGACGCGAAATAGCGGTCGGCGATCAGGCCGACGAAAAACGGGGAGATCATCGACCCGATGGCAAAGGCGCTGTACGCGGCCCCTTCCTCCGCTCCACTGAATTTCAGCGTCTTCACCAGGTACGAGCCCATGGTGACGTACCACGACCCCCAGATGAAGTACTGGAGGAACATGAAGATCGAGAGCTGGATCTTAAGGCGGCTCTGCACGGGCGGGTCCGGGAATTAGGGAAGGGGGCGGCGCGTTCGTGCGGCGGATTATGCCCGGACTGCCGACGGATGTCCACCGGAAGTACGTGCGTGTGAGAAATCAACAGCCGGTTAACCGCGACCCGGAGACATTGCGGAGCGGAGCGCACCAGGCGGAGGCGAACGGGTGCCCCTTGAGGGGCCCGATGCTGACATCATCGGGCGGCTGACGCCGCTCCGCTCGCCGATGGTATTCGCGCTCCGCTCGGCAGAGCCTCCGCGTCGCGGCTAACGAAATGTCGGAGTGAGCGTCTTATTTGTTGGTAGCCCCGGAGGGGCGGCCGAACGTGGCCAGGGGTGAGCGGAGCGAACCCCTGGCACCCGGGCGCCAATTGCTTGAGCCCCGGAGGGGCGACCGACGCGGCGGTCGCCCCTTCGGGGCTCCGGGCATCTCGTGATCGGCAATTCCAGGGGTTGCGCTGCGCTCGATCCCTGGCTACATTCGCGCGCCCCTCCGGGACTCCAGCACGATTCCACCAACTCGCAAGACGCTGACCCCTAGCAGGGACATGTCGTACGGCCGCGATTTTTTTTGTTGACAACCCGGTAGCGGGCGCAATACCGTCGGCTATTCGGCCGACATCCCGCGTGGCGCGCCCATCCCCGCCAACTCCGGGACCCATTCCCAAGTCGCCCAGGTCCGGTTAATGCTCGCGGTCGCGCCACCCGTCCCCCGTGGGAGCCGATCCATGTCCCCGCTCAGATCCGCCGTCCAGTTCCTCCTGGCCGTCCTCGCCCTATGCGCCTTCGCCGGCTGCACCAAAACGCAGGACCGCCACGAGGTTACCGGCGACGTCACCCTCGGCGGCCGACCGCTGGACGACGGGATCATCCAGTTCGCCCCGATGGACGGCCAGGGGACAGGGGACGGGGCGCAGATCGTCAACGGCAAGTACCGCATCCCGGTCGAAAAGGGACTGGCTCCGGGCAAGTACCGGGTCAGCATCTACGCCGGGGACGGCCGGTCCGGCGCCGGGGACGCGTCCCCAGACTCCCCCTACGCCGGTACCAAGCCGGGCAAGGAGCGGGTCCCGGCCAATTACAACGAGCGATCCGAGCTGGTCCGCGAGGTGACGGCCGACGGGTCCAACAAGTTCGACTTCAACATCCCGTAGCGTCCCGGGTCGTTTCCGGGGCCGGGAGTGATCACTTCTCATCCGTAATTCGAAAGGGCCCGTCATGCGCATCCGTCAACGAGGGTTCACCCTCATCGAGTTGCTGGTCGTCATTGCGATCATTGCCATTCTGATCGGACTCTTACTGCCCGCGGTTCAAAAAGTCCGCGAGGCCGCCAACCGCATGTCGTGCGGGAACAATCTGAAGCAAATCGGCCTCGCCATGCACAACTACCACGACTCTTACGGCGTCCTCCCGCCGGGCGTCGGCGACTTCGGCTGCTGCTGGGGCACCTGGGTCATGGCCATCCTTCCGTACATCGAGCAGGACAACATGTGGCGGCTGTACGCCAACTTCAACGGCAACGACAAGAGCATGCCCGGCGGCCAGTGGCGGTATAGCACCAACACCAACCCGGCCAACGTAACTTTGCGGCGGATCAAGATCCTCACCTGCCCGACCGACAAGCCGAGCCAGGCGAACAACGGGATCACCTGTCACAACTACGGCGTCAATTACGGGAACACCAACTTCTATGGGACGACGGTGGCCGGCGTCGTCTTTGGCGGGGCCCCATTCCGGGCCTACCCTGCCGGGTGGCTGACGGATACGACCATGCAAGCGACCTACGGCTGGGCCCAGCCGGACAGCGACAAATGGGTGATGTTCCAGCAGCACGGCAAGGCCGGGCAGCCGCAGGCGGCCCTGCCGCACATCACGGACGGGACGTCGAGCACGCTCATGGTGGCCGAGCTGATCCAGGGGCAGGGGGGCGACCTCCGCGGGTTCTCCTGGTGGGGCAGCGCGAGCGGGTTCACGACGTTCAACCTGCCGAACGCCAACGCCCCGGACGTGATGACGGGCGGGACGTGCAACGTCGCGGCCACCTGGAACATCCCGTGCACGACGCTAAACAGCCAGTCGTTCCCGAAGATGTCCGCGGCCCGCAGCCGGCACACGGGGGGCGGTGTGAACGTCATCTACTGCGACGGCCACATTTCATTCATTCGCAACTCGATCAACCTGGACACCTGGCGCGCCCTGGGCACCAGCCAGGGGGGAGAGACGACGGACAACAGTGCGTTCTGAGCGGTGACCGTCAAGTAGGCGCCGCGACGCTGACCGGCAGCTCGATGATCTTCACCGGCAGCCCGTTCGGGTCGAGCTGCCGCAGGACTGGTACGGCCACGTTGTAGACGGGAGTCCCATTCGCGGTGCGGCCCTGGGCCGCCCCGTGGTGGGCGTGGCCGTGAAAGATCGCGGCGACGCCGTAGCGGTTGAGGGGCTCCTCCAGCCGGCCGGAGCCCAGGAACGCGAAGATCTCCTCCGGCTCCCCGACCACCGTCTCCCGGATCGGCGAGTAGTGGAGGAGGGCCACCCGCACCGGAGTGTGCAGCCGGGCGAGGGCCCGCTCCAGTTTCAACCCCTCCTCGACCGCCTCGTGGACGAACCGCTTGACCCCCGCCTCGCCCCACGGCTCCAGCGTCCCGCGGCCGAACCCGCCGCCGAACCCTTTCACACCGACGATGCCGACGCCCTTGACCTCGACCGCGTCGCCGTCGAGCACGCGGACCCCGGCCTTGCGCATGATCGCGGCCACCTCGTGCTCCTTCCCGGCCTCGTAGTCGTGGTTGCCGAGGACCGCCAC
>DATFWZ010000297.1:0-3777 GCA_035258765.1 Gemmataceae bacterium
GGCCCGCGGCCGCGAACTGTTGAAGCGGCGGCTGACGCGTCGCGGGGTGTGCCTGGCCTCGTTGCCGTTTGGGTTAGCGGTGACGGAAGGTTCGGCATCCGCGGCCGAGGTGCCGGAGCCGCTCGTCAAGGCGACAGTGGACCGGGCACTCAAGGAGCCGCCGGCACCCGCCCCGGTCGCGACCGGAGACCGTCGACCGCTCGCGGCGCTGGTTGTGGCCCTCTTGCTGGCGGTGCTCGGTTTCGGCGCGGTGGCGGTGGCCGCATGGGCCCCGGACAAGCGCGCCGCGGCCAATCCCGCCAATACGCCCGCCGCGGCCGGGGCGTCGGCGGCACAGCCGGCGGTCGCGGGCCCGGCGACCCCGCAATGCGGACATTAGCGGTTGGACCATAGGTCGGACACGGCGGGGGCCCTCCGGAGGCGCAGCCCCCGTCACACCGCCCGGCCGGGCGGTGCCGGGTCGCCCGGCCGTGCGACTCGGAGGCCGGACCCTCCGGCCGATCACCCGTCCCGCGGGAAATCCCCGCCCGGGGGCCGACGTCATCCCGCAACTCGCCTTTTTCATACCGGCATCCCCCGGGCGGTCCCGGGGACGGGTGGCCAATTCTCCACGCTCGCCTCTCCACCTGGAGGAGTCATCATGCGCCGTGTCCGAGTCGCATTCGCCCTCGAGTCACTGGAAAGCCGACTGGTCCCGACCGCGTACCTGGCCACGGACCTGGTGTCTGACCAGCCGGGCGTGGCTCGTGTCCTCGACCCGCACTTGGTCAATGCCTGGGGCATTTCGCTGAACCCGAACGCCGGGGCGTTCTGGGTTTCGTCCAACGGGAAGGACCTGAGCACGCTGTACAACGGGGACGTCAACGGCAGCGCGTTGAAAAAGGTCGGCCTCGAAGTGACGATCCCGGGCGGGGCGCCGACCGGGCAAGTGTTCAACTCCACGACCGACTTCGTGATCAGCGCCGGGGGGATGAGCGCTACGGCCACGTTCATCTTCGCGTCCGAGTCGGGGACGGTCACCGGGTGGAACCGGAACGTCCCGCCGCCGGCCACATCGACCATGGCCCAGTTGGGCTTCCAGGCGTCGGACGGGGCCATCTACAAGGGGATCGCCCTGGCCAATAACGGCACGGGGAACTTCCTCTACGTCGCCGACTTCCACAACGCCAAGATCGACGTCCTCGACAGCCATTACCAACTCGTTCATTTGGACGGGGACTTCACCGACCCGCACATGCCAGACGGGTTCGCCCCGTTCAACGTCGCGGCGATTGGCGGCCAGCTGTACGTCGCCTACGCCAAGCAGGACGCGGACGCCGTGGACGACGTGCATCACCGGGGCTTCGGGTTTGTGAGCGTGTTCGACCTGAAAGGGAATTTCCTCGACCGGTTGGTGAACCGCGGACGGCTCAACGCCCCCTGGGCGATGGTGCAGGCGCCCGCCGACTTCGGGCAGTTCTCCGGCGACCTGCTGGTCGGCAACTTCGGCGACGGCAAGATCAACGCCTACGACCCGACCACCGGGGAGTTCCAGGGCGTCCTGACGTCGCGCCCGGGCAAGCCGCTCGTGATCGACGGCCTTTGGGGCCTTGCGTTCGGCAACGGCAAGACGGCCGGGGACGCGAACACGCTCTACTACGCGGCCGGGCCCGACGACGAGACGCACGGCCTCTTCGGCAAGATCACGGCCAACCCGGACGGGACCAACCCGGTCAAGGCGGCCGTGACGAATAACAACCTCGTCATCACTGGCAGCCGCGACGACGACCGCGTCTTCGTCGGCCTGGACCCGACCGGCGAGCAGGTGAACGTCTTCGCCAGGTCGGAGTTGATCGGCACATTCCCGATCGTCGGGCTCAACACCATCCAGTTCAACGGCTTCGCCGGGGACGACGTGGTGACCGTGAGTTCGCAGGTCACGATCACGACCGTCCTCGACGGCGGGGCGGACAACGACGTCCTGGTCGGCGGCGGTGGGAACAACGTGCTGCTGGGCGGGCCCGGGAACGACATCCTGGTCGGCCAGGGCGGGCGTGACATCCTCATCGGCGGAGACGGGCAAGACCTGCTGAGCGGCGGGCTCGGCGAGGACATCCTGATTGGCGGCCGGACGACACATGACGGGAACACCGCGGAGCTGCTCCAGATCCTTGGCGTCTGGACCTCTGCCGACACCTACGCGAACCGGATCGACGCGATCCGAAACGGAACCGGCGGCGTCCCGAAGCTCGACACGACAAACGTGATCGACGATGGGGTATTCGACCTGCTCCTCGGCGGGCCCGGGCTGGATTGGTTCTGGTCGTTCGCGCCCGATTTGGCCATCGACCGTCTGGCGACGGAACAGGTGAACTGACGGCGGCCGCGCGCAGACGAAGCCACCCCCGGGGCGGATCCCCGGGGGTGGCTTCGTTGACACCGGCGCGCGGCCCCCTTACGCTAGGGCAACCGACGGAGCCTCTCCCATGAAACTCGCCAGCGGTTACACGGTCATCGCCAACGGGCAACTGATCGACGGGACCGGGGCACCACCCGTCCGGGACGGGGCGGTCGTCGTCAAGGACGGGAAGATCGCGTACGCCGGGCCGGCGGTGCGCGTCCCGGAAGTGCCGCGCGACGCGCGCCGCATCGACGCCAACGGCGGCAGCATCCTGCCCGGCCTGGTCGAGGCCCATTACCACCCGACCTACTTCAACGTCGCGGCCATTGAGGACCTCGACATCAAGTACCCGGCCGAGTACGCGTCGCTCCTGGCCGCGTACAACGCCCGGCTCGCCCTGGAGTGCGGGTACACGGCCGCCCGTTCGGGCGGGAGCCTCTTCAACATCGACGTCTGGCTCAAGAAGGCGATCGAGAACGACATCCACCTCGGCCCGCGGCTCGCGGCCAGCGGCCGCGAGATCTGCGGGGCCGGCGGGATGATGGACTGGAACCCGGACTTCCGCAAGATCGGCATGGAGGGCCTGGTGATGCTGGTCAACGGCCCGGACGATGCCCGCAGGGCGGTCCGCCGGCTGGTCAAGGACGGGGTCGAGTGGGTGAAGACCTACCCGACCGGCGACGCGGCCACCCCGGACACCAACGACCACCACACGCTATGCATGACGTTCGAGGAGATGCACGCGGTCGTGTCCACCGCGCACAACCACAAGCTGAAGGTCACCGGCCACTGCCGGGCGACCGAGGGGATCAAGAACGCCTTGAAGGCGGGGTACGACACGATCGAGCACGGGACGTTCATTGACGAGGAGGGGCTGGACCTGTTGCTGAAGCGCGACGTGCCGTGCGTCCCGGCCCTGCAGTTCGAGCGCGCCAGTGTCGAGCGCGGTCCGGAGTACGGCCTGCCGCAGAAGGTGATCGACGCCCACCAGGAGACGCTGGAGGGTGGGGCGGAGAGCGCCCGCAAGATCCTCCGCGCCGGCGGCCGGCTCGGGATGGGCGGGGACTACGGGTTCGCCTGGAACCCGCACGGGGACTACGCGAAGGAGCTGACGTTCTTCGTCAAATATGTCGGGTTCACGCCGCTGGAAACGATCAAGTGCGCGACGAAGTTTGGGGCCGAGATCATGGGCCGCGGCGACGAGTTCGGGACGCTCGAAGCCGGCAAACTGGCGGACGTTCTCGTGGTTGACGGGAATGTGATCGCGGACATCGCGATGCTGGAAGACCGGTCGCGGTTCATCGCGGTGATGCAGGGGGGTGTGGTGAAAGCGGGTCGGGCCGCGGCCATGCCTTCGCCCGAACTTATGCGATGATGTCGCTCACCAAAACCGAAAC
>DATFWZ010000298.1:0-10084 GCA_035258765.1 Gemmataceae bacterium
CCGCCCCCGGGCCCGGACCGACCTCGTCCGTCTTCCCGCCGATCAGGAGGAGCGTGACCACAACGCCAACGAGGACCGCCGCCCCCGCCGCCGCGCCGATGAGGATCAGCTGCTTCCGCTGCTTTCGACGCCGGCTCTTGCGGATCCGCTTGGATGTGCCAGACACGATCCCGGTGAGCGCCGCCTGCATCTTCTCCGACTGCCCCTCGTCCGTGCCGGTCAGCCCGGCAACGACCCGGGCGGCCCCGGTGTCCGGCAGCCACTCGGCCAGCGCGGCGACGACGTCGGCTGGCGTCTGGTACCTCTTGCCCGGCTTCTTCTCGAGCATCTTGTCCACCACGTCAGCCAGCCCGGGGGGAAACGTCTTGTCGATCGCTGTGAGCGACGGGGCCTCCTTCATCTGGTGCTGGGCCAGCTTCTGGGTCGTGGTCCCGGAGAACGGCGGCTTGCCCGTGACCAGGGCGAAGAACGTGGCCCCCAGGCTGTAGATGTCGGCCCGGATGTCCACTTCCTTGGAGCCCATCGCCTGCTCGGGGGCGATGTAGTCGGCCGTACCCAGGACTGCACCGTCCTCCAGTACTTCGGTCAGGCTGTCGGCCGGGTTGGTGAGCGAGCGGGCCAGGCCCATGTCGAGGATCTTGATCGTCCCGTCCCTGGTGAGCATCAGATTGGCCGGCTTGATATCCCGGTGGACGAACCCCTTCTCGTACGCGTGCTGCAGGCCGACGGCCGCCTGGGAGATGTAATCGACGCTGCGGGACTGGCTGATGGCCCCACCCTTTTTCAGCACCGCCTCGAGCGACTCCCCTTCCACATACTCCATCACGAGGAATCGTACCTGGCTCTGCTGGCAGACGTCGTGGATGCGAACGATGTTGGGATGGTCCAGGGCCGCGGCGGCCCGGGCCTCGCGGAGGAACCGCTCGAGGGCTCCCTTGTCCTTGCTACGGTCCCCGGTCAGCACCTTGAGGGCGACCTTGCGGCGGAGCTCGGAGTGCTCGGCCAGGTAGACGATCCCCATGCCCCCCTGCCCGATCGGGCGGAGGATCTTGTACGACCCCAGGTGGAAGCCGCGATGCTTGCCCGCGAGCAGCTGGTTGGCCTGGTAGGTGGTGAGCAAGTCGGCCCGCACCAGCCGGGCGGCGCAGTCGCGCGGATCAGATGGCAGCTCCGAGGCGTCCGGGAACTCCTCCTGGAACCGGTTTTCATCCAGCACTCTGCTTTTTCGGGCCAAGTCCAAAAAGTCGTCCGCGGTCGCCGGGGCTGCCATGCGAGCACCGTTTGCGGGCGAATGGAATTCTGATGGGTGAAGAACTCTAGCACAAAGTGTTGTTAAGACGAGTTGACGGACGCGATTCCGCAAACCCTTATACTCCCGACCCGCCCCTCGTGAAGCCGCTCCGCAAAGCCTCCGCGTCGCGGCTTCACGAGCAATCGCGGCGGCCAAGAACCTGTCCGGCCGTCAGCCCGAAGCTGGAAGGAGGAACCCGAGCACTACTGCGACAAAATGATCGCCGTGTAAGGCCCGATGCCAACATTCCCGTGACAAGGCAGTCCGTCACGGCCGCCCCATTCGGCGGTCGTGTCGTAGCTGAACCAGTTGCCGAAGTCGCCGCTGTAGCCGGACCAGTCGCTGTTGAAGCGCACGAACCACGTCCCCGGTCGCGGCAGGCCGATCGTGTACGTCGAGTAGCCGCGATTGGCGAAGTTCAGCACCACGACCACGTCGTCCCCGGGCCCGCCGTTCTCCCAGCGGTGGTAGGCGACCACCTTGTCCGTCGCGTTCTCGTGAAAGAAATGGAGGTTCGGCCCGCGTAGCCCGCGGGTGTTATTGAACCAGTTGCGACGCAACCGGGCGAGGTCGCGGTAGAGCGTGTAGATGCCGCGGAAGCGGTCGTACTTGTCCCAGTCGAGCCGGTTTACGTCCCCGAACGGGATCGACTCGAGGATCTCCTGCCCCTGGCAGAGCATCGGGATCCCCGGGCTGGTGAACACGACCGCGGCCCCGAGCGTCGTCCGCTTCTTGGCGTACCAGCTGGCCGGGTCGTCCGGGGTGACGTCCACCGTGAGCCGTCGCTTGCCGTTACTCGCGGCCACCTCGTCGTGCGACTCGGTGAAGATGACGCGCTCCAGCGGGTTGCCGTTGAATGCCCGCTGGATCTGGACGCGGACGACGCCCGTGTCGCGGTCCTCGTCGCGGGCGACGATCAACACGTCGCGCATCCGGTGATGGAACTCGGCGTCCCACTGGCTGTCGAACCCGGCCCCGCCGTCGGACGTGTGCTTCGTCAGCCACGGGTTATCCTGCATGTCCTCCGCGATCGTGATCTTCCACGGCTGGCTCCGCGACACCTCGTCGTTCACCCACCGCATCAGGTTCCAGCCCCAGCCGGCGAGGTTGTTCGGGTCGTCCGGCGGGTCACCGTTGTGGCCGTAGACGTTGCGGATGAACACGGTCATGTCGAACCGTAGCCCGTCGAGGCGGAACTCCTCGAGCCAGCGCATCGCGTTGTCGCGGATGAACTGCCGGACCTCGTCGCGGCCGTAGTCCGGACGGTTCTTCTCCCCCCACTTCGTCCAGGCGCGCCAGTCGTTGTAGAAGTAGATGCCGCCCATCTCCTGGCCGAGCCAGCGCTGGAACCAGCCGTCGAACTGCCAGATGGAGAGGTCGTTGGGGCCGAAGTGGTTGTAGACCACGTCGAGGATGACCGCGATGCCGCGGGCGTGGCAGGCGTCCACGAGTCGCTTGAGGGCCGCCGGTCCGCCGTACGCCGACTCGACCGCGAAGATGTGCGCCGGGTTGTACCCCCACGACCGGTCTTGAGGAAACTCGCCGGTCGGCATCACCTCGATCGCGTTGATCCCCAGCTCTTGCAGGTACCACAAATCCTGGATGACCGCGTCAATCATTTGCCCGGGGATGGTCGGCTGGTCCGGGAAGGTGCCGATGTGCATCTCGTAGACGACCAGCTCATTCCACGGCGGTATCCGGAAGTCATTGACCACCCAGGGGAAGTCGGGCGATTCGATGATCCCGTCGCCGATGGAGTTGGTCACCCGGGCCGCCCGGGGGTCGATCCGCAGCTGGCCGCCGACCTTGAACTTGTACTTCTGCCCGATGGCCGCCCCTGGGACGTCGAGCGACCAGTTCCCGTTTCCCTCGCTCGCGAGCGGGGTCGCGGCCTGGTCCCAGTTGTTGAAGTCGCCGGCGACGAAGACGTCGGGGGCGAAGGGGGCCCAGACGCGGAAGGTGACGCCGCCCGGGTACGGGATGGCGCCCAGGCCGGGGCGGAGGGAGGGCTGGGGCATGCGGACACGCGGTCGGAGGGGGATCAGTTCCGGTCGAATTCGAGCGCGACGCGGCCGAGCGGGCCGAAGTCGGCGGCGAGCCGGTCGCCGGGCCGGGCCAGGTAGATGTCGGTGGTCACGCCAGTCGTCACGCGATCGCCGCGACGGAGCCGCCGCCCGAATCGCGGCAGCTCGTTCGCCAGCCAGGCGACGACGTTGAGCGGGCTGCCGAGGACCGCGGCCCCGGACCCGGGGAAGGTCCGCTCGCCGTTGACAATCAGCTTGACCGGGTGGCGGGCGAAGTCGATGTCGCGCCACCCTGCGTACGGCTCGCCCGCGACCCAGGCCCCGTGGATGGCGTTGTCCGCGAGCAGCGACGGCGCCCCGACCGCTTGCCAGTCGTGGTACCGGTGGTCCACGATCTCGATCGACGGCAGCGCCGCCCCGATGAACTCACGGATCGTGTCGGCGGTGTAGGTCGGCCCGGCCGGCACGTCGGCGGCCATCTCGAACCCGAACTCGGCCTCGGCACAGCGGACGGTGAAGTCCGCCCCGCGGAGCCGGGCGGGGCTTGTGTGCGAGGATTGTGACATGAGGATGCCGAAGAACGGCGCGTCCACGCCGAGGGCCCGTTGCGCCAGCTCGCTGGTGCACGCGATCTTGTACCCGATCGGCCGGCCGGCGGACTTGTCGAGGAGCCTGCGCACCAGATGGTCCTGAACCTCATACCCCTCCGGGAGCGATCGCGGGACGATGTCCGCGGGCAAGGCCGCAACCGGGCGGCGTGTCTGACGTAGCTCGTAAAGGTATTCGCAGGCCGCGGTCACGCGATCCATGGGACAGCCCCGAACGAGAGTCGGGCGGGCGAGTCTTGTGGAAGCGTACGCGCGGGGAACGGAGGTGTCAAAGTGCTCGCATAGCTATTCAAAGGACGCCGAGCCTTCTCTCTCCTTAATATTGCAATTCGCCATCTTCATCGCGCGCTAGCGAGATCTCGGAGGCCTCGAGCAGCGCAATCGCGAGTGCCGATTCGGCTTCAGCAAAGGTCTCGAATCCCGTTGATCGACACTCCACGGGACGAATCCGTTCGAAGACATGTCGAGGGATGCCGTGCGCACTGGTAGCGGCATTACCTTCCATTTCCCATCGGTACTTGGTCGGGCTGCCTGCACTGCAGACCACTTTCGGCCATCGCCCGTGGTCACAGAGCTAGCCCTGGGCGACCGCTAACGTCCTCAAGAATTTGGAGCGCCCTGCGTCAGCGTGCCGGATCGCGGCAATATCCAAGGCGGCGCGAAGAGCACTGCGCGCCTCAACCGAATGAGGTTCAAGAGCGACTTCTTCCCGCAGCCCTGTCACGGCTCTGTCGTTCAATGGAACACTCGGCTCTTGCGTAGAGAAATGGGGAGGCAGCGATGGCTCGGCGCGTGCCTCCTCCCGACTCCAGCTGTAGATCAAGAAAGCCCCCAGTCGTTCACGGCTTCTTGCTCTTCGCCGGCTGCTCAAGCACCTCGTCCGGCAAGCGCACGTGCTGCCCGGACTGCACGGAAAACGGCTTGCTGCTGCGGAGGTTGCTCGTCTCGACCACGTAGGACGCGCCCGGGATGAGCGCCAGGGTGGTGATCACTCCCGTGGTGGGGTCAACGCGGATGCCCTGGAAGTTGGCGTCCTTGGTCAGCCGCGCGGGCTTGTTCTTGTCCTCGGAGCGGTCCCAGCGGTGCCGGCCCGGCCGGACGACGAGGGCCAACCGCGGCGCCGGCTCGCGCACCACGGCTCCCTTTCCGTCAACAAATCGCAGGGTGGCAGACCCGAACGGGGCCAGCCGCACAATCGGATCCTTGTCGCGGGGCGACAGCTGGACCACAGCCCCCTGAAGCGCCTTGTGATCCCAGAACCAGTAATTCTCCGACCCGTCGGGATCGCAGCCGGGGATCTCGAATCGACCGTCCTGGACGGTCAGTAACTCGCACGGCTCCTCCCACCCGGAGCCGAGATAGGTCCGGCTCAGCAGGAAGCCCGACGCCACTGGCTTGCCGTTGGCGGTCTCGACCCGACCCTTGATGATCACCCCGCGGCGCAGCGTGGCCACGATTGGCTCCGGCTCACCATCCCTTTTCACGTCGAGCCGGACCAGGGCGTCCGGGTAATAGAGGCGGTCGCCCCCCTTCCTCCCATAGATGAGTTCGTCGTCCCCGACTTCCACCGGAATCCAATCGTGACCGGGGCCGCGAACCAGCAAGTGACCCAGGCCGGGCAAGACGGGCAGCTCGAAGTCTCCGTTGGCATCGCTGGGCGCGTCCAGCCAATGCCAGAGGACGAGCAGGTTGCCCTTATCCCCGTTGCGATTCTTGCCGCTCATGGGGCGGTACTGGACCCGCGCCCCGGGGACCGGCAGCCCGGTGCCCTGTTCTACGACCCGCCCGCGCAGCAGCACGCCGCGGGGCACATGCAAATCGAGGTGGTGGCGCACCACGCCGACCGGCCATTCGAGGCTTTCCTGGGTGGCGAGGTACGGCGTGCCTGGCGCGCCGGCGGCGGTGACCATCAGCGACTGGCCGGGGTACGGCTTGGCGGTGAAGCGCCCGAGCCCGTCCGTCCGCGCGATGACGCGCGCGGTCGCCCTCGAAACGCCCTGGTTGAACGAGGTGATCACCACCGTCGCGTCGGCCAGCGGGGCCTGGGTGCTGTGCACGACGACCGTGCCTTCGAGCACGCGCGGCGGATCCAGCCGGATCGTGCCCGCGTCCGTCTCGTCGCTGTCGTTCGCGGTCAACGCCAGCCAGTGTGGGCCGAAGCGCTCGTCCTGAATGTGGAGGTGCACCGTGGCGCGACGCAACATCCCCTCCAACACGAAACGACCATCCTTGTCGGTGACGATCGGCGCGGGCCAGGCCGGCGCGGCCACCTCATCAATCAACGCGGTCAGCCCATCCGTCGGGCGGTGGAAGCCGCCAAAGCCAAGTTTGACGCCGGCGACCGGCGCGCCCTCCGCGTCCACGACCCGACCGCGTAACTTCTGCCCCTCTTCCAGCTTCAGCTCCAGCGGCGGCTCGCCGACCAGCGTTTGCAGATGATGCCAATCGACCGCTTGCCCCGCTCCGCGGGCCAGGCAAAAGAGGTCTTCGCGCTTCCGGATCACGGGGCGCGGAGTCACGAACTGGAACTTCCCCTCGGCGTCGGCCTTCCCCGTCGTGACGACGCGCCGCCGGGAAAATGCGCTGAAGTCGCGGTCGCCCGCGGCGCGGTCTTCGTCCGCCAGAATCGCGACCTCGGCGCCCGGCACGGCCTTGCCGTCCTTGCCGACGACCCGGCCGCGAACCACCAACTGACGCAGGCCGTCGACTTGTTGCTCGACGGCCGCGACTTTCGGCCCATCGCCCACCGGGTTGAACGCCACCGGCGGATCCGGGTGGACCGGCCGGGGGCGGAAGGCGACCGCGGTCGCGGTTCCCGCCAATCCGAGCGCGGCGAGGATCGCGCCCGCGAGAGCCACGCGGGCCAGGGCCATCCCCCGGAGGACCGACCGGGCCAGCGCGGCCGGGGCCGTCGCCATCGCCTCGCCGGCCAGGAACCGGGGGACCCCTTCCAACACGGCCGTGACCAGCGCCGCCGGCACCGCGGTCGCGGGCCCGGTCTCGCTGATGGCCAGCCCGCTCAGGACGGCCGACAGCGCCACCCCGCGACGCGCCAGCCGCGTCTGGAGCAGCTCCCGTGCCCGCGCCAGCCGGCTGGACACGGTCCCTTCCTTCCACTCCAGCTCCGCGGCCGCCTCCGCCTTGCTCTTGCCGGCCAGGCAGCAGAGGACGAACGGGGCCCGGTATTTGCCCGGCAGGCGGTTCAGCTCCTCGTCGAGCATCGCCTGCAATTCCCGCCACGCGATCTCGCCGGCCGGGCGGTCCTCTGCCGGGCGGGCGGCCTGGTCCTCCCGGCGTCGGCGGCGGTCGGCCGCGAGCCGGGACTTCACCGACACCCGGTACGCGACGCGGTACAGCCAGCTCCCCAGGGCCTGCCCCTCGCGGATCGCCCCGGCCCGGCGGGCCAGGACCAGGAAGGTGGCCTGGAAGGCGTCCTCCGCGTCGTGTTGGCTGCGGAGGACGTTGCGGCAGACGCCCAACACGAGCGGCCCGTGCCGGTGGACCAGGGCCGCGAACGCTCCCTCGTCGCGGTGGGCCGCGAAGCGGCGCAGCAACTGGACGTCGGTGAGTTGTGCGGACTGCGCCTCGGCTAGCCGGCTCAGACCGTGCAGAACGGTTTCCGCCCGTCGGGTCGCCATGAGGTCATTCTCGCGGGGAGGGGCAGTTCTGGAAGAGAGGGTGCCTCATGGGCACCGAACGGGTCTGATTTTTTGGACAATCAATACGCGGGAACTGGCAGCGTATCCGCCGGCCGCGGCGGCGTCAAAGGGGGGGAATATGTGGCGGCGGGGCGCGTCCGCGGGACTCTTCTTCATTGCAGTTGCGCCGGCGACTCATCACGCGGAGAACAACTTGCAACGACACACACCGCCGTGGACGCACTGTCCGTACCCGAAGTAGTCAAAGTCCGGGTCGCAGTATGTACTACAGAGTGCGAGTTGCCCCGCTTCCGTGCCGGGGGGAGGTCGATGTCCACAACAAATGAATCCGACCGCCCGACGACCGAATCAACCGCAAACCGCTTGCGCAGAACCTGTGCGCGAGATGTTGGCGACCCCATTTTTGGCGCAACCGGCTGCTAGATCGGCGGATCGGGCGATCCAGCCGAGTTGAGACCGCCAAGTAAGGGGGCGGTGGCGGTCTTAGCTTGGCGGCCTCAGGTTTCCCTCGCGGGGGGTCCGCAATAGTAACTAGAAGGCCCGCGGCCAGTTGTTGCGGAGCCGTGACCAAACAAGCCGCCGCCGGCCGGCGTCTTACATAGATGGCTCCCCGGTTGTGGCCCGGTCGCCCGATCCCGACAATAGGTCGCATGGACCCCGTCGCGCCAGACCCGGACCCCCGACCTCGCGCGCCGGCGCGCCGCGACGACCCGACCGACTTCTCCCTCGACGCCCCGGACGACCCACCGGTCAATGACACGCCGCCGGACCCCATGCCGGCCACCATCGATTTCGTCCCGCCCCCGCCGCCGCGATTCCCGACCGATGCTACCCTCACCGATCACGGCACCGGGCCCAGGACGGGCGAGACCGCCGCCCCCGAGTCGCTTCGCGACGCGGTCCCCGGGTACGAGATCCTCTCCGAGCTGGGTCGCGGCGGCATGGGCGTCGTCTACCTGGCCCGCGACCGGCAGCTGAACCGGGCCGTCGCCCTGAAGATGATCCTCTCGGGCGAGCACGCCAGCCCGGGCGAGCGCGACCGGTTCCGCCGCGAGGCCGAGGCGGTCGCGGCCCTGCAGCACCCGAACATCGTCCAGATCTACGACATCGGCGAGGCCCAGGGCCGGCCGTACCTGGCGTTCGAGTACGTCGGCGGCGGCAGCCTCTCCGACTACCTCGACGGCCAGCCGTGGCCGGCCAAGCCGGCTGCGGCGCTCATCGAAGCACTCGCCCGGGCCATGCAATTCGCACATGCCCGCGGCATCGTCCACCGCGACCTGAAGCCGGCCAACGTCCTCATCCAGAAGGCGGACCCCGCCCCGCGCACCGCCGAGCCGCCGGACCCGCTCTACCGTTTGCCCGACTTCGCCCTGCGGGTGCCGAAGATCACCGACTTCGGACTGGCCAAGCGCGTTGATCCGGACTCGTCGTGGTCGGACGACTCGAATCGGACCGCCGCGGCCGGGCAGACGCGGACCGGGGCGGTCGTCGGCACGCCGAGCTACATCGCCCCCGAGCAAGCGGCCGGGAAGAACCGGCTCGTCGGGCCCGCGGTGGACGTGTACGCCCTCGGGGCCATCCTCTACGAACTGCTGACCGGCCGCCCGCCGTTCCGCGGCGAGACGCCGCTCGACACCGTTCTGCAAGTGATGGGCGACGACCCGGTGCCGCCGGTGGAGCTGAACCGCAAGGTGCCCCGCGATCTCCAGACCATCTGCCTGAAGTGCCTGCACAAGGACCCGCGGAAGCGCTATGCGGACGCGGAGGCCCTGGCCGATGACCTCAGGCGGTTCCAGAACGGCCTGTCGATCGCGGCCCGGCCGGTCGGGCGGTGGGAGCGGGCGGCCAAGTGGATGAACCGGCACCCGGCCGCGACCGTCCTCGGGGCGATCACCGCGATCGCGGTCGTGACGCTGATGGCCGTCAGCCTGTACTTCAACGTCGAGCTGCGGGCCGCCGCCGCCCGCGAGGAAGAGGAGGCCAGGGCGGCCCGCGACGCCGAGGCCCGGGCCAAAGCGGAGACGCTACGGGCCGAGGCCGCGCTCAAGGAAGTGGAGCAGGGGCGGCAGGAAGCCGAGGTCAAGAAGCAGGAGGCGGAGGCCCGGCGGCGGGAGGCGGAGCGCGGCGTCTTCGCGTTGCAGCTGTTCAAGGCCGCGGCCCTCGGCGAGCGCGACCCGCAGCGGGCCATGAAGCTCCTCGACGACCGCAACCGATGCCCGGAGGAATTGCGCGACTTCACCTGGCGCTACCTTCGCGGCCAGTGCCAGGTCACCGAGGAAATCATCGGGATCCACCAGGCAGCCAACGGCACCCCCCCGGCCGCCCGCGTCGCCCACTCGCCGGACGGAAAGCTGGTCGCGACCGCCAGCGGCGTGGACCCAGTCGTTCGCGTCTACGACGTCGCGAAGAAGCGGCTGGCGTACACCCTGATCGGGCACGGACTGGCGGCGCACGCGGTCGCGTTCGCCCCGGACGGCAAGACCCTGGCCACGGCCGGGGGCG
>DATFWZ010000299.1:0-2762 GCA_035258765.1 Gemmataceae bacterium
CCGCGATCGGCTGGCCGGTCCGGACATCGACGTGACCGCCGTGGCCGCCGGGCCGGCCGCTGTCCGCGCCCTCGCGGGGCGGCCAGCCGACTGCCTGGTCCTCGGACCGGGCGCCTCCGACGTGACCGACGACTTGCTCGCTTCAGTCCCACAATCGAACGGCCTCCAGACCCGACTGCCGATCCTGGTCTACACGGATGGGGATTTGACCGCCCAGGACAACGGCGAGAAGTGGCGGCGTCTGGCCGACGTCTGCACCGTCCGCCGGGTCCACTCGGCCGACCTGCTCCTCGACCAGGCGACCTCGCTCCTCCACCGCCGGTTGGCCACGCTCCCGGACGGGCAGCGGCAGCAGCTCCTCGACCTCGAGCAGGGCGACCGGCTCCTGGCCGGGAGGAAAGTCCTCATCGTGGATGACGACATGCGCAATATCTTCGCCCTGTCCACGATTCTGGAGGAGCATGACATGGCTATCGTGTCGGCCGACAACGGCCGCGACGCGATTCGCATCCTCCGCGACGATCCGGGCGTTGACATTGTCCTGATGGACATCATGATGCCGGAGATGGACGGGATGGCGACGATGCGGGAGATCCGCAAGGTGCCTGAGTTAAAGAACCTGCCGATCGTGGCCGTCACGGCCAAGGCCATGAAGGGCGACCGCGAGAAGTGCATCGAGGCCGGGGCCTGGGACTACCTCTCCAAACCCGTGGAGACCCAGCAACTGCTGGCCGTGTTGCGGGCGTGGCTCCGTCGGTGACCCAGGCCGCGACACTGCCACCTGCTAGACTAGAGACGCACGCTGACGGACCAGTCGCTCCCCCCGGAAAGCGAGCGCATGTCGGACGACGATGAGAGAGCAAACATCCTGATCGTGGACGACCTCCCCGAGAAGGTGCTTGTATACCGGTCGATCCTTGAAGACCTGGGCCAGAATCTGGTGATAGCCGGGTCCGGGGAGGAAGCGCTTCGGCTCGTGCTCCGGCACGAGTTCGCCGTCATCCTCCTCGACGTACAGATGCCCGGGATCGACGGGTTCGAGACCGCCGGCCTAATCCGCAAGCGGCGGCGGTCGGCGCACACACCCATCATCTTCATCACCGCCTTCGCCGACGAAATGCGCCAGGCCGAAGGGTACGCCCAGGGGGCGGTCGATTACATTCTCACCCCGGTCGTGCCTGAAGTCCTCCGGGCCAAGGTCCGTGTGTTCGTGGACCTTTTCCGGATGGCGCAACAGGTCCGCCGGCAGGCCGAGGAGCGGATCGCCCTCGCGGAGGAGCGAACCAAGCGATCGGCGGCCGAGGAGGCGAATCGCCGGCTGAGTTTCCTGGCCGGGGCGGCGGCGGTCCTTGGCCAGTCACTGGACGTCGCAGTCACGGCCCGGGACGTGGCCCGATTGGCGGTGCCGTTCCTGGCCGACGCGGCCGCGATTGCCTTGCGCGAGCCGCCGCACGGAGCCGGGGGCGCTACGCTTGCGCGGGCCGACGGCCGCGGCGTGCGGGTCGAGGACCTCCGGGACACCGGCCCGTTACCGGCGGGGCTCCGAAACGCGCTGAGCCACGCCCTGTCAGGCTCGTCGGGGTCGCGGTCGGAATCCGAATTGATCCTGGCATTGCCGCTCCGCGCCCGCGGGCGGACGCTCGCCGTCCTCGGACTGTCCCGGGAGGAGTCCGGCCGCGAGTTCGGTCCGGTGGACCTGGCAACCGCGGAGGCGCTGGCGTCGCGGGCGGCTATCGCCCTCGACAACGCCCGACTGCACCGCGAGGTGCAGCACGCGGACCGCCAGAAGAACGAGTTCCTGTCGATGCTCGCCCATGAGCTCCGCAATCCACTGGCCCCCATCCGCAACGCCGTCGAGGTAATGCGGCTGCGGCAGGTTCCGCCCGAACTGGCCTGGGTCCGGGACGTGATCGACCGGCAAATCCGCCAATTGACCCGCCTCGTGGATGACCTGCTCGACGTGTCGCGCATCACCCGTGGGAAGATCGAGCTGCGGACCGAGCCCATCGACCTGGGAGCGGTCGTGACCCACGCGCTCGAGGCCAGCCGGCCGTTCGTCGAGGCCAAGGGGCACCGGCTGGCCGTCGCCGTCCCGCGGGAGCCGGTGCACGTGATCGGCGACCCGGCCCGACTTGCGCAGGTGCTGACCAACCTGCTCAACAACGCCGCCAAGTACACCGAGGAGGGGGGACAAATCTGGCTGACGCTGCGCACCGAGGCTCCCGAGGCTATCCTCTCCGTGCGCGACACCGGGATTGGCATCCCGCCCGACATGCTTAAAGCGGTGTTCGACCTGTTTATTCAAGTGGAGCAGGCGATCGACCGGGCTCAGGGCGGGCTCGGGGTCGGACTGACCCTGGTGAAACGACTGGTAGAATTGCACGGTGGGCGGGTGGAGGCGCGGAGCGCCGGGCCGGGGACGGGTAGTGAATTCGTCATCGGCTTACCCATGATGCAAGGGGCCGCAGTTCGCATCGCCGACTTCCGTGATGGCCAGATGGCGACCGCACCGGCGTCGCTGCGGGTCCTGGTCGTGGATGACAACGTCGATGCTGCCGAGTCACTCGGAAAGCTGCTGGAACTAGAAGGGCACGAAGTCCGACGCGCCCACGACGGCCCGACGGCGCTGGCAACGGCGGACGTCTTTCGCCCCGACGTTATCGTCCTGGACCTCGGCATGCCCGGGATGGACGGGTTCGAGGTCGCCCGCCGCATTCGTGACCGGGACGAGGGCGGGCCGCTGCTGGTCGCCCTGACCGGTT
>DATFWZ010000300.1:0-5748 GCA_035258765.1 Gemmataceae bacterium
ATGGCGAACCACAGGTAGACGGTCTTGAAGTTGTTCTCCAGCGCATCGAGCCGGCGGCCGGCGCTCGCCTGGGTGTTGTCCTGGTGGACGATCGCGTAGTGCTTGCTGATGGAGATCGCCTGGTAGCCGAGGCGCTCTTTCCACTCGTTCGCCTTGTCCATCCCCGCCAGGTTGGCCGACAGGATGTCCTTCATCTTGACATATGCCTCGACCGCCGCGGTCGTCGTCGGCTTGAAGGTGTCCTTGCTCGGGCTTGTGGCTAATCGTTCGAGGATGGCCGCGCACTCATCCGGCAGGCCGACCTCCAGGCACCAATCCGCGAGGAGTACCTGGCCTTCCGGCGAGCCGTACTGCTTGGTGTCGCGGCGCTTGAAATCGAGTTGCTTCTTCGGGTCGGGGAACCTGTCAACCTGCTTTTCGTACCCCTTGTAATCGAAGACAATGTCGTCCTGGTTGGCGTTGATGTACGTGGTGCCGAACTTCGTGGCGAAGTGGAAGTGACCGGGGACGCCGATATTCTCGAGCCGCCGGTCCTGTCCGTAGCCCCATTTGGTCCCGGCCTGGATGGGGCCGAAGTTCTTGATCGGGACGACCGCGGTCACGTAGTCGTCCGGGCTGAGTTTGTAGACAGTCTGCACGCCGGCACCGGCAAATCCACCGCTGCCAGGGCCGCCTGGGAAGCCGGGTCCGCCAGGTCCGCCGGGTCCGCCACCGACGAAGCCGGTGATTCCCCCGCCGCCTCCAGGGGGTCCGCCAGGCCCGCCCGGGAAGCCGGGTCCGCCGGGTCCGCCAGGTCCGCCAGGCCCGCCCGGGAAGCCGGGTCCGCCGGGTCCGCCGGGACGACCCGGCATACTAGGGCCACCGGGTCCACCCCCGCCCGGCGGTCCGCCGGGACGACCGGGCATGCTGGGCCCAGGCGGTCCGCCGATCATGCCGCCGGGACCTGAAGGTGGTCCGCCGGGGCGGCCCGGCATGCTGGGGCCACCGGGGAACCCGGGGAACCCGGGGAACCCGGGCATGCCAGGTCCGTCGAGTCCGGAGGTCCCGGAGGTGCTCAGCGCGCCCTTGTTCAGGATGACGCGGATGATCAAATATTCCGCGTTGGCGACCGGCGCGACAATCAAGCATGCCGCGGTTGCCCACATCCAGTGTTTGATCCACTTCATCGGCGTTCCCTTTCGCTCGCGCTCGGGACGGGAAGGTTGTACTCTCTCACGCTGATTCTGTCGCGCCGCCCGTGTGGCCGCAAGCGTAAAGCGGCACACGGTGTCATACCGTTACGGCTTTTTCGCAGGGCCCTTCTTCGGATCGGCCGACTTCGGATCCGGGCCCTTCTTCGGGTCGGTCCCCTTTGGGTCCGGCGTCTTCAATACAGGTGCGGTCGGGAATGGCAGGATACTTTCGGGGTCGTCCTTGTAAAGCGTGGCGGCCTTCGGCGGATTTTCGGTCCACGCCTTCGGCGGGTTGTCGGTCATCCAGGTGATCACGGCCTGACTCTCATTTCCGGTCGGCTCGGCTGCGCCCCCCTTTTCGATCCTGGCGAGCAAGTTATTGGCCGTGTTCGCCAGGTTGATCAGAGTATCGGGATAACGCGTCTTGGGCAGCGGCTTGGCGCCTTCGCGCATGGTGGCGAGGGCGTGGGAGAATCGTGCTGCGGCGACTCGCCAGTGCATGATCGGCAAAGTGCTGTCGCGGGTGGCCCGTTGCGAGTCGACGTTGGCGGCGCGGCCGAAGATCACCGAAATCTTCGCGAAAGTGTACGCGGCTACGTCCAAGTTCAGGTCCGCGTCAATTCGCATCAGCGCGAACCCAGTCGCGGCCTCGGTCTGTTCCTGCACGGTGAACGGCGGGAACGCGGTCGGGTCTTGTTCCATGATGCGAGCCAGCGTCCACGACGGGCGGAAGACAAGGTCCTTGTTCGGCTTCCTCAGCACGCCGTCCTTGAACCGGGCCATGGCCTCCACCGCGTGCCGGCGAACGTATTCGATCACCGCTTTGTCCTTGTCGTCCCGCGGCGTCCGCTTCTGCATGATGTAGTTGGTCAGCGCCTGGGCGATCTTCCCGAGCTTCACCGCGTCGCGACGCAAGTCAGGGATATGGTCGTTCGGGTTTAGAACATCCGTCTGCTCGAGCAGGTTCCGGAGCCCCTGGAAAGCGTAGAGCTTCTCCGCGTCCGAGATCTTGGGGTTGTTGACGACGTCGACCAGTGGGTCGACGAGGTCGGGGGCGGGCAACTTGGCGGCCACGGACAGCAGGCGCACCGCGTTGACCCGCTCGATCGGCCGAGCGGAATTGTCCAGCACCACTTTGGCGGCCACGGCGACGGCCTTGCCAAACTCAGCTCCGTATTCAAGCTGTTCCTGCGATACTCTGCCCTGGTTGCCGGTCGCGATGGGGAGGTAGGAGAATCGCTCGGCCTCTTCGAACAGGGCGCGCATCGAGCGGTCTACCCCGGTGGGGGTCTTGTCCTCGCGCGGGACCGGCTCACCGTTAAACGGCGGCGACGCGATGCTGTAAGCCAGCCACTCGGCCACGGTCTTGATCGCCGCCCGGTTCTTCGAGGCTTCGGCCGCGGGCGTGTCCCCGCCGGCCACCCGGACGCTGCCCGTCCGCATCTGCAGGACGAGTTGCTGGGCGCGCGACGACTCGGGCGGTTTCGGGATTTCGGCCGCACTGGCGGCGGTGGCGATGGCGAAGGAAAGACCGAGGGCTAGGCACCGCGGAGACGGGGTCATGCGACGTTCACACGCAGTAGGGAAGGGTCGGCCCAACGCGCACAACGGCCGGGTGGGCCGTCCCGTTGGCGCGGTGGGCCCATTATACGGTGAGCCTACGGCCCGTGGGGAGCGATTCCAGCGTCGGAACCGCGGATTCGTACGACTGATGGAACCCTACACGCGGTCGGTCGGTCAAGGAGGTCGGGCAGGGTAGTGGTGAAGACGCTTTGCAGCTGTGATTATGGTGGCGCATCGCTCATTCACACATCCGTTTGAGGATAGAACGGGAGTCGAATCAAACCAAAACCTCGCTCTGATTTTCTTTAAGAAAAGGTCGGCAAGGGGTTTACGTATCGGCAGGAGAATGAAGGATGGGTTGGATTTCGGCGCAATTCCGTTGGCTGACCGTCAGCAATCCGCGTACATTCGTCGGCAGTTTTCGTACCTTCTTGTGCCGGGCGGTTTCCTGTCGCCGCGGCCCGGTCAACTGGGGCTCGCCATGACCCCCCACGCTAGTCGGGCGTTCTCGCGGACCTTCGCGCGCAAAACTCTAAATCGCCGGTCGCGCCGGACTCGCCTATGCGTCGAGAACCTGGAAGATCGAACGACGCCGACGACATTTACAGTCTCAAACACAAACGATTCCGGGACCGGGAGCTTCCGGCAGGCGATCAGCGACGCGGTCGCCGCGCCCACGGCCGACGACATCGTCTTCGACACGGCCGGCGTGTTCGCGACTCCGCAGACCATCTCGCTCTTGACGGCCTTGCCGCAGATCACGAACGCGGGGGGCGCTCTCACCATCACCGGGCCCGGGGCGAGCAACCTGACCATCCGGCGCGATCCGGCCGTGGCCACCAACTTCCGGGTATTCGACTCGCTCGCCCCGACTCTCAACATGAGCGGAATCACCGTACGCGGCGGCAGAGCCTCGAGCGGCACCGGCGCCGGGGGCGGCCTGCAGGCGAGCGGCACAGTCACGCTCAACGGGATGGTGTTCTCCGGCAACACGGCGTCGATCAATGGCGGGGCCATCCAAATGGCCGCGGGCAGCTTCCTGTCCCTGACCAATAGCACGATCTCCGGAAACGCAGCCGGGGCGGACGGCGGCGGCCTGCAGGCGAGCGGCACGGTCACGCTCAACGAGATGGTCTTTTCCGGCAACACGGCGTCGATCAATGGCGGGGCCATTCGCATGGCCGCGGGCGGATTCCTCTCCCTGGCCAACAGCACGATCTCCGGGAACGCGGCCAGCGGGGACGGCGGCGGCATCTACTTCTTGAATGGCGGCAGCTTCGTTATCGAGAATACCACGATCTCGGGCAACACGGCCGGCGGCCCGAGCGCGGGCGGCGGTGGGCTCTATTTCTGGGGTACGGCCAGCGCCACACCCCCAGCTGGCTTTATCCCCAGCACCCTGGTCATCCGAAACAGCACCATCAACAGCAACACGGCGACCGTCAGCAACGGGGGCGGCATCATCCTGCCGGACTTAACTGGTACCCTGCTGGTCCAGAACAGCACCATCACCGGCAACAAGGCGGCCATGTCCGGCGGCGGCATCGTCCAGGCCGCGGGCAGCGGGTCGATCCAACTGGAGAACAGCACCATCACTGGCAACACGGCCAATGGGACGGCGGCCAACACGGGCGGCGGCGGTGTCGCGCGCCTCAGCCCCGCGGGCGGGTCCGTGATCATCGCCAACTCGGTCGTGTCCGGGAACACGAACGGGAACGGTCCGGACTTGCTGAGTAGCGCCGCCACGACCACAGATGTGAACTTCAGCGCCGTCGGCAGCGCCACGGGTTTCACGCTGTCGGGCACGAGCGGAGACAACCTGGCCTTCAACACCAACTTGCAGCTCGGGCCGTTTGCGCTTTGGGGCGGGACGACTCGGGCTTTTGCGCCCACGGTCGGCAGTCCGCTGATCGGCGCTGGGAGCAACGCTCTCATTTCGGCGGGCGTGACGACCGACCAGCGCGGCGGGTCATTCGCGCGAACTTCTGGGGGCACGGTGGACATCGGGTCAGTCGAAATTCAGCCGCCCTACATCCCGGTCGCCGTCGCCAACGCGCCGGGCGTGACCGCTGCGGGGGACACGGCCTACACGTTCACGGTCACCTACTCCGACCCGACCGGGACGAACGGAAGCATTAGCGCGGCAAGTCTGATCGGCAACAACAACGCGATGCGAGTGACCGGGCCGCTCGGGTTCAGCGCCGCGGCCACGTACGTCTCGATCGACAACGCTGCCGACGGCACGCCGCGAACGGTTACCTACTCGATCACCCCGCCCGGCGGCTCGTGGGACCCCGCCGACAACGGCCAGTACGTGATCAACGTCCAGGCCAATCAAGTTGTCGACGTGGACGGCAACCACATGGCCGCCGACGCCGTCGGGACCTTCAGGGTCCTGGCCCCGTACGTGGTGACGACCGACGCCGATACCGGCCCCGGCAGCCTGCGCAACGCGGTGGTTGGCGCGAACACCACGCCTGCGGCCGACCTCATCCTCTTCTCGACGGCCTTCTTCAACTCGCCGCGGACAATCACTCTGTCGACGGCGCTGCCGCAGTTCGCGGCGGCGGGCGGTCCGCTGATGATCACCGGGCCCGACGCCGGCCTCACGGTCCAGCGGGACGCTGCCGCGATCGCCAACTTCCGGATCTTTGATTCGGCCGCCCAAATCCTGAACCTGACCGGGTTCACGGTCAGCGACGGCAAACTGAATGGCATTAATACGGACGGAGCCGGATTGCAGGCGAGCGGGAACGTCACCCTGGACCGCATGACGTTCACTAACAACCAGGCGACGGGCGCGAACGACGGTGGGGCCATCCGCATGAATGGCACCAGCTTCCTGACTCTGCGCAACTGCACGATTTCCGGCAACACGGCGGGCCAGAACGGCGGAGGAATCTACTTCAGCAGCGGCGGTTCGTTTGTCATCGAGAACAGCACAATCACCGGCAACACGACCGGCGGCATAGCCGCGAGCCAGGGCGGCGGCGGCATCTATTTCTTCGGTACG
>DATFWZ010000301.1:0-8781 GCA_035258765.1 Gemmataceae bacterium
GAACGAGCCCGGGACGATGATTACGTTCACCGCCGAGGGGAAGTGCCTCACCAAGGAAGGCAAGGAGGAGAAGCCCGACGAGATGTCGTACCAGATCAACGCCAAGAAGGACCCGCCCGAGCTGGACCTTATCGAACCCGACGGCGGGATGAACCCCCAGAAGTTGATGCCGGGAATCTACAAGATCGAAGGGGACACGCTGACCCTCTGTCTTTCGCTCAATCAGAAGCGGCCGACGGAGTTCGCATCGCCGGCCGGGTCCGACGTGATCCTCATCACTCTCAAGCGGGCCAAGAAAGACTGACCTTCACCGGAGCCCCGTTTATGTACTCGTTGATGATCGGCCTTGTTGTTGTCGTGGCCGCCCCGGCGAAGAAGGAGGAGCCGAAGAAGGACGCCCCCTCGCTGGTCGGCGAATGGTACCCGGAGTCGGCCGTCCGCGGCGGCAAGCCGGACAACCCGCCCGAGGGGACGAGCATTACGTTCACCGCCGAGGGCAAGTGCCTCCTCAAGGAGGGCAAGCGCGAAAAGGTCGAGGACGCAACGTTCAAGGCCGACCCGAAGAAGGACCCGGCCGAGATCGACATCACGCTGCCCGAAAAGGGCGACCACGCGATCGCCGGCATCTACAAATTCGAGAAGGACACGCTCATCCTCTGCATCGCCATGGGCGCCGACCGGCCCAAGGAGTTCGCGTCCCCGGCCGGGTCGGAGGTCATGCTCATCACGCTGAAGCGGGCGAAGTAAGACGGACATCCTCACGCGGAGCACCCCATGTATTCATCGCTTTTGTTGGGCCTGGCCGTGGCCGTCGGGGCCCCGGGCAAAGACGCCCCCAAGGAGAAGGCCAGTATCGTCGGCACCTGGAACGGCGAGAAGGCGGTCGCCGGGGGCAAGGACTTGCCCGTCCCCGAGGGGGGCGTCTCGTTCACGTTTACCGAGGACGGCAAGGTAATGGTTACGGAGGGGAAGCGCGAGAAGCCGGACACCGGGACCTACAAGCTCGACCCGAAGAAGGACCCGGCCGAGATTGACCTGACCCCGCCGCCTGAGAAGAAGGAGAAGGTGGTCCTCGGGATTTACAAGCTCGACGGCGACACACTCACCCTCTGCTTCGGCAAGGACGGCGGGGCGCGGCCGACCAAGTTCGAGTCCCCCGAAGGGTCCCAGGTGATCGTCATTACCCTGCAGCGGGCCAAGAAGGAGTGACGAGACCGACATGTCAACGACACTCTTCCTGGGGCTGGCGCTCTCGGTGTCGGCCCCGGGTTTGAAGGACCCGCCCGCGAAGTCGCCGACGGTGGAAGGCGAGTGGGCGGTGGAGAGCGGCCTCGTCGGCGGCAAGCCGGACACGGGGTTGTTCAGGAACCCGATCGACAAGATCGTGATCGCGAGCGGCAAGTGGTCCGTCCACCGGGCCGGCCAGGCGCCCGGCTCCACCGAGATTACCTTCGACCCGAAGAAAGACCCCCCGGAGTTCACGTTCACCGGCTCGAACGATCAGGGCGGCATCTACAAGCTCGAGGGGGACACGCTGACCATTTGCTACGAGTTGGGCGGCGCGAAACGTCCGCAGTCGTTCGACTCCCCGATCGGGTCGAACGTCCGGATCATGGTCCTGAAGCGAATCAAACCCGCCAAGTAGCGGGTGCCGACTTGCCGTTGGAGTCTCGTCCGTGAATACCGTTCTCCTCGCCGGGCTCGCCCTCTCGCTCGCGGCCCCGGCGTTGAAGGACCCGCCCGCGAAGACCTCGACGCTTGAGGGCGAGTGGGCACTCATGGAGCGGATCATCGGCGGCAAGCCCGACCGGATGGTGAATCAATCACCGGGGACCACGTTCCGGATTGCCGACGGCCGGTGGACCTTCCAAGACTCCGGCGCGCCCGCGGGCGGCTGGGAGATCCGGCTCGATACGGACAAGCGGCCGCCGGAGTTCACGCTCCTGGATCAAGGCGGGAAGGGCAAGCAGCAGTCCTCGCACATGGCCGGTATCTACAAAATCGAAGGCGACACGCTGACCCTTTGCTACGTTTTCAAGGGCCCGCCGCCGACGACATTCGAATCCCCCGCCGGCACCGACATCCGCATCATGGTCCTGAAGCGCGTCAAGCCGGACAAGTAGTTCCACGTCTGTGCCGGAGGCCTCATCGTGAACACGACCCTTTTTGCCGGCCTGGCCCTCACGCTCGCGGCGCCCGCTCTCAAAGAGCGGCCGTCCAAGCCGCCGACGGTCGAGGGCGAGTGGACCGTGGTCGAAGATGTGACGGGGGGCAAGCCGGCCGGACCACCGCGTGACGGCCCCACCCGGATCACCATCTCTGAGGGGGTTTGGGAATGCAGCACTGCCGGAGCGCCCGTCAAATGGCGGATCGCGATCGATCTGAAGAAATCGCCGGCCGAAATCGACTTCCTGCCCGACAAGGCCGGTCCGCCCACTTATCGGGGGATCCTCAAGGTCGATGGCGATTCGTTGGTGGTATGCTACCAGGGCGGTCAGGACCGACCGACGGAGTTCGCCTCGCCGCCGGGCTCGAACCTCTCATTGCTCACCCTCCGCCGCCAAAAGCCCGCCGACACCCCGCCCCCCGGGAAGTAGGGATTGGCCATGAACAGCTCATTGGTCGCGACCCTGGCGTTCGTGGTGGCCGCCCCGGCGCTGAAGGACCCGCCAAAGGGCGAGCCCCCGTCCGTGATTGGCGAGTGGGAGCTGCAAGAGTGGCTCGACGGGGGAAAGCCGCGGACTTATTCGAGCGGCGCCTCGGTCGAGTTCCTGCCGGACGGCCGGCGCATCTGGCGGGAGGATGGGACGGCCGACGAGCGGTCGTACAAGCTGATCTCCAAGACAACCCCGTACGCGATGGACCTGATCCGCCCGTCCGGGGCCCAGGAACCGGCGGTCTTTCACGCCATCTATAAGGTCGAGGGGGACACCCTGGTGATCTGCGTTGCCCAGCAGGGGCAGGAGCGGCCGGTCAAATTCGACACGTCGCGGGAGGCGAACCACATGGTGATGACGTACAAGCGCATGAAGAAGAAGTAATGGAAAAAACGGCTTACTTCGCCCCGGCGATCCGCCGCGTCATCCACACCTCGAACGCCAACAGCGCGATCACCAACACCAGCAGCAGCCACCAGAACTCGATCTGCGTCTCGGGATCGACGGCTTTCGACATGATGTCTGCCGGCGTCAGAACGTATTGAGTCGTCTTCAGTAATCGGGCGACCGCGAGCCGGTCCTCCTCGTTGCACGGCGTCAGGTTCGACTCGCCGCCGTCGGGCTGGACGACGTAGTACTGTACCTTGCCCGTGTCGGTCGTCAGCTTGTAGACCCCCGTCTCGCGCGTGTCGTCGTAGACGAGCGGCCACTCCTTGACCGCGATCCGCCGGGCCGGGCCCTCCGGGGGGTGGACGGTCACCGAGCCGGGTAGTTCGCCGTCCGAAGGGCGAAACACGATCGGCTGCTTGGCCTCCAGGTTGACGTCGCCGCCCTTCGCGGCGGCCAGGTAATACATCAGCTCGTGCACGAGCCGGACGTAGTCGCCCAGGTCGGTGAGGTTGGTCCGCCAGCCGTTGTCGAGCGGCACAGCGGAGAGGATCACCCGGCCCTTGCCCATGGCCTTCTCGACGAAGAGCGGATTGCGGTTGTTGAGCATGGCGATCGGGACGCCCCCGGCCTCGACCTTCGTTTCCAGCTTCCAGTGTCGGGGGAAGTAAGCGCTGCCGGCGAAGCTCCCCGGCTCCTCGCTCTTGAACAGCTCCAGGGCCGGGCTCTCCAGGCTCGACGCCACCGGCCGCGGGGCCTTTTCCAGATCGCTTTCGTCGCCGACGGGGTCGATCAGCCGGGCCGGAAGCCACCCGCGACCGTCGCGAAAATGCTCGTCGTTGTAGTTGATCGCCTCGACGCGGTTGCCGAGCGCGACCAGCACGCCGCCGCCGTTGTTGAGCAACGCCTCGATCGCCTGCCCCTGGTCGGACCGAATGCTCGGCAGGTTCATCAGGACGACGACGCGCGGGGCGGTCGTGACGTCGCGGCCGACGGGTCGCGACAACAGGTCCGCGCTGAACTCGGCCGCCGGGACAATCCGCAGGAGGAAGCTCGGGTTCGTGTCCAGGGCCGGGGCGAGGGCGTCGCGGAGGAAGTCGGCCCCGCGAGTCCGGGCGGTTCGCGGGTCGCCGTCAACAATCAGGACCGGTACCGTCGGCATGACTTCGACGGCGTAATCCTGCCGGTTGTCGCCGGGCATGGCGTCCTCGTCGATGGTGATGGTGACGAGGTGCGACCCGGGGGTGTTGAACCGCTGGGCGAACGTGAGCGGGATGCGGCCCTTCTCGGCGATGGTCGGCGGCCGCTGGTCGCCCGCGGGGCGGCCGTCCACCTCGACGCGAACCTTGTCGGGCGGCCGCTGACCGCCGGTCCCAAAGAGCTGCAGCTCGGTCTTGAACTTGACCTCGCGGCCGACCGCGGCCACGGCCCGGGACGACTGGATCGGCGACAGCGACCAGTTCGGCAGGTCCGGGCTGCGGTCCGGAACGACGTTGACCACCCAGAGGTTCGGCAGGTCCCCCTCGGGCGTGCCGCCGGCCAGGAGCTCCCACCGCTCGAGCGACTTCGGGTCGGCCCACCCGTGCCGCTGGCCGTCGGTGAGGACGACGACATGGCGTTGGGACTTGCCGCTCGTCTTGAGGAGCAGGATCGCCTCGCGGACGGCCGCGGCCATGTTGATCCCCCCCCGCGGCTTCGGCGCGTCCATCACCGCCCTGCGGACCTGGTCCAGGTCGGTGGACAGGTATCCGACCAGGGCTGTCGGTTGTTGCTTGGCCTGGATGACCGCGACCGCGTCGCCCGGCTGGAGCTGGCGGACGAAGTCGGCCGCCCAGTCCTTCGCGGCGTCGTGGGCGCTGCGGCCGTCCTTCGTGTAGCCCATGCTGAATGACCCGTCCAGGACGAGGACGATGTCGCGGTTCGGCGGCGGGGCGATCTTGGCCAGCCACGGCAACTTGACCCAAGGGGACGCGATCCCCAAAACCAGAAGCAGGATGAGCCCCATGCGCAGGAGCATCAGGAGGAACTGCTCGAGGAAGATCTTCTTGCGGGTGCGCTCGGACGTCTGGAGGAACTGCATAGCCGCCCAGTCGAGGACGTCGAACCGGCGGCGGTTGAGCAGGTGGACGATCGGCGGGATCGCCAGGGCGACGAGACCGGCCAGGAGCGCAGGCGCGAGAAAACCCATCGAAACCCGCACCCCCCTGTTAATCCCGAGCACGAAGAGTTATGCCCGCGCGGCACACGGCTTTCCTCCCGCTCCCCCGTTTCGGGGGAGAGGGCCGGGGTGAGGGGAGTCTTCGCTCGCGGGTTCCGGAGGCTGTCGCCCGGCCCAGCGAGCCTTTTTCCTCCTCATCCCTGCCCCTCTCCCACAGTTTTGCGGGGGGAAAGGGGAACCGGACGGTCTAACCCGCACACTAGCCATCCAACAAAAAGTCCAGCCGGGCCGGCTGAAGGAACTCTTCTTCTGGAATCAGCCTCCACCGGCTCGGTTGGCTGCAGCTTCCGGTTCGGCGGCCCGCGCTCGCCGTTAGACCTCGCAGTGGACCACGCCGTCCGCCTCGTCCTCCCGGCCGTACGTCTCGTGCTGCACGGCCAGCCGGAACGAAACGGTCAGCACCTACCGCTCAGCATCGAATCGGCGACATTCCACCCGCCCGCTCATGATCCAGAGTCGGCGGCCCCGCACCTCCAGGCCGCCCTCCGCGAAGGTATCCGCGTAGCGGGCCAACTCTTCGTCGTTCGGCTCCCACACCCGGCCGGGTAACTGAGAGACCTCTGCAACCCCGGGGAACGGGACCCCGACCAGATTCAGGGCGCACCGGTCGCCTCTCGCCTCGATGGTCAGGTCGCCGCCCGGCTCCCAGTAAGCGCGGGCCTCGCTGAACCGATACCCGCGGCCTCGATAATCGAAGGCCCCAGCCACGGTATCGGCCACGTCGTTCGCCCCCCGTCCCCGAAATGCCAGAGTCGGTCACGCCTGACGCTGCCGGCGCGACAGGTAGATGCCCAGCGCTCGGTCGACCGGCTCGTCCGTCCGCATGACATGATAATCGACCCGCAACTTTCCCGCCCGGTCTTTCAACTCCTTGCGGAACCGCTCGAAGTTGGCCAGGTAGTCTTCCCTGAGCCGGCGCGCGTCCACGAGCACCTTGTGGGCCGCTGACTCCAGGTTGCGAAACTGCGTGAGCCGCTTGTACGGGAAGTCCAACTCCTCCGGGGCCAGGACGTGGAGGAGCATGACCTCGTGGTGCCGGTGCCGCAGGTGCTGCAGGGCCTTCACCAGGTCGTCCAGCCGCTCGAAGAAGTCGGACAGGATAATGACCATGCCCCGCCGCTTCAGGTGGTGGCCAGCGAGTTCGTGCCAGAGCGGGGCCATCGCCGTTTCGCCCCCGGGCTGGGTCTTTTCGAGCGCGGTCAGAACCTGCAGCAGGTGTTTCGGGCTGGCCTTGGGCGGGATGATCGACCGGACCTTGGTGTCGAGCGTGATGAGCCCGACCGCGTCCATCTGGTGGAGCATCATGTAGGCAATCGACGCGGCCACGTGCTGGGCGTACTCGAACTTGCTGAGCGCCTTCCGCGACCCGCGAAACGCCATGCTCCCGGACGCATCGACCAGCAGGTACGCCTTGAGGTTGGTCTCCTCCTCGTACTCCTTGATGTAGTACCGGTCAGTCTTGCCGACAGCCCGCCAGTCGATGTGCCGGATCTCGTCGCCCGGGGTGTACTGGCGGTGCTCGGCGAACTCAACGGAAAACCCTTTGTACGGGCTGCGGTGGACGCCGGTGAGGTACCCCTCGACGATCTGCCGGGCGATCAATGTGAGCCCCGCGTACTTGCGCAGCTCGGAGGGGTCGAAGCGGAGCATCTCGGAATTGTACAGGCACGCCGGGAGCGTTACTCGGCGAGTCGGGAGCGGGCGTCCTGGCGAGCCGGGAGCGTGAGCGACCGGAGGAAGGCACTCCGGTCGCTCACGCTCCCGGCTCGCCGATTCGCAGCCCCTGACTCGCCACTCACACCGGCCGGCGCGGGAACCCGGTCGCCTCGCGAACCAGCTCCATCGTCTTCACTGCCTCGGCCCGGGCTTTGCGCGCCCCGTCGCGAAGGACGTCCTCGACGTAGGCCGGGTCCGCGGCCAGTTGCTTGCGCCGCTCGCGGAACGGGCCGAAGTAGTCGTTGATCTTGTCGAGGAGCATCTGCTTGGCCGTCCCGTCGCCGAGGCCGCCGGCCCGGTAGCGTGCGGCCAATTCCTCAGCCTCCGCCGGCGTCGCGAACAGCTTGTACAGCAGGTACGGAATCCGCGTTTCCGGATCCTTCGGCGCCTCGGGCTGTAGAGTGTCGGTGACGATCCCCATCACCGATTTCTTGAGCGCCTTGCCTTCACCAAAGATCTCGATGATGTTTCCGTACGATTTGCTCATCTTCCGCGGGTTGCCATCCTTGTCCTTGTCTGTCCCCGGGACGACGGCGGCCTCGCCGAGCAGCTCCCGCGGCTCCGGAAAGACCGCCCCGTAGGTGTTGTTGAAGTACCCGGCCATGTCGCGGGTCATCTCCAGGTGCTGGACCTGATCCTTCCCGACCGGGACGAGGTGCGACCGGACGATCAGGATGTCCGCGGCCATCAGGACCGGGTACGTGAACAGTCCGACGGACGGGCTGGTCCCCTGCGAGACTTTGTCCTTGTACGAGACGGCCCGCTCCAGGAGCCCCATGCCGGTCACCGTCGAGAGGATCCAGGCCAACTCGGCCACCTCGGGGACGTCGGACTGCCGATAGAACGTGGCCTTTTTCGGATCCAGGCCGAGCGCCAGATAGTCAACGGCTACGTCCCTGACGTTTTCGCGAAGGATCTCCGGGGCGGTGTGGGCCTTGCGTTTCTGATCCTTGGCGAGTTCCGCGTCGGCCCGGACGGCGTCGCCGAGCGTGGTCAGCGCGTGGTAGTCGGCGATGAAGTAGAACGCCTCCCCCTGGTCCTGGAGGGCGATGTGCTGCTTGATCGCCCCGAAATAGTTGCCCAGGTGCAGCTTCCCCGAGGGCTGCACCCCGCTGAGGATGCGTTTTCGCTGTCGGTCGGCCATGGGTGAGTTCCACTTCCGGTGTTTCCAGGACAACGGTAGAGTATCGCGGGTTCGCCCGAGGACCAAACCCGCCGCACGCGCATGGAAGGCCGCCCCCCGTTCGACCCCCGCGAGCTCGAGCGCCGCGACGCCGCGCTGGTCGCCGGCCTCCGGGCCGCGCTGGCCGCGGACGAGCACCGGCTGTACCGGTCCGGCAAGTTGGACGGGCTATTCGGGTCCAAGTCGGGCACTGCTGGCGAGGCCGCGGCCCTGGCCATCCGCGAGGGCCTCCTGGAGTACGCCCGAACGGAGACGCGTGGCCGGTTCGAATTCGACTGGGTGCGGCTGACGGCGAAGGGCGTTGAGTACCTGTACGAGCACGACTCCCCGCGGGCCGTCCTCGGGGAGATGCGGGACATGCTCGCGGCGGCGCGCTCGGGCATCCCGATGTGGCAGGACGAGATGCTCAAGTCGCTCGAGCGACTCGGCTCGCACATCACCGAGGAGATGACCCGGTACCTCGGCAAGCTGGACGCCCTGTCGAAGCGGGTCGAAGAGGCGCTTCGCCGCGCGGAGGTACTGCCCGAGTTGAACCCGTCGGTCCAGGCAGCTGCCCCGTGGGGGGTGGAAGCGCTTGCGTACCTTGATCGACGAAAGGCCGGCGGGGCCGCTGGCGAGTG
>DATFWZ010000302.1:0-9981 GCA_035258765.1 Gemmataceae bacterium
GGAGGGTGGTCCGATCACTCTAGCCGACGCTTTCGCGCCTGTCCAGGCAATCGGACGGGCCGGATCGGGCGGCTGAGCTCAGCTGACGCCGCTCCACTCGCCGACGTCCTTCGCGATTCATACCGCAAAGCCTCTGCGGCGAACGGTGCTATCGCAAATCGGCCGGGCCGAATGCCCCCGGCAGCAGGTCGCGGACTGTCGTACGCTCGACCCGTTCGCCGTCGCAGACGCTTACTACCTCGGCGTCCGGATTGAACTCGTTAAGCACCTGGCGACAGGCCCCGCATGGGGCCGTCGGCTCCGCGGTCGGGGTGTAGATGACAATCAGGTCGAACGTGGTCTCGCCGGCGGCGACCATCTGGAAAACGGCATTTCGCTCGGCGCAGATCGTGAGTCCGTAAGATGCGTTTTCCACATTGCAGCCGGCGAACGTGCGACCGCCGGCGGTCCAAAGGGCGGCGCCGACCCGGAAGTGGCTGTACGGGCAGTGGGCCCGCCGGCTGGCGAGCCGGGCCTGGGCGATCAGGTCGTCGAGGAGGGAGCCCGTCGCGGACATGGGTGGCTCCGGCGGGAGAGGTGACGCGATGATAACCCGGCGCCCGTGCCCGGGCCACCGATTTCGTGTGGTGTTGACGCCGGCCGGGCGGCGCGCGACGATCATTCCCATCGACACCCGGCGGGTGAAAGTCGTGGCGCGCTCGAAGTCGGTCGCCGAGTGGATGGCGGATCGCGGCCTGGGACTGGCCGAGCTGGTCGCCGCGTCGTCGCTCGACGAGCGCGTCGTGGAGGCGATTGTCCGCGGCCGCTACACCCCAAGCCCCGAGCAGCGGCAGCGGCTGTCCGGGGCCCTCGGGGTCGAGCCGGACCGGATCGCCTGGGGGCATTCGACGGGCGTGGATCACATGTACGGCCACGGCCCGCAATTCGGCCGCAGCCCGTGAGTAGGATTGGATTATGACCGACACACCCAAGGGCGTCGATCAGCTCTGCCTCGATCGCGGCATCGACGTGAAACAACTGGCCGAGCGGTCGGGGCTCGACGAGTCGCGCGTGTTGGCTATCGTGCTCGGCCGGTGGACGCCGAGCCCGGCCGAGCGCGACGCAATCGCCGGAGTTTTCGAGTTGACCCGCGACCAGGTCGCCTGGGGCCACAAGACTCCGATCCAGCACATCTACGGCCACGGGCCGGCATAAGAGTTCGTCCCGGGAGCCTCATGCCCGCGAAACCCATCCTCCAGCTTGGTAATCCGCTGTTGTGGGAGCGGTCGCGTCCGGTCGCCGACCCGCGGGCCCCTGCGGTGCAGTCACTGATTCAAGACCTGAGTGACACGCTAGCGGAGTTTCGGAAGCGACGCGGCTTCGGCCGCGGGATCGCGGCGCCGCAGATCGGAGTGTTGGAGCGGGTCATCTTCGTTCGCATCCCGGGCGGGTTCTGCGGACCGCTCATCAACCCGGAAGTCGTCTGGACGAGTGACCGGCAGATCGAACTCTGGGACGACTGCTTCAGCTTCCCCGATCTGATGGTCCGCGTCCGCCGGGCGGAGACGGTGCGCGTGCGCTACCTGGACGCGGAAGCCCTTTCATACCAATTGGAAGCCGATGGCGGTTTGTCCGAATTATTGCAACACGAGATCGACCACCTGGACGGCATCCTGGCGACCGACCGGGCAATTCATTCGCGGACGTTCGCGACGCGGGCGGAATGGGAGCGAGCGGGGTGGCCCAAGATTGACGGCGCGGGATTGTCAAGCTCGTGACAGTGAGTTAAGATCGAGATAAGGAGACACGCCAATGCAACCGCCGTTTGCGTAGGTTTCGTACCTGTACGTCCTGGTCCGCCGCGATCTACCCGCGGCTCAAATCGCAGTTCAGTCCATTCACGCCGCCATCGACGCCTCCCGCCGACTGATTTCGCCCGAATCTGAACACCCCCACCTGGTCCTTTGCGGAATCTCCTCCGCGGATCGCCTGCTCGCGGCCGCCGATTTCCTCGTTCTTCACGGCATCCGCCACGAACTGTTCCGCGAGCCCGACCGCGGGGGCGAGCCGACCGCACTCGCTACTGAGCCGCTGTCCGGCGACCGCCGCCGGCTCCTCGACCGCTTCCATTGTCTCACCGCCAGAGACTTCCACTCCGCGCCGGAGTCGCCCGCGCGGAATTGAACCGATTGCCCATTTCCCTTTTTCAGGAGAAGAGTCATGACGTAGGTGCATGCAGGTCGTTGGGGTTACTACCCCTGCTCGTTCGAGGTGTTCCGAATGCTGAAGGAGTTAAATCGCTTGTGGTACACGGCCCGCCGACAGGCGGCCGCGTGGCGGCGGTGGAACGCCAAGTTACCGCACAACCGCGTGTGGCGTCAGCGCATTCGCGACGCCGGTGGTCGCCCTATCGGGTACGGCCCGCCCATGCCCATGCCCGAGCCGGCGCTGCCGCCACCGTTCTGCCAGGTGACCGTGCTCCCGGCTGGTCGGCGAGCGGTGGTTCTAACTGGGGCGGAGATCGAGTCGGCCTATCGACACGCCCGTCGGCCGCGGCCGACTGCCGGCGACGTGGAATCGTTGGCAATTCCCGAGGCGAGAATCCGTGAGTTGTTCGTGGAGTATTGTCAGAAGTGAACAGACCAGGCGAGCGGTGCGGCGTCAGCCGCCCGATTCTGTCAAGATCGGGCGGCAAGCGCCGCTCCGCTCGCCAGGACATTGGGGCGGTGCACGGTGGCGTGCTGCGGGACTCTAAATCCCGCCGTCTCGGTTCGACTCCGAGCCGCCCTACTTGGCCCACCACCACAGGCCGGTCAGCAACGACGCGGCGCCGACCGTGCCCAGGAGGAGCCAGGAAGTCAGGTAGCCTTTGGTCCAGGAGTCGATCCGGAAGAACACGGCCAGCACACCGGCCAGACCGCCCAGCCCGGCCAGAACCCACAGGGCCTCGCTCGACCGCTCCCGCGTCCTCATGACCCGGATGTCCTGCGGCTTGACTTTGACCGCCACTTCCACCCGGTATTGCTTCTCCTTGACACTGCCGACTTCGATGTCCCCTTCCTCCACCTTGCCGAGGTCAGTGTCCGACTGCGACAAGTCGGGGTGCTTGACCAACATCTTCCGGATCATTTCTGTAGTCGGGACCTTCGTGACCGGCGGATCCTGTTCCATCAGGTATTCGTGGAACTTCTCGACAGCCGCCTGGATAGCGCTTTCGAACGCCTTTTCCTTGTTTTGCTTAAAGTCGCCCTTGACGACAAAAGTTGGCGGCTCCGGCTTCTCAGGCTGGGCCGAGGGCTGAGCCTTCTTCCCCTTTGCGACCTTCACACCGGGGGGCGGAGGGGCCTGCGCTTCGACGCGGACGCCGTCGGTGACGACTACCTGGCCGAACGCCGGGGCGTGCAAGGCGGCCAGGCCGGCGACAATCGCGAGGCACACGGCGGTTTCGAATCGGGTCATGGGGACAGCCCCTTTGGTGTTGATCTCATGGCCAAGCCGCGACCGGCTCAGGCGTAATCCAGTCGGCGGCGTCGCGGTTGCGGCGGGGGCGGCGGCGTCCACGGGCTGACCATCTGCACCACGCCCGCGGTCCCGGCCAGGGCCACCATCATGTACCCCGGTGGGTCGTCCGAGTGGATGAAGATGTTCCACCCGACCCACAAGAGGAAGGCACAGAACCCGGCGACGAACACCGGCCCCAGGCTGAACCGCTCCTTCCGCCGGCGCCGCGTGTGGTCGCCCCAGGACATCATCCCCATCGCCAGCGCGAAGAAGACCGTGTAGCCGATCAGGTGTTCGACCGTACCCGGGGCGGCCCGGATGGCTCCGGCCAGGTACGACTCGTTCGCCGGCGGGGCCACCGCCCCGTCCGGGACCAGGGTCGGCAATGACCAGCCTTCGAGCCAGAACGCGGCCAGGCCGACGGCGGCCCCGAGGAACATGAGTGGCCATGCCCCGGGCCCGCGCTTCCGCCGCTCTCGCAGCTTGCTCGGCACAAGCACTGCCCAGGAGAGCAGCACCGTCAGGGCGTACATCGGCATCAGCCCGAACCAGTCCACCTTGCCGTGGAATACCGCCTGGAATAGGGCCCAGGCGGCCACCACGCCAACGGCCGCGATCGGGGCCGTCGCCGCCGACATGCTCAGCTCGCCGAGTCGCTCCCGGAACGTTGGGACCGCCGCCCACGGGCCGGACCCGTTCTTCGGTAGCGGCGGGGGTTGCCGCTTCGGCAGCGGCGGGGGAGTGACCGGCGGCTTCTGCTCGGTCGGGGGGTCGATCACCGTTGCCATGGGCAACTCCTGCCGGACCGGGACGCCGACCCGGCTGACGGCTTCCACCGCCCGGATCATCTCGTCCATGTCCGCGAACCGGTTCTCCGGCTTCTTGTCCAGGGCTTTCTCAATGATGGTCAGGTAGTCCGGGGGTACGCGGGACAGCTCCGGGGTGTCGGTCTGGTGCCGCAACGCGACCTCGGCCCAGCTATCGCCGCGGAACGGCACCTCGCCAGTGAGCATCTCGTAGAACATGACGCCGCAGGCGTACATGTCCACGTGCTTCGTGCACGCGCCCTTGCCGACCTCCGGGGCCATGTAGTACACGGTGCCGACGTTGGCCGACTGGGTCAGCGACGCGGAGCTGACGACCTTGCTCAAGCCGTAGTCGCCGAGCTTCAAGACCCCGTGCTCGACGAACACGTTGCCCGGCTTGATGTCGCGGTGGATGACGGCGTGGTCGTGCAGATAACTCACCGACCGGGCGACCTGAAGGAACCAGTCACGGGCCTGATCGGGGGGGAGGCCCCTGCAGTTGCGGTTGAGGACGGCCGAAAGCGACTCGCCGTGAACGTACTCCATTACGAGCCAATGGTCGCCGCGCTCGTCGGTCTTGAGGTCGTAAAGGTGGACGAGGTTGGGGTGTTTGAAGTTCAGGCAGTTGCTGATGCCGCGGAGCTCGGTGTCGGTGCGGCCGCGGACGAGGAGCTTGAGCGCAACTTCTTTGCCGCCGTCGGAGACGGCGAAGTACACCTCGCCAAACCCGCCCTGGCCGAGGCCCCGCTTGATGGTGAAGCCGTCGAGCGGGCGTTGGCCCCATCGGTAGGTGAACTTCATGGTCCGCCCCTCGGTCGCGGTCGCTGGACAAAGCGTCATTCGCTGGCGGCGCAATGGGATTTTAACAACAGGACAAGCGGACCGGGGTTTCCGGCGCTGCGAGGGAGGGGATTTTCCGGCAGGCACCGAGATTGGGCGCAAGTGGAACAGGGATGGGAAGATGGGTCTTGCCTAGCCGCCAGCGGCCCACTTGCAAGCGCGACTCGGCAAGCGGGTCGCCTGCGGCTACGACAGGCGGCTCAATTCTTCGGCGCCGGCGGGTCGATCTCGTCGGCCAGCTTCTTCAGGTCGTCGAGCAGGCTGTGGATCGCAGCGGTCCGAAAACGGATGTCCTGCTCGTTTTTGGCGATCTCCTCGTCGATGTTCGGGATCAAGTCCTCTTTCTTTTTCGTGGCTCTCGAGTGCATGCGATTGGCGCGCTCGTTGATCGCCGTTTCCGCCCGGCTCGCCTGGGCCAAGATTTGATCGCGGAATGTCAGGAGCTTGTTGCCCCGATCGGTTTTCACAGGGTCCGACCCCACCCCCCTCTCCACGTCCCCCTCCGTCCATTTGCGGGTGGTCGGGATCGTGGCCAGCAGTCGGCCGACAGACGTCTTCGCCAGCCGAAGCGCGAGGGCGTCGTATTCGCGCATGACCTTGCGAAAGGCCGCCTCGGGCGTGTCCGCCGGGGCGGCCAGTTCGTCGGCGATCTTGTGCAAGTCGGCGACGATCCCGTTCATCGTGCCATTGGCCGTCTCGAGGGCCCGCTCGGACGCGGACACGTCGAGCCGGGCCGCCTCTAGCTCATTGGCGGTAATCGTCCCGGCGTTGTACCGCTCTTTGGCTGTGCTCAGCGCCAGCTTGGCCTTCTCCCACCTCGACAATTCTTGCTGCGCCTTCGGCACGAGCAGCCCGAATTGGTCGCGCAGGGACAGAAGGCGCCTGGCGGTGAACGCGTCGTCCTTGGACAAACCGGCCGTCGCCTTGTCCGGGTCGACCCCCGGCAGATTGGTGAGGAGCACTCGCCCCGCGGCCGATTTCGCAACTCGATCGGTGAGGGTCTGGAATTCCTTTGCGAGCCGCCTCTGCAGTTCGTCAGGTTCCTCGTTCCGCTTGTCCAGCAGAATCGTATAGCCCTTCGGCGAACTCGGCGACTGGCCGCCCGGGACCGTCGTCTTTGGGAACACGATCGGCAGTTCCGCTGGCGGTTCGACCTTGACCGTCACAATCGGCTTGCCATTCTTCGTGATCGTCACGACGTCCTGGCTGACCTTCGCTGCCTTCCCGTCCTTGTTGGCCGAGACCCGGTATGTTCCGAGCTTGAGTCGCACTTCTTGCGTCCCGGCACCTGTGATCATCAACTCGTCCCCGTTGTCCCCGTCCAGCCTCACCTTCACATCCGGGTCGTCCACCTCGACAATCAGCGTCCCCTTCCGCGTATGGAATGTGAGCACCGCGCCGACGACGAAAATCGCGCCCAGGATCGGCAGGAGGAAGTGCCACCAACCGCGCGGCGATTGGGGGTCGCCCCGCTCCTGGTCGTCGGCTTCGCGGGGAGGCGCCGGCGGTGGGTCAGTCCGGGGAGGCGCCGGCTGCGGGTCGTTGAGGAACGCGGTCAGGCGAATGGCCACGTCGGCCGCCACCTGGAACCGCTTGGACGGGTCCTTCTCCAGCAGTTGCATAATGATCGTCTCCAGGGCGGCCGGGAAGTCCGGGATGGTCTCCCGGATCGGCCGCGGCGGGTCGTTGGAAATGCGATTGAGCACGCCCATCATCGTCCCGGCCCGGAACGGCGGGAACCCGGTGGTGAGCGTGTACAGAACACTGCCCAGGCTGAACAAGTCGCTGCGGTGATCGACCGTCTCGCCCCGGGCCTGTTCGGGGCTCATGTAGAGCGGCGTCCCCGCGGCGGTGCCCGAAGCGGTCAGGCTCGCGTCGTCGGCCGCCCGGGCGAGGCCGAAATCCGTGATCTTCACGCGTTCGACGCCGTTCTCGAGCAGGATGTTTGCCGGCTTGATGTCGCGATGGATGAGCCCCATGGCATGCGCCGCGGCCAGCCCGTTGGCCGTTTGCAGCCCGATCCGGGCAATGTCTCGCGGAGCGAGTGGGCCGTCGCGGTCGAGGCGGCCCTGGAGGGAGACGCCGGTCACGTACTCCATGACCAGATACGGCCGGTCGGATGACTCGATCGCATGGATGGTGACGACGTGGTCGTGACTCACGGCCGCAGCGGCCCGGGCCTCGCGCAGGAACCGTTGACGAGCAGTCCCGTTGTGGGACAGGTGCGGGGCCATGACCTTGATGGCGACCGGCCGCAGCAGGTCCGGGTCGAGGGCCTTCACGACAATCCCGCATGCGCCGCGGCCGATCACGTCGAGCACCTGGTAGCGGCCGAGCGTGCCGAGAATCCCCGGCTGATCGGAGTGGGTCAGGAAGTCGAGCGGCACGGCCGACTCCCCGTCCGGCCCGGCGTCGCGGAGGCGGGATAGGGTCTTTGTCAGCTCCGGGTCATCGGTTGCGGTCGCGGGATCGGTCGGCGCGGCCAACCGCCCCGCGTCGCGAAGCCACCCGGACGAGCCGATGGCCAACTCGTCGAGGACGCCGCGACAGCGCGAACAACCGGACAAGTGAGCTTCGAGTTCGGCTGCCTCGTCGGCTCCGGCGGAATCGGCCAGGAGGGCCTGCCACCGCGAGGCGTCGGGACATGCGAGTTGCACCATGATGATTCTCCCTCACTCCTCTTCGACTTCCGCCACGACCCGCCGCAGCTTCGCCAGCACCCGACTCTTGGCGAGGTAGACTGCCGCCGGGCTTAGTCCCGTCTCGTGGCCCACCGCCGCACCGCTCGCGTCGTCCACCGCCGTGCGCCAGAACGCCATCCACGTCGCCGCGGACACCGTCGGCCGGACGCGGTCGCATGCCCAGGCAAACAGGCGTCGCCGGCACTCGAGGTCCCAGGTCTCGGCCGCAGACGCGTCCGGTACTTCTGGGAGTGGCTCAGCACCGCCCGTCGTTCGGGCGTGCCGGCCCCGGGCCCGCCGGAACATCTTCAACTGGTTGCGCACGACCGAAAATAACCAGCCACGGAATCGCCCCCGGTCCGGGTCGTAGTCGAACGACCGCATCGTGGTGGCCACGCTTCGGCAGACGTCCTGGGTCAGGTCCGCCGCGTCGGCGGGCTGAAGTCCGTTGCGCCGGGCGAAGGCGAACACGGCCGGGCCGTAGACATCGACGAAGGTGCGCCACGCCGCGGCGTCGGCCGGGTCCTTGAGCCGGACGAGCAGACTGTGGCGAGTATGCGGCAAGTCGGTCATGCGGCCCCCGGGGACGGGTCACCGCCAGTATCTATGCCGCGGTGGTGGGAATCTATCGCGTGCGAAGTGGATTTTCTCGGAAAGGCGGATGTCACGCCTCACGACACCTCCGTATCCTCCTCCAGCTCGTACCCGAGCAGTTCCGCCATATCGTCGAGCAGGAAGAAACAGGCCTTGAAGTGCGGCTCGTTGGCGAAGCTCACCATTATCGCCTGGTCCGGCCACACGTGGAATTCCAGGGAGTATGGCGCGTCCGCCGCCTCCGCGATCCGGCAACCGACCGGCGGGGTGCCTCGGTAACTGTCGAGGATCACTTCCGGGGCGCCCAGCTTCTCCAGAATTTCGAGACGCTTGGCGGCCCCGGCGCGGGCGCCCTCCGCGTCGAACTCGGCGACCGGGAAAGCAATCGCGAGCCGGTCAAGCACTTCGTCCTGCGGCAGGAACGGCTCGCCGGGTTTCGGCTTCAATACCCAGCACGAGTGGAACGACATGAACCGGCCTCCGCCCAATCCGGGAAAAAAGTGTATCAGGCCCGCGGTGTGCGGGTAGTCAATCTTAGGCGGGCGCCGAAGCGAGAAGCCGGGGATCGACATGAACGCGGAGACGGAAGTGAATCGACACCTGCGGCGGGCGATCCTCCCGTCCGTGGGGGGCGAGCTGACGGACGGACAGCTCCTGAGCGCCTACGTCGCCAGCCGCGACGAGGCCGCGCTCACGTCGCTGGTCCGTCGCCACGGGCCGATGGTGTGGGGCGTGTGCCGGCGGATTCTCGGCGACCACCACGACGCCGAGGACGCCTTTCAGGCCACGTTCCTGGTCCTGGTCCGCCGGGCCAGGTCGATCCGGTCCCGAGAGCTGCTGGCGAACTGGCTCTACGGCGTCGCGCGGCAGACGGCGCTCAAGGCCCGGGCGACCGCCGCGCGCCGGAGGCGGAGGGAACGACACGTGCCCAACCCGCCCGAGCCCGCCGCCCCAACCCAGGTCGTCGAACCTGATCTCCGAGCCGTCCTCGACGATGCGCTCGCCCGGCTACCAGCGCGCTACCGGACCCCGATCGTCCTGTGCGACCTACAAGGCCGGACGCGGACAGAGGCGGCCGGCGAACTCGGCTGGCCGGAAGGCACGGTCGCCGGCCGACTGGCCCGGGGCCGACACATGCTCGGCCAGCGGCTAGCCAGGCGGGGTGTTCACGTCGCGTCGGCAGCAATTGGTGTCGTGCTTTCGCGGGTCTCGCGGTCGCCTGGTTTTTCACCGGACCTGGTCATGTCCACCATTCGAGTGATCGGAGCGGCGGCCGCTCACAGCGCTCCGCCTGCCGTCGTCGCCTTGACCGAAGAGATCCTACGAGTCATGTGGCTCGGCCGGTTGAAAGTCGCTGCGATCGCGATTCTAGCGATTGTTGCGATCGGGGCAGGCGCCGCGGCGATCCGCTTCGTTCTCCAGGACCGAGAGACCAAGTCACCTGATCGGCCGCCGCCGTCGGCGGGACCGAAGGAACCGGCAGACAAACCCGCGCCGAAGGCAGCGCCGGTCAAATACCCCGTCGGGGCGGGGGGATTCAAGCTCAAGGAAGTGAAAGTGAAGGGCGGGCAAGTCACCTT
>DATFWZ010000303.1:0-3026 GCA_035258765.1 Gemmataceae bacterium
AAGTCGAGCGAGCCCCGATCGACCAGCGGCGTCCTCGACTTCGGCCATTCGGAGCCCCCGTTCCAACCGCAAAAGCCGACGATGGCCACGGCCGGGGCGACCGGGCTCCCACCAGTGCCGACGCACCCGGGTTTCGACATGCCGGTGCGGGCCACGCCAGTGCCGGGCACCGGGTCGGGGGCCGATTGGCCGCCCCCGCCGCCTGCGGATCCGCTCGACCTGGCCGGGCCGGCCTCGGGAATCAGCTCCGACGATGCGGTGGACCTCTATGCCGAGGCGGCCGCGGTCCCGCCGAGCATTTCCGACTCCGGCAGCCTGGAGATCTCGGAGCGGGCCCTCGAGGAGGCACACCGACGGTCCGAGATCATGGAATCGTCGTCGGTGGACCTCAGCAGCCGGCCGAGTTTCTCCGGGTCGGAATTCGACATCGCATTGAGCGGGCCGTCCGACGTGGCCCACGCCGCCCAGGCCTCCGAGCACGAGATCGACCTGAGCCTCCCGCCCGCCGAGAGCGAGGCGGACAGCTCGATGGTCTACCAGCGCGGGAAGCTCGAGGCCAACCAGGCGGTCCTGGCCGCCGCCCTCGATGCGCGCCGGCGCGACGACGCCAGGCCGGAGAGGGACGAAGCCCCGCCCCCGCGTCCGGCCCGCCGCGAGAAGGCCCCACCCCCGAGCCGCGGGCGCGAGCACATGTTCCGCGGAGCGGCCATCGGCCTGTTGATCGGCGCCGGCGGCGTGCTCGCCGCCTACTTCGCCGGCATCCTGCCGGGTCGTGGCGCCGCGCCCGCGGAAACCGCCACGGAGATCGACCGCCTCCGCAAGGAGGCCGACGCCGCCAAGGCCGAAGCCCGCAATACGCAAACGCGGGCCGACCTGTTCATGGCCTCCGTCCGTAATTCCCTGTCCGGCGCCGGGGTGGCAAACCCGGACAACACGGACGAAGGGATCCGCGTCCTGGCGAACAGGGCCAACACGGCCCGGGCCGAGGCGACCGCCGCCAAGAACGAGCTGGACAGGGCACGCAAGGAGGCCCTAGACGCCAAGGCCGAACTGGTGAAAGCCCGCAGCGCTGCTGACCCGGCCCTGGCTGCGCTGACCAAGGCGCTTAAGGACGCGGGCTTCGACGCGGTCAGGCCAGAGGACGGGGTCAAGAAGTTGGTCGCCGCCGTGACCGCCGCCGAGGCGAAGGAGAAGGCCACGTCCGCCAAGCTGGCCGAGGCCGTGAAGAAGGCGGATGACGCGGCCAAATCGGCCGACGACGCCCAGCGGGCGGCCACGGAGGCCGTCAAGGGCCGCGAGACCAGTGACGCCATCGTCAAATCCGTCGGCGAGCGACTCGCCAAGGCCAAGTTTGTTGGCGACAAACCCGACTCGGCCGCGCTGGTCAAGGGTCTGGACGATGCCCTCAAGGCCGCGAACACCGACGCGACCGCGAGCCTCCGGGACGAGCTGGCCAAGGCCCGCGCGGACGAGGCGAAGGCCAAAACTGACCTCACTGCCGCGAAGGCAAAGGAGGCCGACGCCGCCAAGAAGGCCCAGGCCCTCCAGGCCGAGGCCGATAAGCTCAACGCGGACCTCAAGTCCGCGGGCGAGCGGCTGACGAGCGAGACCGCGAAGCTCCGCGACGAGAACACCCGGCTGGCCCGCGACCTCGAAGCTGTCAAGGAGCTCGCCGTCGCGATCCGACCGCCCGGCGCGACCCTCGTCGGCCCGATTCCGAAGCCCGAGCCGGGCAAGCTGGCCGACCGGGCGTTCGGCGACGGCCTGCGGGCCTACTACGGCGGCCAGTACGGCGCCGCCGAGTCGCACTTCCGCAAGGCCATTACCTTCAGCCCGGACGACGCCCGGTACCACTACCTGCTCGGACTGACCTTGTGGGTGACCGATGACAAGAAGGGGGCGGAGGCGGAGTTTGAGAAGGGCCGCGATCTCGAGCTGGCCGGCCGGCCGGCGCCGCGCTTGATTAGCTCGTTACTCGAGAGGGTGCAGGGACCGGCCCGGCAAGCAGTCAACGCCTACCGGCCGTGAGAAGAGCCGCTTGCGGCTTCGCCATGGCGAAGCCGCAAGCGGCAATTTCAACTACTTCTTTTCCGCCGACTTCTTCGTATCGCCGAACCGCTTGCGGAAGCGCTCGATCTGACCGGTCGAGTCCACCAGCTTCATCTTGCCGGTGAAGAACGGGTGCGACGCGCTGGAGATGTCCAGCCGCACCAGCGGGTACGTCTTGCCGTCCTGCCACTGGATCGTCTGGTTGGTTTTCACCGTGGACCGCGTCAGGAACGAGAAGTTCGCGGCCGCGTCGAGGAATACGACCTCGCGGTACTGCGGGTGGATGTCTTTCTTCATGGCCCGGCTCACTTCTTCTTCGCGTACTTCGGGTTCGATTTCGACAGCACCCGGATCATGGTCCCGCTCTGCTTCGCGTAGAGCTCCTTGGTCCCGTCCGCCGTGTACCGGGTGCCGACCCGGGTCGGCTTGTTCGTCGTCGGGTCGATGAGCATGACGTTGGACGCGCTCATCGGCATCTCCTTGGAGAGCCGCCCGCCCTGGGGGTTGTTCCGGCTCGGCTTCAGGTGCCGGTACACCAGGTTGATGCCGTGGACCGTGACCTTGTTGTTCTCGCGGTTCACGCGGAGGACCTTACCGCGCTTGCCCTTGTCGTCGCCGGCGATCACCTCGACGATGTCGTTGACGCGTATGTGCATGGCTGGCTCGGCTACTTACTTTCCTTATACATCACGTGCTTGCGCAGGGTCGGGTCGTACTTCCGCAGCTCCAGCCGGCCCTTGGTGTTGTTCCGGTTCTTCTGGACGAAGTAGCAGTGATCGCTCTCGGAGCTGACAATCTTGACGTACGACCGCGCGTCTTTGGCTTTCTTGGCCATGACTCGGACCTCCGGGAACCTTTCAACATAGAGACGGCCGTCGGGAGGGTGAAGGGGAAGAGGGGAAAAAGGAGAGCCCCACAGCCCACGATTCTTCGTTCAATCGCGCCCTCGTTCGCCGCAACGCGGAGGCTCTGCGGAG
>DATFWZ010000304.1:0-5975 GCA_035258765.1 Gemmataceae bacterium
AAAGCCCTCCTGCACCGCCTGGGTCTGTACCGCCGAGGCCGCTGCACCTGTCACCCGGTGACCCGGGCAGAGGCTGCCGTTGCATGACCGTTGCCCGTCGTGGGCGTGCCCGCCGGAATCTTGGCGGCAATTCGAACCGGAGTTCTTCTGGCGTTCAGGGCCGTCTTACGGTTGCCGGATACCTTCACTTCATTCCCGCCCCAGTCAGGCGTCCCAATGTCCGGCCGCCAGCCGAGTCCGGCCGCTCCGCCCGCCGCGATTCTGATCATGGGAGGAAGGCGCCGATTTACGAATCGCACCGGCGCGTCGACCACCGCTGCGTCGGGACGCCGATTATCGGAATGAGCCGGGGAGCGATCCCCGGCTGAGACAACTCTAGACTGACGAGCGAGAGTGGTAACCAGCGCCAGTGGCCGATTACAGCCCACTCCGTCACACTATCGGCAATCTCGACTACGGTGAAACTCCGACCGGGTACTTCGAGGCCAAACTAAGCGACGATCGCGCTGGCCGATCGCTTCGACTCAATCACATCGACCATTTGGCCCACGGTCGCCACTCGGGCCAGGTCGTCGTGCGTCAGGCGGATTCGGTAGTGCTCCTCGATCCGCATGACTACACCGACGAGGTCAACTGAATCAATCATCAGCCCGTCGCGAATGGACACGTCCTCCGACACGCGAACGGCCTCCGCCGGCGTGCCCATTTCCGTGGCCAGAATATCGCCGAGCTTGGCAAGAATTTCCTCCCGCTCCGTCATGCCGACTCTCCGTTCGCGAATGGGCGAGTGGATCGACCGTCACTTGTCGGTTTGTTCGGTCAGTTCCAGGACGGTCCGGTGTCCACTCTCCACGAAAGTCTCCCGGACCAGCCGGCCGCCGGCGTCGTACCAAAGCGTCACGTCAACCCCGCCCGACACTCGATACTTCGTGGCCGCCTGCTCCTTCCCCAGGAACCGGACCTTGTCGGCCCCGAGTTGCTCCAGCTTTGCCGGAATGAGCTTGCCCGTGTCCGAGTCCAGTAGCGTGACCGGCCCGCCCTTTTCGGCCCCCGGCGGCAGCCGCCAGTAAGTGGTGGGCCAGACGGCCCCACGCCCCTTTGTCTCCTTGCCGTCCGCCCGCAGCGTGGCGACCGCGCCGTCGGTCGTCAGGTTAACGTCGTGCTTGGTCCCGTCGTCGTCCGCGACCGTTCGGAGCCCGACCAGCCGCCCGTCGCGCCAGACCTCCTGCGATTCGAGCGAATACCGAAATGTGCCGACAAGCGTTTTGACTTCAACCCGGGCGACCGCGCGGCACTCGGTCGCCCCGTCCTTGTCGGCGATGCGCACCTGAAAATGACCGGCCGGCTTCCCTTCGACCAGGACCTGGAACGTTCGCGCCTCATCGGCCGTGGACCGCCCGGCGAGTGCGAGGCCGAAGGCGACCACTAACAAAAAGCAAGCGCGCAAGAGTCTACCTCCTTGGGGGACGGCGGACGCGGTCGTCGCCATGGCGACGAAATCGCTCGTGTTGTTGAGTGGATGTGCGGTTGAGTCATTCCGGAAGCTCGTCCTTGAGCTCGGGAGTCAGTGCCCTTCGGAGGGCCGTCTGTGTAACGTGCCGTGGTCGGCAGTCACCCAGGTGCGCGAGACGCGTTCGCGCGGACTGGTATCTCCATTGCGACGAGCAACGGCTGTGCCGATCTTAATTTCTTCCTAATTCCGTCGTCGGATCGATGCCTATGCCGTCCAGCCCCCCCGGAGTGCCCAATTCGCTGGTCGGCGCGCGTTCGTGATGGTCGGCGGTTGAGCAGACGAACTCGGGCGAGCGGTGGCCGACGACGACGTTGTTATCGCGTCGGCTAGAACCTCAATTCGATTTGCAACCGGACAAAAGGGCCGGCGGCCAGGCCGATGTGGTTGCGACCGCCGAGAGAGAAGCCACGGTCTTCAAGGAAATACCGATCGAACGCGTACCCGCCCGCGACCTCGAGTTGGACGTGCGCCCACTCGGCCCAGGTGGCTCCGCCTTCGAGTCGCTTCTCGTACCAATACGTTTGTTCCCGGTGGTCCGGGCGCCCCGCCCGGAACCAACTTTCGCTGTCCCAATCAAACCCGCCGAACAGCTTGACGCCTTCGGTTACCAGGACGTTGGCCCGGCAGCGAACATCGGTGATCGCCGCGTAATCGAGGTTCAGTTCGAGCGCGTCGAGCGGGCGGTAAACAACGTTCAGGAATGGGAGGCCGACGACCCCCTTGAGTTGTTCCGTCTGGAACTCATAAGCGACCCCGGGGATCGGAACGTTTCGCCCCACCTGCCCGTTCGTCACGCTGACCACGTAGAAGATCCAGGCGTGGCCGGCCATGGGCTCCGTCCGCCAAAAGGCGAACGCGGAGACGATCGCCTCGTGTATGGAGTGGAACGGGCGGTCGCTGGCCGACCCGGCGGACAAACACACCCCCAGACTCTGCCCGTCGCCGAGCCGGCGGACGTATGCCCCGCCCGCTTGCATGTCCCAAAGCGAGTCTGGGAAGGGGACTCGATCGTCGGGAAGGCGGGCCGCGCCGTCAGCAAACAGCGCACGGACCGAAGCTACGCAGAAGACTCCTTGCTCAGCCGAGTGTTGGACCGGGACGGTAAGACCGACATGAAGGTCGAAAAGCGAGAGCGTACTCGGCTGGGCCGCCACCGGGCGGGGCGGCTCCCAAGTCGCGCCCACCCCATCCGGTACGCCGCTACTCGCCCCGAGGGCCTCCAGCGTGGCGATCAGGGCGGCCGGCAGATCGCCGGTCGGGCCGGTCGTCGGATCGGATTCACCGCGGGCCGCTATCGCCCCGATGACCAGAGCGAGCGAGGCCGCGAGGCCGCGTGTGGGGCTCATGCCTGGTCGCGCGTGCGGTCAAGGGTTCCCCGACGATAGCTGCAATCTCCCGGCCGGCAAGGCCAAGGTTGCCGCCCGGACTCGGGGCATCAGGGCAGTCCGGGTCATCTGTATGCGACAGCGACGGTCGCCGCGTTCATGCGCGACCGGCCCCGCTTCGGGTTGACATCATCGCCCGAATTGGCCACCTTCCCATCCGAGCGCTTGCACCCAATGGGCCGTCCGCGTGTCTGTCTGCCCCGATCTAGTGACGCTGGCGCCCGGCGTGACCGGCCGGGTCTTACGATCGGCTCGGGTCGACGTCATGGCCGTCGATCTGCCGAACCTTCGCGAACGGCTGGCTGCTGCGTTCCCCGAGACACTCTCGTCCGCCGTCCTGAAGCAATGTGACGAGTTGACGCTAGCTGCCCTCGACGCGGTACGACAGGCGGCCGCCGCGTTACCACACCCGACCCAGGACTGGGGCGTGGTCGCGTCCGTGCGGATCCCCGGGCGCCGCCGGATGGCCGAGACACTGACTCGCTTCCGGGAGCGCGGGGCGTGGGGCGTGACCCCGCATTTCATCCCGCACTGCCTTTTGCACTCGGCCCCCGGCCTCATCGCGCAGGCGCTCGGACTTCACGGGCCCTCGGCCGGGGTCGGCGGCACGGTCCACACCGAGGACGACGTACTCCGGGCGGCCGCGGGCTGGCTGGCCGGTGGGGACCTGCCCGGGGCTTGGCTGGTCTGGGCAGGCTGGTCGTGTGAAACGCTCGCTACCGATCTGGCGAAGGCCGAGGCGATGGCTGCGGCGATCGTGTGGGTCCAGGGCGGCCCGACTGACGCCGACGTGATGGAGACGATCAGGCGAATGGCCCGGGAGGCGTGACGTGACCGAACCGGTTTGGATCACCGGGGTGGGAGTCGGAACGCCGCACGGGTGGTCATTCGACGCCGTCGCCGACGGCTTGTTGGCCGGGCGGTCGGCAATCGATCGGGTGACCACGTTCGATGTGTCTCAGCACCCGAGTCAGATTGGTGCTGCCCTCGGACCGATTCCACGGGCGGCCGGGATCCCGGACGTCTTCGCCGAGTGGACACGGCTGGAACAATTGGGCGGCTGGACTGTCGTTGCCGCGCTGCGGGACTCGGGGCTGTGGGACCATCGCGACCGCCTTCGGATCGGGCTGGTTTTCAGTACGGGGGCAGAGTTCGCCTGGAGCTGGGAAAACGACGCCCACGGGCGGCCCGCCGGTGTCTACTGCGACCCGGCCCACGACCGGCGACCATTAGTCCCGCTCCTGGCCAAGACAATCCACCTTTCCGGACCAACGGCGACTGTCTCCACCGCGTGCTCCAGCGGGAACTATGCCCTGTCACTTGCACGGAGATGGATCCAGCTGGGCTGGTGTGACGTCTGCCTGGCCGGGGCGTGCGAAGTCGGCCTGACCCCCGTTGTGCTGGCCGGCTTCGGCAACTTGCGAGCCCTGTCCCGGCGGAACGACAACCCGACCCGTGCGTGTCGCCCGTTTGACCGGGACCGCGACGGATTCGTGCTTGGTGAGGGTGGGGCGGTGTTGGTCCTGGAGGCGGCCAGCTCGGCCCGGCGACGGGGGGCTCAAGTTTACGGTGAACTGGCCGGTGTGGGGCTCAGCAATGACGCGCACCACCCCGTGATCCCATGCCCGGATCCGGCTCAAGCAGTCGTAGCCGTGCGCAACGCGCTCACCGTCGCCCGCGTCGCGCCGGACGACGTACACTACGTGAACGCGCACGGAACGAGCACCCCCGTCGGTGACGTCGCGGAGGCACGCGGGCTGCGCGAAGTGTTTGGTCGGGGTTATCGGAAGGTGCCGGTCAGCTCGACCAAGAGCATGACCGGGCATCTGTTGACGGCGGCGGCGGCGGTGGAGGCGGTCGCCTGCCTGGCGACGTTCCGCTGCCGTGCGATTCCCCCAACAATCAACCTGGACGACCCGGACCCCGAATGCGAGCTCTGTCACGTCCCGCACACGGCCCGGGAGGGCGACGTGCGAGTCGCCGTGTCCAACTCGTTTGGGTTCGGTGGCAGCAACAGTTGTGCGGTCTTTCGAGCCGTCTGACGATCCCGCTCGTGCTCACGGCAGGACGGCCTCGCGAAGTGCGGCTTTCGTACCGATCAGATTCACCAGCTCGCCGAGGTAATCGTGAGGCGGCCGCAACGGGGGCATCTGCCCTCCGAGGTCAGCTCGCAATCGGGCGTTGTCGAAGACGACGTTCATGTTGACGAACGGCAAGTAAAGCCGGAGCGAACTGAAGATCCGGCGTTGCAATGGGGTCGAAATACAGGTTCGGTAGTCCGCCCGCGACCAGCCCGCCAGGGCACTGAGGCGCAGCGGGGAGCGGCGCCGGTAGTGGTGGTTGACGACCTGCGTCAGCTCTCCGATGGTCGCCGCGCCGCCTGGGCCGGCCGACAGGTGATAGCAATCGTGCGCTCGGGCGGGATGTTCGAGTAGTCTGACGGTCGCGTCGGCGACGAAGCCCACATCCACGAGATCAACCAAGGCCGCGGGATCGACCGGGAGCGCCCGGAAGACCCGCGTCAGCGGGACGCACCAGAGGATTTGTCGGGCGAACACCGGGTCGGCCAGCCCGGCACTGAGGACGATGGTCGGTCGGAGGGTAAGCACCGGCAGGCCGCTTGCCCTGAGCAAGTCCTCGGCGATGGCCTTCGAATGCGTGTACTCGTTGTGGTGCTGGCGGTTGGGCTGGCAGCCGTCCTCTTCGGACACGACTCGGTGTGACACGTCACCCACATTGGTCGCGGTACCCATGTAGACGATCAGCGGCCGGCGCGGACATCGGCCGGCGAGATCAATGAGGTGGCGCACACTTTCGACGTTCGTGGTGCCCGTCTCGGGGCTCAGCGCGAATGACGTGTCCGCGGCACTGTGGATGATGATGTCCACCTCCCGGAACACGTCAATCGCATCGTTCGCGGTCAGGCCCCAATTCGGCCGGCGGATGTCGCCGGCGACAGCCGTCACCTTCTCTCGCAGCGGTCCGGAGTCGCCACTTCGCCGTAGGCGCTGCCGTAGCCGTTCATCGACAGTGCCCTCGGCCGCCGGGCGGATCAGCGCCCGGATGCGCCCGGCGGT